>RDXG01000272.1 GCA_004292785.1 Bacteroidota bacterium
CCAAATGATATTGAAAGCATCAACGTTTTGAAAGATGCCACCGCAGGTATTTATGGAGTACGTGCTGCCAACGGTGTTATTATTATTACCACCAAAAGCGGAAAGAAAAGACAAGCAACCAAATTTAGTTTTGATGGTTATTATGGCGTGCAAGAAACGACTAAAAAACTTCGCTTACTTAATGCCACAGAATATGCAGTATTGAAAAACGAAGCTGCCGCCGCAGGAGGAACAAGTTTGCCCTTCAATAATACGCAATTAGGAGCAGGAACGGATTGGCAAAATGCGGTATTTTCGCAAGCAGCGATCCAAAACTACAATTTGTCGGCAGTAGGAGGTTCTGAAAAAACAAGTTTCTCAATAGGTGCTTCTTATATGAATCAAGAGGGAATTATTGGCAAAGACAAATCGGGCTTCACTCGTTATAATGCAAGGTTAAATTTCAAAACAGACCTTACGGATAAACTTTCTTTTACCAATACTTTGCTTTACACTCACGAAAGTAGAAAAGGTTTGCCTGAAAACGGAATCGGTTCTGTGCTTTTTAATGCGATCAACAATTCGCCAATTTCGCCAATTTATGACGACAAAGGCAAATTTACTTACGCAGAAGGCATTGGTGATGTAATTAATCCTATTGCACAAATGGCAAATACTTACAATAACGCTTCCACAAACAAAGTAGTAGGCAATTTGGGACTAGATTATCAAATTACTTCTGAACTTTCTTTTTCTGCACGTGCAGGATATAGTTATGCTTTGGTAGAAAGCAAAGGTTTTTCGCCTTTGGTATATTACGGTAGCGGAAAAGCCCAAAATACAGCAGTAAATGCCAATTTGGATGCACCTTTGGTTGATTTAGGTGGAGGAATAGCAGTTGAAAGAGGTGCTTCGGTTAGCGAAACGCGTTCTATTTATTTCAACTACAATTTAGAAGCCTATTTGAACTACGAAAAAGAATTTGACAAACACAAAATCAAAGGTACGCTTGGAGTTACTACTTTGGCAGACAGAGGTGATGTGGTTTCAGGTGTGGGTTTTGGTGTGCCTTATAACTCTAATGCTTTTGCTGATCTTTTTGCGGTTGATCCTAACAATTTGTTGAACAATTCTAGCTCTTTCCAATACGAAAGTCGTTTGGCTTCTGCTTTTGTTCGTGGGGAGTACCAATATGCCAACAAATACATTTTTTCTGCAATTTTAAGACGTGACGGTTCTACTAATTTTGGTAAAAACAATCGTTTTGGGATTTTTCCTTCTACTTCTTTTGCTTGGATTTTCTCGGAAGAAGAATTTGCTAAAACTCCTGCTTTGACTTTTGGAAAATTAAGAGTTTCTTATGGTGTTTCAGGAAATGACAAAATCGGTTTATTCCGTTATCGTGGTTTGTTGAACGGCGAAGGCGAATACGGTTTCAACGACCAAATTACTACAGGCGTAGCTATGGGAGCTTTGGGTAATCCTGATTTGCGTTGGGAACAAACACAACAATTCAACGCTGGTGTGGATTTGACTTTTTTAGATGGTGCGCTTTCTACTTCCATCGATTATTTCACAAAAACAACACAAGATTTGCTTTTCACTCCTGATGTATCAGGTATTTTGGGTTCTTATGGTGCAGGTGGTACGCCTCCAACAGTCAATGCAGGAAGTGTACGAAATTCGGGTTTGGAAGTGGTTTTATCGTATAACAAAGCACTTAAAAACGGTTTGGAATTTAACATCAGCTACAATGTTGCGACTCTCAAAAACGAAGTGCTTACTTTGGCAGCAGGTCAAAATTTTATTCCTACAGGAGTTTTTGGGGTGGGTGGCATTACTTCTTCTCGTTTTCAAATCGGACAGCCAATGGGTTATTTCTTTGGTTATCAGATGGACGGGGTTTATCAAAATGCAAGCGAAATTTCGGCAGGTGCTAAACAAGACGGCGCACAAGTTGGGGATATTCGTTACAAAGACCTTAACGGAGACGGAGTCATTGATTTTAGTGGAAATACAGACAAAACTTCAATTGGTTCACCAATTCCTACTGCAACTATGGGTTTGAATTTGAGTGCAAGTTATAAAGGTTTTGACTTTTCTACCATGCTTTATGCTTCTATTGGAAACAAAATCTTGAGAAATTATGAGCGTCAAACACCGCTTGCCAATATGCTCAACTACAAACTTGCTCGTTGGACAGGCGAAAATTCTACCAACATCGATCCACGTCAAACCACAGGAGCAAACAGAAACAACATCATTTCTGATTATTTTGTAGAAGATGGAAGTTTTTTAAGACTCAAAAATATACAACTTGGTTATACGATTCCTGCGGAAGTTTTGCAAAAATTGAAAATAGAACGTTTCAGAGTGTATTTTGCGATTAACAACCTTGTAACCGTTACCAAATACAGAGGTTTCGATCCAGATTTGGGTTCTTTTGATCCGCTTAGTGCAGGTATCGACTTCGGATTTTATCCGCAAGCACGTTCTTATATGGCTGGGATTAACATTGGTTTTTAGCCTTGTAAAACGCCTTTTAGGAGTTTATAAATTATAAATTCATCACAAACTAAGGTTTGTGTTACAAAAAATTCATTTTCTAAACTTGTTTTCTTAACAAATATGAAAAAAATATTCATTTTATTTTTCCTGCTTTTTGGTTCTTTCGGTTGCAGTAGCTACCTCGACATCGAACCTGAAGCCACACGTGATGCCGATAAATTTTTCTTGGCTCCCCGTGATTACGAACAAGGACTTATTGCCTCTTACGATCTTTTGCAAACTTCTTATTTGAGCATTTGGATTGGCGAAATTGCGTCAGACAACTCTGAAGCAGGTGGCGAAAGTCCGACTGATACCGAAGGTTTGCATCAAATCAATACTATGCAACATGGCGGGCAAAATAACGAACTCCGAAGCCTTTGGCGTTGGATGTACGCAGGCATAACTCGTACCAATTATTTGTTTGAAAACCAAAACAACATCGAATTTACAGGCAAAAACTTAATTCTTGCACAAAATTATTTTCTTCGTGCCTATTATTATTCCGAATTGGTTAAATTTTTTGGTGATGTTCCGCTGATCATCGACAAACGCATTTCTCTTAGTGAAGCCGCTTCTACCAAAAGAACGCCTGCTACGCAAGTGTATGCACAAATTGAAGCTGATCTTAAAAAAGCAGCAGAAACTTTGCCTTGGGTAGTGTCTGAAAAAGGAAGAATTAATAAAGGCATGGCGCTTTCGTTACTTGGTAAAGTACAACTTTATCAAGGAAAATTTGCTGAATCTGCTGCTACACTCGAACAAGTCATTGCTCAAGGAAGTTACAATTTATTTCCTGATGTAAAAACTTTGTTTTTGTTGGAAAACGAAAAAAATTCTGAATCAATTTTTGATATTCAGTATGTAGGTACGCAAGGTGGTAGTTTTGACTGTTTTCAATGTTTAGAAGGTTTTGTTGCGCCAGGTTTTCAAGGAATCAGACAATATGCGGGACCTCTTTATTCAAGTGGTTTTAGCTACAATGTGCCGACCAAAGACCTTTATAACGCTTTTACACAAGGCGATCCTCGTCGTGAAGCCTCTATTTTGGATATTGAAGCATTTGCAGCAGCCAACAAAGACGTTTCCTATGCAAAAGGTTACGAACACACAGGGTATTTTAACAACAAATACATCAAACGCGCCAATGAATTAGGACTTCCAGACAACAATTTGACAAGTCCTTTGAACCACAAAGTGATTCGTTTTGCAGACGTGTTGCTCATGGCAGCAGAAGCCTACAACCGTACAGGAAATGATGTGAAGGCTTTGCAATACCTTAACAGAGTTCGCGCTCGTGCTAAACAATCCAATATTTCTTCTTCAGGAAACCAACTTTATGAAGATATTTTAAGAGAAAGACGTTGGGAATTTGCAGGCGAAGGACTCCGATTTTTTGATTTGGTTCGTACAGGCAAAGCCGCTACAACCATCAAAGGTTTTGTTAAAGGAAAACACGAATTATTCCCTATTCCACAAGTCGAAATTGATTTGGCAGGAGCAGGTTGGGCGCAAAATCCAGGTTATTAAACCTGTAACATACCCTTTAGGGTGTGATTAGTAAAAATAATCACACCCTAAAGGGTATGTTACAATAAAATCATTTTTTATCTAAAAAAAAATCTCAAAATGAATAAAATAGGAAAATATTTGTGGTTATTACTTTTAATGATCACTTTTGGTTGTACCCAAGAAGTTTTTGAGTTAGGAACTCCGCCTAGCGCATCAGATGCTTCTTTTACCTTTGCTCCTTCAGCGCAAGGTGCAAATTACCTTACTTTTACCAATAACAATGCGAAAGCATTTATGAAAGTTTGGGATTTTGGCAACGGTTCGAGTGCCAAAGAAAATACTCCTACGGCATATTTTCCTTTTTCAGGCGAATATACTGTAACGCTTACAGTTTATACAAATGGCGGTTCTGTTACTTCTACGCAAGTAGTTAAAGTTGCCAATAACGATCCCAAAATTTGTAGTAACGAAAAATTGCTTTTGCTTACAGGAGGTTGCGCGGCTGCAAATGGTAAAACTTGGGTCATTGACAAAGACAGAGCAGGACATTTTGGCGTAGGACCTGCGGCAGAAACTTCTCCTATTTGGTATTCGGCACAACCAAACGAAAAAGCAGGTGGCGGAATGTATGATGATGAATTTACTTTTTTCTTGAACAAATCTCAATTTATACAAAAAACCAACGGAGATGTGTTTGTTAATCCTGGACAAGGTTCTAATTTTGCAGGTTCTGCGCCTTCACCCGCAGGCGATTTAATAGCACCTTACAATGCTCCAACAAATATTACTTACACACTTACCACCGATGCCTCTGGCAAAATGTTTTTAAACCTTTCTAATCGTGGTTTTATTGGTTACAACACAGGAGTAAGCTCTTACGAAATTCTTTCACTCAACGAAAACGAAATGTTTATCAAGTTCAAAGACGCTGCAAATGGTGATTTGGCTTGGTTTCATCGATTGATCCGTAAAGGTTATACTCCTGCTCCACCAGTTGCCCCTAAAGGTGCAAGTTTGCCTGTGGATTTCGAAAAAGATGCCGTTCCTTTTGATAGTTTTGGCGGTAGCAACTTCGAACAAGTTGATAATCCGAACCGTTCAGGCATCAATACTTCTGCAAAAGTAGGAAAAACTGTTAAAGGTGGCGAAGTTTGGGCTGGAAATGTAGTTACACTTGCTCAAAAAATAGATTTCACAAAGGGAACAAGTTTCCGTATGAAAGTTTGGTCGCCTGTTAAAGGAACGGCTAGATTCAAAGTCGAAAAAGCAGGAGATGCCGCAGTTTTCAAAGAAGTAGATGCTAAAATTACCCAAACAAATACTTGGGAAGAAATCACTTTTGAACTTGGAAATTCGCCTTCGGATACATACAGCATTGTAGCAGTATTTTTTGATTTTGGAAATGCAGGAAATGGCAATACTTTTTTCTTTGATGACATTGTTCAAATGCCTTCAACGGTTAATATGCCTAATTTGCCTTTTACACTCGAAACTCAAGAACCTAAATTTGATGCTTTCGGGGCAGTTGCTTTTGAAATTTTGGCAAACCCAAATGCAAGCGGAATCAATACTTCGGCAAAAGTAGCTAAAATTACTAAAACAGCAGGTTCAGAAGTTTGGGGTGGGGTAGTGGCTTCACTTCCGCAAGCCTTAGATTTTTCTACGAAAAAACAAATTAAAATAAAAGTATGGTCTCCAATCGCAGGTGCAGTAGTTCGTTTGAAAATAGAAAATGGAACTGATGCAGGAGTTTTCATTGAAAAAGATCAAACCATTGCTACAGCAAACACTTGGCAGGAACTTACTTGGAATTTTAGCGAAGCAAAAGCAGGAACATATAGCAAAATGGCTTTGTTCATGGACTTCGTGCAGGTGCTTTCTACTTTGATGACATCATGCAAGATTAATTTTTTTTAGATTTTAACTTTTTATTAAGGCTCAAAGTCTCAATAAAAAGTTAAAATCTAAATTTTTATTGAATAAAACGTAGCCAATCTGCCCCCAAAAAAGTTATCATATTTTTCATTCCCAAAACTATATTTACAATGAACATCAAACTAAAAAATATTCAATTTTTCTGTTTTATATGCTTATCTCTATTTCTTTTGTCTTGTGGAAACAACCAAAACAAGGAACTTGAAATATTACCGCCTTCAAAACTTGTTATTACTGTTGTTTCAAATGAAAACGGCAGAATAGAAATTCAAGCCCGCGCAGAAAATGCCAATTCTTATGATTTTGATTCAGGAGATGGCAAACAAACTACTACACTAAAAACTAATGATGGTAAGGTTATTTATACCTATTCACAAGCAGGAAATTATACGATCAAAGTACGAGCATTTGCTACGCCCACAGTTTTTGTAGAGGCAACCCAAGCTGTTACGATTAGCATCAATAACACCACAGGAATTCCGACACAGGGTTATACTAGCCCCGAAAGTTATCAGGGGTACAGGCTTGCTTGGAAAGAAGATTTTGATGGAAACAGTCTAAGCAGTGATTGGAAGCAAGAAATAGGAACAGGAAACGGAGGTTGGGGAAATAATGAATTGCAATATTATCGCCCCGAAAACACTTCTGTAGAAAATGGTTTACTTGTCATTACTGCCAAAAAAGAAAGTTTTAGTGGCAGTGATTATACTTCTTCGCGAATAATTACGCAAGGCAAACGCAGTTTTAAATATGGAAGAATCGATATTAGAGCCGTCATGCCAGAAGGACAGGGTTTGTGGCCTGCACTTTGGATGCTCGGAGAAAGTATATCTACTGTGGGCTGGCCCAAATGTGGTGAAATTGACATTATGGAAATGATAGGCGGAGAACCTGTAAACAACAGAACCACGCATGGAACAGTACATTGGGACAACAACGGCACTTATGCAAATTTTGGGAAAAGTTACTTAAAACCAAATGGCAAACTTTCCGAACAATTTCATGTATATAGTGTAATTTGGGACGAAAAAGCGATCCGTTGGTATTTTGACGATATACTTTATAACACAGTAGATATCACACCTGCGGCTTTGAGTGAGTTCCAAGCAAATTATTTCTTTATTGTCAATGTGGCAGTAGGAGGAAAATGGCCAGGTTCTCCTAACGAAAGCACCAAATTTCCACAACGCATGGCAGTGGATTACATCAGAGTTTTTCAGAAAAATTAAAGCCAAAAATACCTTTAAAAAGTTATAAATTTGTTCATAAAATGCTTATAAAATTGATTTTTATAAGCATTTTATCTTATAAAATTAAGCCTCTACTTTGCTTCTTGGACACCTTCAAAAAATAATAGTTTTATTTCCAAAATAAAAAACACAAAAAATAATCGTGAATGTTTTGAAAATCGATCTTAAAAATAGAATTTTGATAAAATTTTCAAATCAAATTATTTTTTATGAAAAAAAATATTTTTTTCTGTTTGAGTCTATTTTTTCTCTACGCATCAAACCTTGTTGCCCAGAAACTTAGCTATACACTTTCCGTCAGCAAACCGCATACGCATTATGTAGAAGTAAGCGTAAAAATCGAAGGAATCAAAAAAGATTTCATTGATTTTAAAATGCCCGTTTGGGCGCCAGGTTCGTATTTGGTCAGAGAATTTTCGAAAAATGTAGAAGGCGAAAGCGCAGAAGATGCTTCAGGAAAAGCTCTTCCTTTGGAAAAAGTCCGAAAAAATACTTGGCGAATCACTACCAATAAATCCGAAACCGTGAGTTTTTCTTACAAAGTTTATGCCTACGAGGTTTCGGTGCGCACCAGCTTTATCGATGCCGCACACGCCCATCTTGTGCCGACCAGTATTTTTGTTTATCCCGATGGTATGTTAGATTTGCCTTCGACTATCCAAATCAAAACTTTTGCCGATTGGAAAGAAATTTCAACAGGACTTGCAATGATCGGAAACGACAAATTTATGCTTTCTAGCCCAAATTATGACGTTTTAGCCGATTCTCCAATTGAATTGGGAAACCAAAAAATTTATGATTTTACGGCAGATAATATTCCGCACAAAATAGCAGTTTATGGCGGTGGAAATTATAATGAAGACAATTTTACCAAAGATGTAGCAAAAGTTACAGAAACTGCCACCAAAATTTTTGGCGAAAATCCTTGCAAAGATTATACTTTTATCATTAATAATGTGGGTTCTAATGCAGGAAATGGCGGTTTGGAACACTTAAATTCTACAAGTTTGGTTTTAAACCGTTTCAATTATAACACGCCAACAGGTTATGTTAGGTTTTTGGAATTGGTTGCTCACGAATATTTCCATTTGTGGAACGTCAAACGTTTAAGACCGCAACCTTTAGGACCATTTGATTATGACAACGAAAATTATACTCGCCAATTATGGATTTCTGAAGGTTTTACAAGTTATTATCAGGAAGTAATTGTACGCAGGGCAGGTTTTACAAACGAATTTGACTTTTTGAACGGCATTGCAAGCGAAATAGACATCCACGAAAATAGTCCAGGAGGGCAAGTGCAATCCATCACCGAATCTAGTTATGACGCTTGGATCAAAGGATATCGCCCAAACGAAAATTCTCGAAATACAGGAATTTCTTACTACGGAAGCGGTGCCAGAGTGGCTGCAATTTTGGATTTGATCATTATTCAAAACTCAAAAGGCAAACACGGACTTGATGATGTCATGAAATTTGCTTATCAAGAATATTACAAAAAACTAAATCGCGGTTTTACAGAAGACGAATTTAAAAAAGCACTCGAAAAATTTGCAGGAATCAAACTCGACGATTTTTTCAAAAAACACGTTTACGGAACTGAAAAACCAGATTATAACCTTTATTATGGTTATGCAGGTTTGCAACTCAACGAAAGCAAATCTTTTGCCGTTGATTTGGGTGCAAGCATTGCCGAAGAAAACAATCGTTTGATGATCAAAGCGGTAACCAAAGGTGAGTCGGCTTATGAATATGGTTTGAATGTCAATGACGAAATTTTGGCTATTGATAATTTCAGAATGGGCAACCGAACCTTTATGGCGCAATATTTACAAGGCAAAAAACGCGGAGACAAAATCAAAGTTTTGGTGGCAAGAGATATGAATTTGCAAACCATCGAAGTTGTTTTGATGGGCAGCAATGCCAACATTTATAGCCTTAGCCGCGTACCAAATCCTAGCGAATCGCAGCAATTGGTGTATAATAAATGGTTGAGTAAATAATCTAAGTTGTATAGTATTTGCTGTAGAACGGACTTTAGTCCGTTTTTTGGTATTTTTAA
The DNA here is from genome assembly GCA_004292785.1 of Bacteroidota bacterium. GTDB lineage: Bacteria > Bacteroidota > Bacteroidia > Cytophagales > Thermoflexibacteraceae > RDXG01. The sequence continues at coordinate 9,286 of RDXG01000272.1, forward strand.
TGCAAAAAAACGGACTAAAGTCCGTTCTACAGATGCTACGCAACTTCGGACTAGAAAAAAAATAAAATTGATAAAAAATAAGTCAGACATTTGTCGGACAGAGCAAAAAAAAATATCCCATGAAAATACTTTTTTTGGACAGAGACGGAGTCATCAACAAAAAACTTGATGACGATTATGTAAAAAATTGGTCAGAATTTGAATTTATGCCAAACATAAAAGAAGTTTTGACAAAATTAAAACCACTTTTTGACAAAATCGTGGTCGTTACCAATCAGCAAGGAATTGGAAAAAAGATCATGACCGAACAAGATTTACACATTCTTCACCAAAAAATGTTATCCAAACTTCATGATTCTCAGGTTTTAATTGACAAAATCTATCATTGTCCTTCGCTTGCCAACGCCAACGATCCAAACCGAAAACCCAATATTGGCATGGCAAAACAAGTTTTATCGGATTTTCCAAAGGCAGATTTTTCGCAATCTTGGATCATAGGTGATAGTATTTCGGATATGGAATTTGGAAAAAAAGCAGGTTTGAACACAATCTTTTTTGGGCAAAAAAAACATGAATTTATTGACTTTTCAATGGAAAATTGGTTAGAAATACAAGAATTTTTTGTTTAAATAAGGAATTAAAAAAATAAAATAGCTTATTCCAAAATCTTTACAAAAAGGGTTTTGGCTTTTTCTATATTTGCAAAAAAACAGTCAATATGAAATATATTTTATTACTTTTATTGGTTTTTGTTTTTCAAAATCTATTCGCACAGCAAAATTTGCCTGTGATACTTGCAAACTCAAAAAATGTGAAAATATATGATGGTTTAAATTATAAATCAAATTTTTGGGTAATTTTTCCAGAAACAAAACCAGATATATATTACCTTGATTTGCCAAGAAAAAAAACACTTGTCAAATTTATAACAGACAAAGACAGCATTTCTTTTGTCTTAAATGATGGTGAAATTAAAGATTTTATAGTGCTTTTGAATGGAAAAGATTCTTGCTATACGCGCATTTCTGCCAATTATCCAAACTTGAAAAAACCTAAAAAAGTAAGTCAAGGAAATGACACCATTCCGTTTACAATGAAGAACAATCGGGTTTATTTTAAAGGAAAAATAAATGATTCAGAAGTTTTGAATATTCAGTTTGATTTGGGGGCAAGTGCAGTAAATATCAATAAAAAATCTGTTAAAAAAACCGAGATAAATTTTGATAAAAAGGGTTATCTCACCAACAGTGATGGCACAAATGAAACGAAAGTAAGTTCAAGCAATGAAATAAAAATTGCGGGATTGAAGTGGAGTAACATAGAAATATATGAAACCAAAAATATGGATAAATATGAAGATTTAATCGTTGGAAATAGTTTTTTTTTAGATCAAATTTATATGATTGATTATGAAAAAAACCATTTGATTTTATTCGCAAATTTGCCAGAAATTGATGCGAGTTTTGTGAAACAAAATATGATTTTGGATGGCGGAATTCGCCCAATATTTGAAGCAACTTTTGTTTTCGATGACAAAATATACAAAGATTGGTTTTTGTTTGACACAGGAAATACAGGAAATGGAATCATTGGAAATGGTTTTTTGACAAAAAATAATTTGTACGATAAATTTTCAAATATTATTGGTTTGGGAAGCAAAAAAATTGCCTATATTCCTAAGTTAATGATTGCAGAACAAATGATTGATGATGGCGTGATTTCATTAGAAAAACAAAATAAGAATGGCTCTCATTACAAATTTTCAGGGCTGTTTGGAAATAAAATATTAAAACGCTTTAACGTAATTATTGATAATAAAGCAGGTTTTATTTATATGAAACCTAATTTTTTTGGGCAAAACTAAATCGTGTAAAATTTCTAATTTTGCAACACATATTTTGTTCCTTTGGAACTAGAAAACTTTGATTTTTATTAAAAAAAACAAAAAAAATGATTTGGTCTAAATTTGCAGATTTCGTACTAAAAAATAGGTTGGCGGTATTGATTTTGATCGGAATAATTACCGTTTTTATGGGTTTTCAAGCCCGAAAAGTAGAAAATACCTACGATTTTATCAAAGTTGTGCCTCCTGATGACGTTGATATGTTGTTTTTCAATGAATTTACAAAAACTTTTGGAGAAGACGGAAATATTTTGGTCATTGGTTTGAAAGATAGTAGTTTGTACCAACTTCAAAACTTCAAATATTTTAGCGAATTTTGCGATCAACTCTCTGGTTTACAAGGAGTTAATCAAGTTTTGGCTTTGCCCAAAATATTGAATATTGAAGCCAACCGAAGCGAAGAAAAATTTGTTTTAAACCCAATTTTTAAGCCTTTTCCCATCGACCAACAAGGTTTGGATTCTTTGCTTTTGAAAGCGCGAAATATTCGTTTGTTTGCCGACCAACTTTTGAATTTTCAGAACGGCGCAACTTTGATCGCCCTTGCGATTGACAAAAAATGGATTGGTTCTGCCAAAAGGCACGTTTTAATTCCTGAAATTACAAAATTAGGCGAAAATTTTAGCCAAAAAACCAAAATAGATTTGCATTATGCGGGCATTCCTTATGTTCGAACTTTGCTGTCCGACAAGGTGCGCAAGGAACTCAATTTTTTCTTGATGTTGTCTTTGGGCGTTACTTTGACCGTTTTGTATCTGTTTTTTCGTAGTTTTTCGCCTGTTATTTTCCCAATGCTTATGATCGGAATTATTATTGTTTGGACTTTAGGAACTTTGGGAATTTTGGGTTATAAAATTACTTTACTTACAGGTTTGCTTCCGCCAATTTTGGTCGTGATCGGGATTCCAAACAGCATTTATTTGTTAAATCGTTATCATCAAGAATTTGTTATTCAGCAAGACAAAATTGTTGCACTCAAATTAGTCATAAAAAAAATAGGAATTGTTACAGTTATGACCAATTTGACCACTGCCATCGGTTTTATGGTCTTGATTTTTACGGATATTTCCATTCTTAAAGAGTTTGGAATTGTAGCGGGAATCAATATTTTGGCTACTTTTATCATTAGTTTGACCTTTATTCCTGCAATTTTTTCGTATTTGCCAAGCCCAAAAGCACGCCATTTAAAACATTTGGATTTTCAGCCTACCATTCGTTTTGTGGAATTGCTGATCCATTTGGTAAGCAAAAACCGCCCAAAAGTCTATGCTGTGGCTATTTTGATGTCTGTAATTTCTATTTTTGGCATTGTTAAAATTAAGGCTTTGTCGTTTATGGTGGACGATATGCCCCAAGAAAGCCAAATTGTGAAAGATTTGCGTTTTTTTGAGAAAAATTTTAAAGGCGTGATGCCCATCGAGATTGTGATTGATACGCAAAAAAGAAAAGGAATTAGAAAAATGAGCAATTTGCAAAAAATAGATTCTTTACAAAATTATTTGCAAACGATCCCTTACTTTTCTGCGCCGCTTTCGTCTGTAACTTTTTTGAAAGCCGCAAATCAGGCATATTTTAACGGAAGTCCCGATTCTTATAGTTTACCAACTTCCAGAGAAGGCGTTTTTATTCAGTCTTATCTCAAAAACAATTCTTCAGCCGATTCCATGACTCGTTCTTTTGTGGATACTTCGGGCAGGTTGCTTCGAATTTCTTTGAAAGTGGCAGATTTAGGCTCAATTCGCATGGATTCTTTGATTCAAAAACAAGTAAATCCGCAAATGCAAGCCATTTTTGCCGATTCCGACATCAAGGCAACCATCACAGGAACTACTTTGCTTTTCATTAAAGGAAACCGTTATTTGATCCAAAATATGCAACAAAGTTTGGCTTTGGCTATTTTTCTGATTGCTTTGATTATGGGTTTTTTGTTCAAAAATTTCAGAATGGTGATCATTTCTTTGATCCCGAATTTGTTGCCTTTGGCGATGGTTGCGGGCATGATGGGCTTTTTGGAAGTGCCTTTAAAACCGAGTACGGCTTTGATTTTTAGCATTGCGTTTGGCATTGCTGTTGATGATTCCATTCATTTTTTGGCAAAATATAGGCAGGAATTAATCAGGTTAAACTTTGATGTCGAGCAGGCAGTACAAATAAGTTTGCGAGAAACGGGCATGAGTATGATGTACACTTCCATTGTTTTGTTTGCGGGTTTTGTGATTTTTGTGGGTTCAGAATTTGGTGGAACGGTGGCTTTGGGGGCTTTGACTTCGACTACTTTGCTGATTGCCATGTTTACAAATTTGATTTTGTTGCCTTCGCTTTTGCTGACTTTTCGGGGGAAATGATGCTTTTTTGTTGATCACAAATTTTAATCTTTTACTAAGGAATTGTTTAATAGATTTTATGTTTTATGATTATTTCTTTTATTTTGGTACACAGATAACGCTAATTTTGCCGATAAATGCGAATTTTTCGTTTATTTATTAGTAAGAATTAGCGTTATAAATGTGCTAAAAACAATTCAGAAAAGAGATCAAATGACGTGATAAAAAATAAAGTACATCATTGCCAAATTAAATCCTGCGTGGCTAATCACTGCCCCAAAGATACTTCCCGTTTGTTGTTTGCAAATAAAAAATATTTGGCTTGTTAGAAACATCAAAAATACCCAAATCAAAGCAGGAATAAAGAAAAAATCCCATGTACCAGCAATATACACAATCCCAAAATGTGCCAAATGTGTGATAGCAAAAGCTGCACCATCTATGTATGAGGCTTTTTGCTCGCCATATTTTTTAACAAAACTACCATGAACAACGCCACGATACAAAAGTTCTTCTCCGATTGGGCTAAAAGTCATCGATATTATGGCGTAAATCCAAAAATATATAATTTTGTCATCAGGTCTTTTGGCAATCATTCCGATAACTTGCTCAAAAGACTTTGAGGTGTAAACAAACCAATGACTATTGCTATGTTCATATAAAAAATAACCGACATAATACACACCCGCAGACAGAATCGCACCCAATAAAAAAGAATAAATCAACCATAAATAATTCTTAGGTTTTACTATTCCAATATTGGTTCTGCCTTCTTTTGAGAGCAAAATAAACGGCAAACACCACATTAACAGAAATATGATGGGAATTTTATTATAGTTTCCCGTTGCATTTGCTTCTAAAACAATAATAAAACGAGGAATACCAAATAATAATATTAGCGTAATTCCTAAAGTAGCATTAAAACTAAATAGCTTTTGATAGATAATTTTTAACATATTTATTTTAAGTGATTTATCGGGTATTTACGCAATTTCAAAAATTTTAGTTGTTGATAATCAATGAATTATAAAAATAATTTTCTTGGAATTTTTTTAGAACTTATACAAATATTATAAGCGTAATACTTGCAGCTATCTTATAATTCTAAAAAAAACATTCCAAAAATCCAAACCATTAAAAAAAATTCAACGAAAAAAAAACACTAACTTTGCGCCACTTGTTTGAACACAAAAACCAATAAAAATGCAAAATACATTTGACGAAAAAACGATTCTTAAAAGTAACAAAGTAGATACTTTCGAATCCCCTGATTTTTATAACATCGACGATTTGCTGACCGAAGAACACAAAATGATCCGTTCGGCGGTGCGTGATTTTGTTAAAAAAGAAATTAGCCCAATCATAGAAGATTGTTGCCAAAACAATATTTTCCCAAAACATTTGGTAAGAAAATTTGGCGAAATAGGCATTTTCGGACCTACTATTCCTCAAAAATACAATCCAAATGGCGGTTTGGACTACATTAGCTACGGTTTGATGATGCAAGAAGTAGAACGTGGCGATTCGGGCATGAGATCAACCGCTTCGGTGCAAGGTTCTTTGGTGATGTACCCAATTTATGCCTACGGTTCGGAAGAACAACGCATGAAATATTTGCCAAAATTGTCTTCAGGCGAATATTTGGGCTGTTTTGGCTTGACAGAACCCAATCACGGCTCAAACCCTTCGGGCATGGAAACGCATTTTGAAGACAAAGGCGATCATTATTTGCTAAACGGCGCAAAAATGTGGATTTCTAACTCACCAGAGGCAGATATTGCCGTAGTTTGGGCAAAAAATGAGGCAGGCAGAATACACGGTTTAATTGTAGAAAGAGGCATGGAAGGGTTTAGCACGCCAACCACTCACAACAAATGGTCTTTGCGGGCAAGTTGCACAGGCGAATTGGTTTTTGACAACGTAAAAGTGCCAAAAGAAAACCTTTTGCCCAATAAATCAGGTTTGGGCGCGCCGATGGGTTGCCTAGATTCCGCCAGATTTGGCATTGCTTGGGGAGCTTTGGGGGCGGCGATGGACTGTTTTGAAACCGCCAAAAAATACACGATGGAAAGAATCCAATTTGGAAAACCGATTGCATCTTTTCAGTTACAACAAAAAAAATTAGCAGAAATGCTTTCCGAAATTACCAAAGCGCAACTCATTTGTTGGCGTTTGGGAATGCTCAAAAACGAAGGAAAAGCAACTACGGCACAAATTTCTTTGGCAAAAAGAAACAACGTGGCAATGGCTTTAGAAATTGCAAGAGAATCTCGCCAAATGCTTGGCGGAATGGGCATCACAGGCGAATACCCAATCATGCGACACATGATGAACCTCGAATCGGTGGCAACTTATGAAGGCACACACGACATTCATTTGTTGATTTTGGGCAAAGAAATTACAGGAATTGCGGCATTTGCTTAGAAAAAAATTAAGGTGTGAGCAGGTTCTTAAACCTGCTCACAGGGTTTCTCAAAACCCATATTTCTCGGTTTTGAGAATCTGACCGCACTAGAATTAGCTTATTATTCTGCATGATATTCACATCTTCCAGATTTATTTGTGGTTCTTTTTCGACATCTTTTTCCTTTATTGTTAATTCCACTACACTGTACAGAATATAAACTCTTTTTTTCAATATTCAGAAGAAAAGAGATAAGAATAAAGTATAGAATAGTTGGAATTAAAGAAGGAATTAAAAATATTCCAATACCGTATTTATTAAAGTTTATTTGACTCCACCAAAAATTATTTTGACCACCTAATAAATCAATACACCAATTTGTTCCAAAGTAGTAAATTAGAAATATACCAAAAAGAAGAGACACGAAATGAAAGATACTTTCTTTACGATAAAAAATAAATAAAGAGGATAAAGTTGCAGTGATAAATGGGATATAATCAAACAATACACTAAAATTATGGTCTCCATACCAAGCTCTTTTATTTAAAAGAGCGCATTCCTGTTCCTCTATTTTAAAGTAATATTTATAAGCAATTACAGCACTTGCAAACCAAATAAGGATTCCAAAAATTATATAGAAAAGTTTAGAAATAGGTTTTGTAGCTTTTAAAATGTGTTCTACTTTACTAAATGCTTTATTAAATGATACAATATAATTTATTATTATAAAAATAAAGGGGTAAAGAGGGTATAACATTTGTAAATTACTCATGGTATGTTGTAACTTATTAATAATTTCCATAAAATATTAAGTTAAAATATTTAGATAATCTACTTACGCAAATTTTTTTCATGGGTTACTAAACTTTAAATTTAATTTGACATGAGTTCGGAAATGATCTAAATATAATTTATTGAAATACAATAGATTATCAGCTTCATAGAAGCAACACCGTTGGTAGATAAAAACAATCCTATCTTTTCTAGCACCATAGGTGCGCACCTATGGTGCTAGAAAAGAACAGAATCTTATTTTCTACCAACGGAACGCCCTTTGCAGGGCTTTTATTGAATATTTTATTTCCGAACTCACGTTAATTTGACAAAGATTAGAACATAATCCTAATTTTTGTCATTTTTTTGTCCAATTACTTTCCCATGTTGTCTGTAGAAACGCTTTGTTGTGCGGTCAAATTCTCAAATCTAATCGTAATAGAATTTTAATTTTAAAAATTAAAAACCTTAAAAGGTTTTGAAGACCTTCTAAGGTTTGGGAAACTATGCAGAACTTGGAAAATGCTGTTACTTAATTTTTACAAATTTATCAAAATAATCTTTACGTTTTTTGTTTGTTTCACCAATTTTTTTGTTGTACACATAAATATCGACAAAATTAACACTAAAATCTTTTTTAATATTTTCAAAAGATGTTCGTGTGTATGCCTCTATTTCTTGACGAGAAATTTTTGTGTAATATGTCTTTGATTCAAAGGGCAAAGTTAGTTCAACCACGTTTACAAAATCAAAATCTTTCATAACTCTGGCAGGAATGCTTACCATTGCTTTTTCTATTTTGTCATTTGTATCCCAATACCAAGACAAAGATGGGGTTTGGAGTTTGTATGTAAACTGCGCAACTCCATTTAAAGAATCGAAAGCAACTTTTTCAATTTCCTTACTTGCGTCTATTTTCCCATAGGCTTTAAGCAATTTTAAATTTTCAGAATCTTCTTTTTTGAGATTTTCCTCATACAAAAGAGCCAAACTATCTGCCTCTTTGTATAGGTTCACCGACTCCTTATATAAATCTGATTTTGTGTCTATTTTTTTGAGCATATCAGCGGCTTGTCTATATTTTTTCTCTGCTAAAAGAGTTTTTGCATTATAGTATTTTACCTCTTCTGGATTTACAAAGCGTCCAAGTATGATCAGCAAAATAAATATTGTAAGAGAACCTATTAAAAATATTTTCGGTCTTGTAAGGTTGAGTCCGATGCGTTTTAATAATACTGGCTTGATTAAAGCCATAACTGTAATAATAGCCAATAAAATGGTCAGCAGTAATACAAAAATTTTCATGATTAAAAAAGTTGAATATTAATTTAACAAATAAAAAAAAATTTGTGAAAAATATTTGCAAAATTCCAAAAAATACCTACCTTTGTCAAGGTACTCATAAATCATTTTTAGTAAGCTACACTTCTTATGGACTTGAAAATTGGAAATAAAATCAAGCATTTCAGACTTTTGAAAGGGTCGGAATTATTGGAAATTTCTGCAAAGGCTTACGGCAATATAGAACGCAATATTACAGATGTCAATCTTTCACGTTTAGAACAAATTGCGAATGTTTTGGGAATTAGTTTGCCTAAATTATTTGATTTTGAAGAAAAAAATATCATTAATGGAAACGGAAATAACAATAACATTCAAGGTAGCGTAATCCAAACCCCAGAATCTGAACAAGCCAAAAACCATGCCCTCGAAAAATCTGAACAAGAAAATACATTTTTAAAAGAAAAAATCACGCTTTTAGAAAAAAGAATCACAGACTTAGAAACTATGAATGAAATTTTTAAAAATAGATAGAAATATGTTTGTTCAAAAAAATTTGATAGACGAGCTTCGATTAATTTGGCAGAAAGCACAACAACAGGCTTATCAAAATATGAATGAGGCATTGCTAAGAGCCTATTGGCAAATTGGGGAAAGAATTGTAAAAGAAGAACAACATGGAAAAAACCGAGCCGAATATGACAAAAAGACCCTACAAACCATTTCTCTGAAACTAAGCGAGGAATTTGGAAAAGGCTTTTCGGTAGATAATTTGGAAAATATGAGGCGTTTTTATTGGGTTTATTCAAATTCCGAAACACTGTCTAGGAATTTAGAAAGCCCTTTCCGATTGTCTTGGTCGCATTATTTACAACTTATCAAAATTCCGCAGGAGCAAGAACGGCTTTTTTATGAAATAGAATCTTTGCAAAATGCTTGGTCGGTTCGGGAACTCAAAAGGCAAATTCAATCGGCTTTGTATGTCCGTTTGCTAAATCAAAGAAATCCAGAGGAAATTTTGGCTTTGAGTACAAAAGGTTTAGCTGTACAAACAGCAAAAGATTTGGTTAAAGACCCATATATTTTGGAATTTTTGGGCTTGCAAAACGAAAAATCTTTTTCCGAAAACCAATTAGAACAAGCCATTATTGACAAATTAGAGCATTTTTTGCTCGAACTTGGAAAGGGGTTTACTTTTGTAGCGCGCCAAAAACGTATTTCAATAGAAGAAAAACATTTTTTTGTAGATTTGGTGTTTTATAATCGTTTGTTGCGTTGTTTTGTGCTAATTGATCTAAAAATTGGTGATCTAAAACATCAAGATTTGGGGCAAATACAAATGTATGTTAATTTTTATGATCGATTTGTAAAACTCGAAGAAGAGAATAAAACTATTGGTATTGTGCTTTGCCAAAGCAAAAATGATACTTTGGTAGAAATTACTTTGCCTGAAAACAACGACCAAATTTTTGCAAGTCGTTATCAAACTGTGTTGCCAAGCAAAGAAGATTTGCAAAAACTTTTAAATCCCTAAACAAAAATTTCTCAAAACCATGTATTTTTTAAACCTTCTAAAATTCAACTTATTCCAAACCATTTTTTCCTGCTGCCCAAAGCAATTCTGCCTGCGTTTTGGCATATTTGTAACGCAAAGAAACCAATTTTTGCTCTGCCTCCAGCATTTTGCTTTCCCTGATATTGACATAAAAAATGGTACTTTCTCCGTTCATAAATTTCTGTTGTTCGCCGTTTACCAAAATCTGATAATTGCGAATTTGCTCCTCTTGCAAAGCAATTTGACGTTCCAAATTTTGTAATTCGTTGTAATGCGCCTTGATTTCATTTTCAATTTCTCTTGCTCTATTTTGGGTTTCAAAAGTGTTTTCCAAATCATAAATTTTGGCTTGTTGCAATTTGGCGCGCTCTTTTCTTAAAAACAAAGGAAAAGAAAAATCTAAGCTAAATTTATAATTGTTACTCAAATAATTGCTTTCAAAATAAGGGGTTTTAAACAAAGGAGTTGCGCTTAACAAACTGTAATTCAGGTTGATAACAGGTTTTAACATTTCCACTCCCAAACGTCTTTTGATCTCGATTTGTTGTTTTTTGAATTGCAATTTTTGAATTTCTGGGTGATTAGTTTTTGCAAAATCTAACAAATCTGGCAAAGAAATAACTTTTTCCAAACCAATTTTTTCGCTGGGAATCAAAGTAGAATCTAAGTCTAAAGGTGCTTGATCTTTATTCCATAAATGGTTGGAAAGTATAAAACTAGCATTTATCAAGTCAATTTTGGCTTGTCTTCTTTCAATTTCTCTTTGCTGAAACATAATTTTGGCTTCCACCGAATCAATTCCCGCCAAATCGCCTTGTTTTACTTGTTCTATTGAAGATTCAAACCTAAATTTAGCCAAATCGTAGCCTTTTTGGGTAATCAAAAAACTAAAATATTCGTGATACCAATTCCAATAATCTTTGGCTGCTTGCAAAAGCATTTTGTTAATATTTTTTATTTTTTCGGCTTCTAACATTCCATTGGTGGCTTGTGCTTCTCGCAACATGGCTCGCCTTTGATCGATCAACATTCCTTGCCCAAGCGGAACAGTTAGGTTTGCATACGCCAAACCTTCGGCAGGAACAGCCAAAGAAGGATCGAGAAATTCGCCTGTATTGCGTTCAAAACCAAATTTTAGGTCTGTGCCAAACCAAACAGGGATTTTTAGTTGGCTATTCCATTGGTTATAATATTCTTTATTTTTGAATTGTTTGTTCAAAAAAGAGCTTTCTATTTTTGGATCAAAATTGCCTCGTGCCAATCTAATTTCTTGTTTTCCAAGTTCTGAAAGCAAATTTGCTTGTTTAATAATTGGGTGAAACTGAATAATTTGGCTATAAAAATCTTGAATCCCAAAAACAACAGAATCTTTTTTTTGAGCAAAAAGGCAGGAAAAGGTCAAAATTTGTATAAAAACGATTAAAAAACTAGTCTTTCGAAGCATATTTTATTTGTAATTTTTATAAACAACTTCAAAAAAAACAAAATGTTTTGAAAAAAATAATACAATTTTCAAACATTAAAATTTCTCAAATGGTTTTTATGAGGTTGGAAGACTTAGATAATTTTCATGCCTTAAATTTTTTCAAAAACTACAAAATCATAATCAAAAATATTTTTTTCGTCTGCAAAATGTTTTTCGCGAGAAACTTCTTTCCAAAAATCATTTAATTCAGGAAAAAAAGCATCTCCATCTATGTTTGTTTGAATTTCGGTGAGATATATTTTTTGTGCTAAAGGCAAAGCCAAACAATAAATTTCTGCTCCTCCAATGATAAACAACTCTGATTCGTTGGCTTTTTTTGCCAAATCAATTCCTTTTTCGATGCTTTGAATACTCAAACAAGATTCTATTTTTAAGGAATGATCGCGGCTTAAGACAAGATTTGTTCGGTTTGGAAGTGCTTTGCCAATGGATTCAAAAGTTTTTCTGCCCATCAAAATATGGTGCTGGCTTGTTTTTTGCTTAAACATTTTTAGGTCAGCAGGAAGATGCCAAGCTAATTGGTTGTTTTTTCCGATAACTCTGTTCAAACTTTGGGCAACAATAATAGAAATAAGCATTTTAAATTGGATTAAAATAAAAAAAGATGACACATTTGCATCATCTTTTAATCAAAACAAGGTTAAGTTGTAAGATTAATTTTTAGGGTTAAGCTAAAAATCTTTAAACCTTTGTTATTATGAAAAACTACTCCTCTGCAAACAAGACCCAAATAGTAGAAAAAACGTTGCAAAGGGAAAATTTAAAAATGGTTTAAGTTCTCGAATTTACTTACATTTTCAAATTTTTTTATTTTTTTTTGCTTTTTCTAAAAAAAGTCTTTTATATTTACCTAATTGCGCATTGTAATTTCTAAGCTATGAGCCGAATACATTTATTATATCTATTATTGATGCTTGTTTTCAGTTGTAAATCGAAGCAAGAAGTCGATTTTATTGTGCAAGATGCCATTATTTACACTGTAGATTCTAGTTTTTCTAAGGCATCTTCTTTTGCTGTTAAAGACGGAAAATTTGTTGCCATTGGCACAGACGAGGAAATTATGAGTAATTATACTTCCAAAAATATCATGGACGCACAACAAAAAACCATTTTGCCAGGTTTTTATGATGCGCATTGCCATTATTATACACTCGGAAAACTATTAAACGAACTCGATCTTACTACTTTTGAGTCTTTTGAACAATTATTGAGTAACCTGAAAATTTATGCACAAAAAAAACGATCAGGCGGGTGGATTATTGGCAGAGGTTGGACAGAAAATAAATGGAAGGAAAAAATATATCCCACAAAAGAGAAAATAGACAAAATGTTTCCGAAAACGCCTGTTTTTTTGACCAGAATAGACGGACACGCCGCATTAGTCAATCAAGTTGCCTTAGATTTAGCCAAAATTACGACAAACACAAAAATAGAAGGCGGACAAATTGAAATTAAAAACGGCAAATTGACAGGAATACTTACCAACAACGCCATGAATCTGGTCAGAAATCTAATTCCTGAACCTAGTTTGGAAGAAAAAAAAGAAATGCTTTTACACGCACAAGAAGTCTGTTTTTCGAAGGGATTAACTACGATTAGTGATGCAGGCATGGACAAAAGCACCGTAGAACTTATTGATCAAATGCAAAAAGATAAAACATTAAAGATCAGAATTTACGCCATGCTCAACCCAACAGAGGAAAATAAAGCCTATTTTTTGAAAAAAGGAATCTACAAAACAGATCGTTTGAATGTACGTGCTTTTAAGTTTTATATTGATGGTTCTTTGGGTTCGAGAGGGGCGTTATTGCTCAAACCTTATAATGACGACCCAAAACGCATTGGTTCTTTGGTTACGCCACGAGAAAAATTGAAAGCCGATTTTGAAGAAATGTTTGCCAAAGGTTTTCAAGCAAGTGCCGATTGCGTTGGCGATTCTGCCAACAGAATGGTGTTAAATTTGTACGGAGAAGTCTTAAAAACTCAAAATGATCGCCGTTGGAGGATCGAACACGTACAAACTATTGATTCTAGTGATGTTGTAAAATTCAAAAATTTTAGCGTTATTCCTTCCGTGCAGCCGACTCATTGTATTTCTGATATGGTTTGGGCAGGAGAACGTTTGGGCAATGATCGTTTGAAAAAATCTTATGCCTATAAATTTTTGTCTGAACAAAGCAAATATATTGCCTTTGGCAGTGATTTTCCTGTGGTTGATGCCGATCCAATTTATACTTTTCATGCAGCTATTGCTCGCCAAGATTCTGAACATAGCCCCGAAGATGGTTTTCAAGCCGAAAATGGTTTGGACAAAAATACCGCCATCAAAGCCATGACCATTTGGGCAGCTTATACCAATTTTGAGGATTTGGAAAGAGGCAGTATAGAAAAAGGAAAAATGGCAGATTTTATTATTTTAGACACCGATTTGCTCGACACCGATCCTCGTTTGTTGAGATTAAGTAAAGTTTTGAACACATTTGTAGGAGGCGAAAAAGTATTTAGTAATTATGAATCAGGTTATTAATTTCAAATGGATTGGCATTTATATTTTATTATTTTTGCTCATTTCCTGTGTACCCGACATTATTTCTGTTGAAAATTCAATAAATGATAAAAATTTTAATATCATTTATGATAATAATACTTTCGAAAATTTTGAAGCACTGGACATAAAGTCTACTAGTGATAGTGGTTACATCATCTTGGGCAGATATTCGAATACCTCAGAAGACTTTAGGATACAAAATATTTCTTATTTGCTTAAGGTGGATGCTAAAGGCGTTTTTCAATGGGATACTCGCCAAGATAAAGCATTTCACGCCTATAGAGAACCTGTCGGAGAACTCATAGTCAAAGGAGAGAATTATTATTTTGTCTGTGAAAAAAATTTTTCAACCACATTTGTAGAGTTAAATGGCAGAACTAAAAAAATTACAGACAGGACTAAGTTTGATCTTATCACACGAGTGGAACGTTGCGTTGCTACCAAAGATGGCGGATACTTGTTGTTAGGTGGTAGTAGTTGTCTTCCTTCTGTGGGAGGAGGTACTTCTAAAAATCCTTCTGCAAATATTTCGTTATACAAAGTTAATGCAAACTACGAGATAGTTTGGGATCGATGTTTTGCTAAAACACCCCAATATGGAATTGTTCAGCCTGATATTGAAAGGTATTATAATTGTGGAGAATTTTTTGATAAAGGCAAATCTTATACTTTTTGTCATGCTTATTATAATGATTTTTATCAACCATTGTTTTTAGACTCATTAGGTAAGTTTCTTTTTGAGGTGGAGGATTCTAGTTATAGATTTCCCTATCAAATCAATCAAATTAAAGAGGGACTTTTTTTTGCTACATTTACTGATTTTAGGGATATTTATTTTACTCAAGGATTTAATATTTTGCCCGAAAACAAAAAAGCAACCTTTAACAAACCTAATATTTTTCACGAAATAGACCCTACACAAAAGATTTTTGGAATTCCTGCCTTTATAAAAGGCAAAGATGTTTTTATTTGTGGAGTTGGTTTAAGAGAAAGTATTATCGGAATTTATATCATTAATCCTAAAAAAGAAGGCGGAGTCTTATTAGGAAGTACAATCATAGGAAATAGTAGGGTATATGAATACAAAAGTCTTTGTAGAAGCCAAGACGGAGGCATCATGATTTTGGCAACAACCTATGTCGGAAATAGATTTGCAAGGATTGGTATTTTTAAAATTACAAAAAATAATTTAGAAAGTTTAGTTCCTAATTAAAATTTACGAAAGAAAAGATTTTTTTTCGTAAATTTGCAATTATTCATTAAACTCATTTTCAATGAATCTTCCAAATCTACTAGAAAGCCTTAGCGGTTTTATTGAGGCAAACTTACAACTCGTCAAACTTGAAGTAAAAGATGGCGTTAGTAAACTTGTGGTTGCATTGGTTACTTTTATCATGGCACTATTTTGTTTAACCATTGTTTTGTTGTTTGCCAACATTTCTCTCTCTTTTTTTATTAGCCAATATTTCAAATGGGGATATGCTGCTGGCTTTGGCGTGGTGGCACTCTTAAATTTGTCTTTGTTTTTGTTATTTCTGTTGCTTCGCAAACGTTTTAAATTTGCTGTGGAAAGTAAAGTAGACAAGGCACTGCCCATGAATATTAAACTTTTAGAAGAAAATAAAACCAAAAAATAAGCCATGAAATACGAAGATCAAAGAACCCAATTACTTGCGCTGCGGGAGCAACACAAGAAAAATGTTTCCCAAAATATCGAAAATATCAAAGCACAACTTGATCTCAAACAACAAATCGGTCTGGTTGTTGGTGGAGGTTTTGTGGCTATTTTACTCATTTTTGGAGGAGTAAAAGCTGCAATAGGCAGCAAAAAGCCTGAAAAGGTAGCCGAAAAAAAACAGAAAAAGACTGTTTTAAGTTCTCTTTCTAACAAAGTCAGCGAATCGGTTGCACAGATGTTGTTTGATTTTGGAAAACGCTTACTCAACGATTTTTTTGAAAAGCTCAATCAAAGTCCAGCACAAAAAAAATAAGTATGTTTCAATAATTCCGAACAAAAAATTGCTAAAACAAAATATTATTTAGCAATTTTTTACTTATCCTTTAAAAACATTATTTTCGACATTTTGGCTGCTGTCATATACCCGAATGGCAATTACGTCTGCTTCTGCGGTTTTTATTCCTTTGGCAAAAACTTCGCATTTAAGCGTGGTTTTTCGGTTTTTTACCTCAATTACTTTTGCCCTAATTTCTATCACTTCGTTAGGAGTTGGTTGCAAATAACGTACTGTTAAAGTCCCTGTGGCATATCTGTAAACGGGTTCGCTGTCCATTTTTCTGTTTTCTAGTTTGTAAGCATGAGCAATTGCCGTTCCCATACAATGACAGTCTATAAGTGTTGCCAATATGCCTCCGTTTAACAAACCTTTCCAGCCTTGAAATTGTGGTTTTGATTGCCAAATGCACACGCTTTCATCTTCTTCCCAAAAACTTTTAATCTGCAATCCGTCATGGTTTGTTCCGCAACCAAAACAGACATTTTCGGGCATAAAATCCTGAAAATAAATGGTTTTTGCCATATATTTTTATGTTTTTGGGTTAAATAATATAAATGATACTTTTTTAGCTTTTTCCTAAAAACCCAACATTTTCACAGCCGTAACTGCCGCTTCTTCGCCTTTGTTTCCGTGTTTTCCGCCTGCCCTGTCGAGAGCTTGTTCTTGATTATCAGGCGTTAAGACTCCAAAAATAACGGGTTTGTTGTAAGTCAAAGAAACCGTAGTAATGCCTTGTGCTACGGCTTGGCAAATAAAATCGAAATGGCGAGTTTCGCCTTGAATCACACAACCCAAAGCAATAACAGCGTCAATATCTTGGCGTTGTGCCAAATATTGCGCTCCCAAACTCAACTCAAAACTGCCTGCTACGGTTTTACTGATGATATTTTCTGGTTTTGCACCATGTTTGATCAGGCTTTGATAAGCTCCTTGATATAATTTTTCGGTAACTTCGTTATTCCATTCGGCATAGACAATTCCTATTTTTTTGTTTGAAATATCTATCAAATTTTTGTCTGAATGTGCGCTAAGATTTTTGTTTGCTGAAGACATAAGATTTTTTTTGGGGTTAAAATTAACTTTTATAAGGTTTTTAAAGCCTTATAAAAGTTTGATAAATTATTTTTTGATCAAATCCAAAGACTTAATTTTGTTGTTTTTATCGACTTCAAAGCTATCCACTTTTTTGTCGTAATTTTTTTTGTCTTTCAAATAGTTCAAAAATTCTTTTACTTTGATCGGTTTGTCATAATCCCAATCTGCTTTATTTTTTCCAACTTTGGAAACGATCAAAAAGATAGGCGCATCAGGCGAATCGAACAATTTGAGTGCTTCCTCTATTTTTTGGTTGGCAGTATTTACGTCTGGTGCGTTGGCGATCATTTCAAAATATTCGCTTGCGCTACCTGTTTTTACTTCGATGTTTCGTTTTTCGTCTTCTGCTTTTTTGCGAGCATCGTCTTCTGCGCGTTTTTTCTCTTCAGCAATTTTTTGTTCACTGATTTTTTCTTCATTTTTTCTGATCAAATCGCTAATTTCTGCGTTGTCCACGCCCAAACCTTTGATCTGATCCAAAATTCTTTGCTTTTCTTCGGCAGTTTTGGTATTGTCGTTCAACAAAGCCACGAGATCGGCTTTTGCCTTAGCTGTTTTTTTAGCCAATTCCTCGGCTTTCTTTTTTTCGTCAGCCAAACGTTGTTGCTCCGCCAAAACTTTAGCACTTGGACCGCAACTTACACTCCCAAAAGAAAAAAATGCAATTAAAGCCATCAATAGCAAACTATTGAGTTTGGAAATCAAATTTCCTTTGTTTTTAAAGTAATTCATGGTGCAAAATTTTAAAAATGTAAAATCTTTGAAATGCAAAAATAGGAAAAATATTTGATCTGCATGGAAAATGGAATAGAAATGGGAATTTTTTTGGATAAAAAAATAAATATTTTCAGGCTCTAGGACAATTTTTGTGAAGGGTTGCTAAATTGTGATAAACTTTCTATCTTTGTTTACAAAAAATCTTAGGCTTATATTTTGTAACAAATTTCAAATCAAAGCAATTTTGACAAAAAATGGAATAAAAATCAAGCAGAAAAACAAAATTTGGCAAATAAAAAATAAATGTCGTTTCTATTTCAAATTTTTGTTTAGTTTTGTTCAAAAGATATAAAAAATCAAAAATTAAGGACATGAATAAAATTGTTGCCAACGCTGAACAAGCCTTAGAAGGCATCACAGATAATATGACCGTTATGCTTGGCGGATTCGGTTTGTGCGGAATTCCCGAAAATTGTATTGCTGCTTTGCTCAAAAAAGGCGTAAAAAACCTAACTTGCATTTCTAATAATGCAGGAGTTGATGATTTTGGCATTGGTTTGATGCTCAAACAACGTCAAGTTAGGAAAATGATTTCGTCTTATGTGGGAGAAAATGCCGAATTTGAACGCCAATTACTTTCAGGCGAATTAGAGGTAGAATTGTTACCACAAGGCACTTTGGCAGAACGAATCAGGGCAGGAGGAGCAGGAATTCCCGCTTTTTTTACACCCGCAGGCTATGGAACAGAAGTAGCAGAAGGCAAAGAAAGTAGAGAGTTTCATGGAAAAATGTATTTGATGGAAACTTGGTTAAAAGCCGATTTCGCACTCGTCAAAGCATGGAAAGGTGACGCTATGGGCAATTTGGTTTTTAAAGGAACAGCTCGAAATTTTAACCCAATGATGGCAACCGCAGGCAAAATTACGGTGGCAGAAGTGGAAGAAATTGTGCCTGTCGGCGAACTCGATCCAAACCAAATTCATACTTCTGGAATTTATGTGCAACGCATTTTTCAGGGAAAAGATTACGAAAAACGAATCGAACAAAGAACAATTACCAAAAAATAATTCAGGTTGTCAAGGTTTTTTGACCATTGACAACGTAAAATAGAAAAAAGCACGTTGTCAATGGTCGAAAGACCTTGACAATCGTAAGAAAACAAGCAAAAAATGGATAAAGAAAACGAATTAAAGGAAATATTTTTGGCAGAAGCCTTGCAACAAAGCGAGGAGATGAACAAATATTTTATTTTTTTAGAGCAAAATCATGGAAATAAAGAAGCAATTTCAACAATTTTCAGATTGACTCACACTTTGAAAGCCAATGCAGCAGCTATGGGTTTTGAGGCGATCACAGAAATGTCGCATTTGTTAGAAGATATTTTTAGCGAAATTAAGTCAGGAAAAACCATTAGTCCCGAAGTTTTTAACGATTTGTTTCGTGCAAACGATAAACTAGGAGAGTTGATAAAAGCCATTTCTACAGGAGAAAATATAGGCTATAAAGGATTAAAAACCAAATTAAAAGTAATTTTAAACAATTTAAAACAAAGTATCGAAGAAAAACAGATTGCTGTTGAAATTGTTGAGATCAAAGAAAATGAGGAAAATAAAACCCAAAACCCGCAAATTGCTTTTTCGGATTGGGTGCAAGTGCCGATCAGCAAATTGGATTCTTTGTTGAATTTGGTTAGCGAATTAGCCATCGAAAAGGATCGTTTGATCACGCAAGCCAAAAATTTGGGTTTAAACGAGAGTTTTACAAGACTTTACAGAATTACTGCGGATTTGCAATATTCGGTTATGGCAATTCGTTTGGTGCAAATGAGTGTACTTTTTAACAAATTTCACAGAATTGTGAGAGATGTGGCTAATTTGGAAAACAAAAAAGTAGAACTTGTTTTGGAAGGTACAGAAATTGAAATTGATAGAAATATCTTGCAAATTATTAGTGATTCTTTAATTCATTTGGTCAGAAATTCAGTGAGTCATGGCATTGAAAGTCCAGAAATTAGACAAAAAAACGGCAAACCTTTAAAAGGCACTATTCGTCTTACCGCCCAAAATGACAAAGACAATGTAATTATTGAAATTTCTGACGATGGAAAAGGCATTGATCCAAATATTATTCGCAAAAAAGTAGTTGAAAAAGGGTTACTTGCGTCAAGTTCAGCAGAACAAATTACAGATCAAGAAATTATAAAATATATTTTTGAGGCAGGTTTTAGCACAGTCGAGCAAGTTACAGAGGTTTCTGGGCGTGGCGTGGGCATGGACGTGGTCAAAAAAGCCGTTGATTCGATTGGCGGAAAAATCAATATCCTTAGCAAAATTGGAGAAGGAACTACTTTTAGTTTAACTTTACCCGCATCTATGGCTGTGAGAAGTGTATTGCTTTTTGAGGTAAATGAAACCTCTTTTGCCATTCCGTTGGCATATACGGAGGCAGTGGTGTTGTTTAAAAAATCGGACATTCGAAAAGTTGCAAACGCTTTGCTTGCCACTCATTTAGAACGAACTTTGTCCATTATTTCTTTAAATGACTTTTTTTCGGTCAAAAACATGGCTGAAATTCATCAAAAAAATGTTTTACAACAATCTTTTGATCAAAAAAATGAGGAAGACAAATTTCATGTCATTATTGTTCAAATCGAAAATAAACTCGTGGGTTTGGTGGTCGACAAATTGTTGCAACAAAAAGAAATTATAGAAAAACCTTTGGGAAAACCTTTGGAAAAGATCAAATTTATTAGCGGAACGACCATTTTGGGCGACGGAAAAGTTTGTTTGGTGCTGGATATTCCTTCAATAATTCATTTTTTGTTTGGTCAAAAAAGTTTATAATTTGGATAAGTAATTATGCAAAATTATCCGACACTTCGAAGGTGTCTGATAAATCTGATTATCAAGGAGTTACTTAACAAAATAATCATAACTAATTTTAATTGGATACTTAAATAAATTTTGTCAATGTTTGGAGTATAAAAAAATTGAAAAAAAATTAAAAAAAAATTTGTATTTCAAAAAACTCCTATTACTTTTGCATCACGATTTTTTAAAGCCTCCTTAGCTCAGCTGATAGAGCAACTGACTTGTAATCAGTAGGTCGGCGGTTTGATCCCGTCAGGGGGCTCTCCTAAAAGCAAAAAAATAAGTCTAAAAGTTTAAAACTTTTAGGCTTATTTTTTTGCACTAATTTTTAATCAATTTTTTGATGCAAAAACCCTTAGCATCTTTAATTTCCAACAAATAAATCCCAGATGGCATGGCGGATAAATCCAAAAGATAGTTGTTTTCTGTTTTGGCAGAATTAACATCTAGTTTTTGCCCCAAAGCATTGTAAACTACCAAAGAGATCGGACTTGGAGATTCTATCTGATAAATGCCCGAACTTGGATTTGGATAAACCTTAATTTCCTTAGCCAAAAATTCATTTTCTAGGCTTGTAGGCACAAAAGTAATCAAATTGGAAATGCCCACACAACCGTTTTGATCTATGGCTTTTAGGTAATAAGAGGCAGTTCCTTCAGCTGAAATAAAATCGGTTTTTGTAGCCAAAAGTTCATCATTTTTGAACCATTGATAGGATTGAATTTGCGTATTTCCAAAAAAATCGGCTTGCAAAATATCTCGATCTTTGCCTTCAATTTTGATTATTACTTTTGGCGAAGTCAATTTCTGAACAAGAATTTCATTCGAAATTGCCACACATTTTGCTTTATCTTCAACCAAAACCGCATATTTTCCTGATTCAGTGGCTTTCAAAATATTTGTATTCTCACCTGACATATTTTTGCCATCAAAAGTCCATTGATAGCTTACATTTGGCAAAAGTGTTGCTGTCAAAACAGGTTCAGAGTTGGTATTTTCGCAAAAATTAGCTGATCCTTGCACGGAAACATTAACCGCAAAAGTGTTACAACTTACCGTTAATCGGATTTCTTGGGAAGTCAAAGTCAAATTAGGCACTTTGCTATTGGTAACCAAAACCTTATAAACGCCCTGATCGGCTTGACTTGCCCTAAAAATTTCTAGTTGGTTGGTCGTTGCCGAAGCAATATTTATTTTTTTGTCATCTTTGTACCATTGGTATTTGTTGGCTGTGCCTGCGGTGTTTACATTCAAAAACTGACGAGTTTCTGCGATGGCAAAAATGTCTTGAATATTGCCAAACAAAGCCTGTGGAATGTAGGAAACATTCAAAGAAGTTCTGCCACCCTTGTTGGCAAAAATCTCTAAATCTGCAAAATCTAGGGCATTTCCATGCACGTCCAATTGTTCCAAACTTTCCAATTTGGCAAAAGAAATCAAATCTGTTAAAAGATTATTTTGCAAAAATAAACCTTTCAAATTGGTCAATTTTTCCAAACTTAAAGGCAATTTTGTCAAACGATTATTATTGAAATACAATAATTGCAAATTGCTAAGTTCTGAAATTTCTTCGGGAATCTCTCTTAATAAATTGTTTCCCAAATTTAAAAATTCAAGACTTTTCAAACGGTTTATATTTTTTGGCAAAACACTTAATTGGTTATTATTCAAAAACAAAGATCGAAGTTCAGTCAAATTGTCAAAAAGTTTTTCGGGAATCGAAGTGAGACGATTGTGAGCCAAATAAATGGTTTTTAGTTTCACCAAACTGCCTAAACTTTCGGGAACTTCGCCTTCTAAATCATTCCCTGACAAATCCAAATATTCTAAATTTGCCCATTCTGCCACGTGGTCTGGTATTTTCCCTGAAAGTTGATTGTTCGAAAAATTAACATATTTCAAAGAATTTGCAATTAAAGGTGGAAAATTTGGTACTTCTCCTGTCAAATTGGTCAAATGCAAATCCAAACCAACTAGCCTGCCGTTTTCCAAAACCACCCCTGCCCATTCAGAAATTGGTCTGTTTCTGTCCCAACCGCCAAAACCGTAATTGCTATAAAAATTGTATAAAAAAGCTGCGTCTGCTTTAGCTGCCTCCGCTTTGGTTATATCTAAAACCTCGATTCTGACCACATTACTCGTATCTGCGCAATCTTTGACACTCAAAATTCTACGGAAAAAAGTAGTTTTTTCTAAGGCATAACCTTTCAAAACAAATTTGCTTGTTGTATCAATTTCTACAGTATCTCGGCTAAAAGTGGCTGTGTCCGCAAGGTTTGACTTTTCTAGCAAAGAGTCAATGTTTGTGTGATCTTTGATGGTTGTGTCCATATCCACCCATTCGCCGTTTCTTGTGTCCGCTTTTTGCCAACGAACTGTAATTTGCGTAGAATCTGGGCTGGTTGGTTTCAAACCCAAATCTATGATCGGTTTAAATTTGGGATCATCGCC
>RDXG01000117.1 GCA_004292785.1 Bacteroidota bacterium
ATGAAAAAGCACTTGCTCATACCACAACAAACATTGGCCTGTTTTTTTATGAATATTGTTTGCTATTACGATGGTGTATCATAGACGTAGCGATGGTTACTGTGCTTGTACAGATATTGTTGACAC
The DNA here is from genome assembly GCA_004292785.1 of Bacteroidota bacterium. Classification (GTDB taxonomy): domain Bacteria; phylum Bacteroidota; class Bacteroidia; order Cytophagales; family Thermoflexibacteraceae; genus RDXG01. The sequence goes on from RDXG01000117.1 coordinate 127, forward strand.
ATATAAAGTGATAGGAATGTAACTTAACTCAATCAAAGATTCTTACAAAAAGAATGAAAATTTCACTTTCCTTCTTCCATATTCCACGAATGAATGTAAACTTTGGCACTTTGATTGGATAAAGGAAGCAAAATAAATTCAAAAGATCACAAAACAAGATTTCAAACAAGCAATAAATAAAAATGTCGGATCCCATCTCAACTCGACTGATGATTTTTGTTCCTCAAATTGCACTTTTATCTGCCTTTATTTCGATGCTCGAAGAAACAGGTTATATGGCAAGAGTCATGTTTATTATGGACAAACTCATGCAAAAATTTGGTTTGAACGGCAAAAGTGTTATTCCGTTGATTTCGGGGGTTGCTTGTGCGATTCCTGCAATTATGGCGGCACGTGGGATTAGCGTTTGGAAAGAACGTTTGATCACGATTATGATCACGCCTTTGATGAGTTGTTCGGCTCGTTTGCCCATTTATGCGATCATGATTGCCCTTGTTGTGCCAGATCAAAGCGTTTTTATTTTCAATTTGCAAGGCGTGGTTTTGATGGGAATGTATGTGTTGGGTTTTGCGATGGCGTTGCTTGCCGCTTGGGTCATGAACAAAATGATTAAGGCAAAAGAAAGAAGTTTTTTTATTATGGAACTGCCTGTATATCAAGTACCTAGATGGGAAAATGTAGGAATTTCGGTTTTTCAAAAAACGCAGGCTTTTGTGTTGGAAGCGGGAAAAGTGATTTTGGCAATTTCTATTATTTTGTGGGCTTTGGCTTCTTATAGTTTTAGCGGAGAAATGGAAAAAGCGGAGCAAGAAATTCGTCAAAATTTTGCAGAACTTCCTGAAAATGAGTTGTCTAACAAAATTGCAAGCAAAAAATTAGAGGTTTCTTTTGCAGGAAAAATCGGGCATTTGATTGAACCTTTGGTTAAACCTTTGGGCTACGATTGGAAGATTTCTATTGCTTTGATCACTTCTTTTGCGGCGCGCGAAGTTTTTGTAGGCACAATGTCGACCATTTATAGTTTGGGCGACGAGGAAGACGAAAGTACGGTCAAAGAACGTATGAAAAAAGAACTCAATCCTGACACAAAAAAGCCGTTTTATACGCCTGCTGTGGGCTTTTCTTTGCTTGTTTTTTATGCTTTTGCCATGCAATGTATGAGTACGATGGCGGTGGTTTACAAAGAAACGCTTTCTTGGAAATATCCGATTATTTTGTTTGTTTATATGACTGCTTTGGCGTATTTGAGTGCTTTTTTGGTGTTTCAACTTATGAAATAATTTGCCTCTTTAAAGTCAGACATTTGTCGGACGCTTTGTTTTACTACCGTTTTTTTGCTGTCCGACTTGCGTCTGACTTAGTGTGTATTACTATTTTTTGAAATAATTTTATGAAAATAAAAGTTTGCGGAATGAAAGAAAGCCAAAATATTTTGGATTTGGCAACTTTGCCTATCGATCTGATGGGTTTTATTTTTTATGCACCTTCCAAACGTTTTTGCGAACCTTTGGACATGGATATTTTGGCAAAAATCCGTAAAAATATACTCAAAACAGGCGTTTTTGTAAATGAAAATCAAGAATTTGTTTTAGAAAAAATACAAAAATATAAGCTCGATGCCGTGCAGTTGCATGGACAAGAAAGCCCAGAATTTTGCAAACTTTTGCAAGCAAAAAACAGACAAATTTTAAAGGTTTTTAGCATGGATTCTGATTTTGATTTTTCGCAACTCAAAGCCTACGAGTCGGTTTGTGAATATTTTTTGTTTGACACCAAAACGCCACAACATGGCGGAAGTGGGCAAAAATTTTGTCAGGCGGAATTGATTTGGAAGATATAAAAATGATTAAGTCCTTGAAAAACAAGCATTTAGCGGGCATAGATTTGAATAGCAAATTCGAAATTTCGCCTGCTTTGAAAGATATTGAAAAACTTAGGCAGTTTTTTGGGGAATTTGTAAAAGTTTAGATTTTTCGAGAGTTAGTTTTTTTATTTGTAAAATTTAGATTACTCAAATAAATTTTCTAATACCATTTTTGCCACAAAAGGAAAACTAGATGGATATTTTTTTGTATTCCCTTCATGTTTTTTTTGAAGGTATTTTTCTTCGAGTTCTTGTTTTGTAAAATCCATGTATTCATTTTCAGAAATATCCCTAGCAAAGTTTGCGTATAATTTGATTTTTTCGGCATAATCATTTTGAATTTTTACTACCAAAATTTTGCGTTTTTGCGCCAAATCAATGTTGTTTAAATTCAAAACGTGATCCAAATCATGTTGTATCAATTCGTTTTTTGATGTTAATTTTACCAAATTTTTTTTATCTTTACTTTTATCAAATTCATATAAAACTTCAATCTGATCCATAGATTCCAATTTTGTTGGGTTTAAGGTTAAATCTTGGATTTTTTGTTTGCCTCTAAATTCATTGCAATAACTCGAACTTTTGCAAGAAGCCAACAAATTATCGTAATCAAACATTTTTTTCATATAGTTTGGATTTACTTTTTCTTGATAATGTTCTACGCTAATCTGCAAAATACGATTCTGCTCGTCTTTGTTTTGCAATTCAATAATTGCTTGATCATTGGTAATTTTTCGACAGCAATAACAGCAAATATGCCCTTGTTCTTCAAGCAAGGCACTTTGTAAGGCTTTTTTTACTTTGGTTTCTTTATTAATTTCCTGCCACCATTCCGAAGGTTTTTTTTCGTTAAACCAATTTTCAGACAATTTATTTTTTTTCCAAAGTTTAAATTCTTCGGGTTCGTTGTTTAGGTTTTTGTCTATCCAAATCATTTGTTTCGAGTTTTGATTTTGATAATAGTTTCAAATCTGCTAATTTCTGGAATTTCTGCATTAAATTTTTTGAGTAAATCAATCAGTTCTCTGCTTCGTTCCCAATTTTCATTCATCACAGTTGTAGAAAGTTCATCTATAATTTCTTGAACTTTAACCGTTTCTGTATCTGAAATTTTTATTTCTCCCCCTCTGTATTCTGCGCCTATTTCTTGTAAAATACGAGTGGCATCTAAGCCCAAAATTTCGCCTTCTATTTCGCCTTGTACCATAAATACTTGCTCACTACGCAACGCACTAAGCACCAAAGGCGAATGAGTAGTAATAATAAACTGCACATTTGGAAAATGATTTTGCAAGGCATTTACAAAATTTGCCTGCCAATTTGGGTGCAAATAGGTGTCTATTTCGTCTATCAAACAAATGGCGGATTGTGCGTAAAAGTCCGTTTTGTGTGTTAAAAAATAGGTTTCTGCCATGCGTTGCGTAAAATAACCAACCCAAGACATCACCGATTGAAAACCTTGCGAAAGCATTTTTAGCTTAATGCCATTTGGGTTTTCTGAAATTTTTACCCAAACTTCTTTGTTTTCCCAAACGGTCAAAAATTCCATATTTTGCCCCGTAATTTCCGAAAAAACGGCAAAAACTTTGTTGATAATCTGCATTTCTGCAATGTCTTGTAGGCTTGCAACAGCTTGTTTTTCAAAGGTTTTTTGTTTAAACAATTCATTAATTTTGGCATACAAATCAATTAACCACTGTTCAAATTTGCGCAAATGGTTGTTTGCTTGGTTTTGAATAAGTTTGCTGATGTCCCAAATATTTGGATTTGTGCGGCTAGGTTCATCGTCTTCGTCTTCATTGCGTTGTTGCGAAAAACCTACGACCAAATTTTTCATGTCTGCGGGTTGCGTTTCGCTACAAAAATGATACGCCAACTCGCTTTCCATTTCCCAAACATCGAGCTGGTTTTGTTTAAAAAATACCTTGTTTTCAAGAGGTTGCTCCGCTACTGTAAAACGCAAAGCCAAATTTCCGCCTTGTTTGCGGATTACTTTCCTGTTTTCTTGTGCAAAACCTTCTTTTTTATCATCAAAAATACCCAAAATTTTGATTAAATCGTCTGTTTTTTTGATAGCAGGATGTTTTCCTACCAAAGCCAAAGCCAAAGCACGCAAAATGGTCGTTTTGCCTGAACCGTTTTGCCCTACCAAACAAGTCATTTTTTCGTGAAAATTAATTTCTAAATGCTCATGAACGCCAATGTTTTCCAAAAGCAAACTTTTGATGCAAACACTAGGCTTGTGCCATTGTGCAATGCTTGCCAATTTCTCTGTCAAATCTTCTAAACTATCGTAGTCAAAATGCTCGTATTTGCGAAAATTTTGATGCTGTTTTTTGATGAGGGCATATTTTTCCAAATTCATTTCTTCAGGAGTAAAAGCCATTTTTGACGAAGGAATAAGGAAAATAGGCTTTTTACCCAAATTTTCTGCCTGTGTGATAAACTCAAAAATTTCATTTCGAGACTCATCATAAGCCAACAAAAAAATAACATAAGCATCTTGACTTGCTACGCTTTGTTGAGCAGACAAAAAACGTGGCATATTCCAAAGGATAAACATGAACAAATTTGCGCTGAATACTGTGCAGTTGAAAATGACAAAAAATAGACAAAGTGGGGCGATAACTTCGTTGGCGTTTTTCCCAAAAAGCAAGTATTTCTTGGGGAGCGGCTAGGTTTTTAGGGATAATTTTGGAAATGGGATTTTCAAAAAGCCATAATGTTGTTAAATTCTTTAATTCCTTTAAATGAGAAATATTAGAAATTTGATTGTTATAAAAATGTAAGTTTGTTAAATTTTTTAATTCCTTTAAAGGCGAAATGTCGGAAATTTGATTGTATCCAAGCCTTAATTTTGTTAAATTTTTTAATTTTTTTAAAGGAGAAATATCTAAAATTTCATTATTTTCAAGCCATAATGTTGTTAAACTCCTTAATTCTTTTAAAGCAGAAATATCAGCTATTTGATTACCATTAAGGGTTAAAAATCTTAAATTTTTTAATTTCTTTAAAGCAGAAATATCAGAAATTTGATTACCATTAAGCAATAAAAATGTTAAATTCTTTAATTCCTTTAAAGCAGAAATATCTGAAATTTGATTGTTTATAAGAGATAAAAATTCTAAATGATTTAGTCTTTCTATGCCTTCCAAAGAGTTGATTTGGTTTGTTTTACCTTGGTTTTTACTTTCTTGAACCCTATCTTTTTGTTCATCAAAATTATATATTCCCAAACTCAAATTTTCCAACCAAATGCAATCAAAAAGTTCTTGTGGCAATTCGGTCAAATTGCAGTTTCCTAAGTCCAAAAAAGTATTTTTGTTCTT
>RDXG01000005.1 GCA_004292785.1 Bacteroidota bacterium
AAAAAAACAGCATAAAATCATTCAGGCAGACTGCGTAGAGGCTTTGCAAACGCAAATTCTTGATAATTCTGTTGATTTGATTTTTGCAGACCCACCTTACAATATTGGCAAAGACTTTAACGGACTTGCAGACAAGTGGGAAACAGAGGAAAGTTATTTAGAATGGTGTTATCAGTGGTTAGACTTGTGTATTGCTAAACTCAAAAATAATGGCAGTATGTATGTGATGACAGCCACACAATTTATACCGTTTTTTGATATTTACTTGCGTAAAAAATTAAGCATTATTTCACGAATTGTTTGGTATTATGACAGTTCAGGCGTACAAGCAAAAAACAAGTATGGTTCTTTGTACGAACCTATTTTGTTTTGTGTGAAAGACGAAAAAAACTATACTTTTAACAGCGAAGCAATTTTAGTTGATGCTAAAACAGGCTCAAAAAGAAAATTAATAGACTATCGTAAAAATCCACCACAACCTTATAACAGCGAAAAAGTGGCAGGCAATGTTTGGGAATTTCCTCGTGTGCGTTATCGTATGCCTGAATATGAAAACCACCCAACACAAAAACCTATTGCTCTTTTAGAGAGAATTATAAAGGCAAGTTCTAATGAAAATGATTTGGTTTTAGACCCATTTTCAGGAACATTTACAACTTGTGCACTAAATAGGCAGTCTATTGGCATAGAATTGCAGGAAGATTATATAAAAATAGGCTTGCGTAGGCTTGATTTACAAGATGAATATCAGGGAGAAAAATTGGTTAAAGAATTGAAAAATTATGAAAAACCAAGTAACGAATTTGCACTAAAATTATTTGAACCCAATGGAACAAGCCTTTACGGAAATCATTAAGACTGTTTTGAAAAAACACTTTGGCGAACAGTCAGAAGAAGTTTTTGAAAATAGTCAATTATTGCAATACCTCAATCAAAAAACTAAATCAGCCAATAGAGGGGCAAAAGCAAGAGGTAGTTTTGCTAATCTGTATGCTATTTATGTGTTGGTAGAGGATTATTTGGCAAATAATTTTCAAAATCGCAAAGGCGAATATGCTGATTACGAAGGTGCTTTATATACAAAATTGTTGCAAAGGCAGAGGGAATTGCCTTTTGGCAACAAGTTACAAAATCACGCCTTAAACAATAGAATGACCGCAGAGTTTCAAAAGTTTTTTCCAACTTCTGAACATATTCCAATTTTAAGAAATTTGGAAACAAATAAATATTGGATAAATGAAAAGTTGTTGTTTCACAAAGAATTGAATTTGTCAAAGGCAATTATTGAAATTATTTTGCTTGCACCGAATATTGATGCAAGACTTTTTGAAATTGTAAGTTATGCCATTCTCAAATATTTCTATCACGACCAACAAATTATTTGGGGTTTTGAAATGGACAAACTCAATACAGAAAAATTGAAACTCTACAAAACAGGCAGAACAAATGCCAATGATGGCGGAATTGACTTTGTAATGAAACCTTTGGGTAGATTTTTCCAAGTAACAGAAACATTGGACGTAAAAAAATACTTTTTAGACATTGACAAAACGGAAAGATACCCTATAACTTTTGTCATAAAATCTGAAAAAACAGCACAAGAATTGTTGGATAAACTGAAAACCAATGCAATAGAATGGTATTCGGTAAAGGCTATTGTGGAAAAATATATGGCTTGTATTGAGGAAATTATCAATATTCCTATACTTATAACAAGATACCAAGCAGCAATTAAACAGGGCTATTTGAATGAAATTTTATCTGAAATTATCAAGCAGAGTAAAATAGAGTTTAATTACGAGGACGAAGAAACCGAAGAATAATGCATCGCCTAA
>RDXG01000118.1 GCA_004292785.1 Bacteroidota bacterium
CATGCCTTTGATATTTCCATGACAATTTTCACATTCCAAACCGCCAACTTTTACGTGCTGTGCGTGGTTGAAATAAGACAAATCGGGAAGGTTATGTACTCTCACCCATTGAATCGGCTCATCTTTTTCGATAGCGTCATAAATTTTTTGCATATTTGGCGAGGTAGTTTTGATAGAATTGTGGCAATTCATACAAATATTTGCCGAAGGAATATTGGCGTTTTTGCTTTTTTCTACGGTAGTATGGCAATATTTACAATCTATTCCATATTCGCCTGCGTGCAATTTGTGTGAAAACGGAATTGGCTGTTCAGGAGCATAACCTTTTTGAACCCCCAAAGACAAGAAACCATCTAAGGTAGTTTTTCCAACAATGGCAACAAAGAAAAACGCAACAAAACCAACAAAAGCCTGACTTCTGAAAATTTTGCCCCAATTAATTGTTTGGCTAACTACTTCAATATCTTCTTCCGACAAATTTTTAGATTTTTTGATGTATTTGGAAAGCACCAAAGACATCATCAACAATACGCCCATCACCAACAAAAGCAACACACCCAAGCCCAAAGCAATAAAAGTCATAATGCCTGAATTGTCTGATTCTGCTTCTGTTGGTAGAGACATAGGTAGTGTTGTTGTTCCATCGCCATTACCACCACTAGGGTTTTCAGTTTCTTTTTTTACATAAGACAAAATAGCCAAAATATCCGCATCTTTCAAAAAGTCGTGGTTTGGCATATATTGTTTGTATTTTTGGTACAATTCTACCGCATGAGCATCTCCACTTTCAATTACTTTTTGTGGATATTTGATAAAATTGATCAACCAAGGAATGCTTTGGCGGTTGTAAACTCCACTTAATTGCGGACCGACCACTTGTTTGTTTACGGCATGGCACTGCTTACAATTTCCATTGAACAAATCGAGTCCTTTGGCAATTACGGCATCATCAGCGGAGATTCCGCCTGCGTCTGCTACTCCTTTTGCGGGTTCTTGTTTGGCTGTGGTATCAGCCCCTCCCCCCTCTTTTTTAGGAGCTTCTTTTCCGTCTTTATTGTCTTGTGCGTAAGCAGTCGGCAAAGAAAAAAAGAAAATACTCGCTAAAAAAAGTAAAACTATTCGTATCGTGAAATATTTAAGCATTTGAATATGAATTTTATAGCGTTTTGTTCCAAAATGTTTTTGTAAATCTTTAATCAATGGTTTAATATTTGTGTTTTCGATTTGATTGCACAAATATATAAACGTATTTGAGTAAAACTAAAATATTCGAATCATTTTTCGATACTATCTTAGTCAATTTAGAATAATTCTAAATAAATTAATCCAATAAATTTTGCAAATTTTAAGAAAAAAAATATAAAAAGCGAATCAATATCATAAAATTTGTTATTTTTAATTATTTTTCAAATAAATAATAACTTTCGAGCAATTTTATAAAATCTGAAGTATAATTTTGACCATCTTTAATAATCAATTCCTTTTCGATACAATTTTCCTTATTTTTTTTGAAAAAACTAATCATTCGATGACTTTTTTTACCTTTTTGGTTCAAAATCAAATATTTTTCTGACATAAACAACAAATTTTCTTCTGCCAATTTTTCAAAAATCAAACTTTCAGGACTTGGCAAAATGATGGCAAATGTACCTTTTTTGGTCAATAATTTTTTCACCACTTCGATCAAATCCAAAAAACTTAGCGAATCGGTATGGCGAGCCAAATTTTTTTGGCTATTTTCAGATTTGGTGCTATTTACAAAAAAAGGCGGGTTTGAAACGATCAGATCGTATAAAAAATCGTTTTTTTGGGCAAAAATTCTAATATCTTCTCTAAAAACCCTAATTTTTGATCGCCAAATGCTATTTTCTACATTTTGGCAAGCCTGCCCAAAAGCCGACTCGTCAATTTCTACGGCATCAATTTGGGCAACAGATTTTTGGGCAAGCATCAAAGCAAGCAAAGCCGTTCCTGTGCCAATATCCAAAATATGTTGGGCGTTTTCAGGCGAAACGATTGCCCCAAAAATGCAAGAATCGGTGCTGACTTTCATGGCGCATTTGTCCTGCTCGATCCTAAATTGTTTGAATTGAAAATAATTGTTTGGCAATTTTTTTTGTTTTTTTAAGGATTTTCTAACAAAGCCCAATTTAAAAAGTTATTTTGCCAAAACCAAAATGATTTCGTTTTAAACAACCAAAAAAATGCTTATTTTAGAGAATCCCAAAGAATTTGCGGCGCATTTGCAAAAACAAATTGGTGTAAGCGAATGGTTTAGCGTTACGCAAGCCCAAATCAATGATTTTGCACGTTCCACAGGCGACCAGCAATGGATTCACGTGGACGAACAGCGTTGCAAAACCGACTCGCCTTTTGGAGTGCCTATTGCACACGGTTTTTTGTTGCTTTCTATGTATCCTTCTTTGTTAAACGGATTATTGGAAGTCAAAAATGTACGTTTGGTACTTAATTATGGGCTAAATAAAGTTCGGTTTATGTCGCCAATTTTAGTGAATAGCGAATTACGAATGTCCGCCAAACTTATTGATTATCAAGAAGATAAGATGGGAATTAAAGTTAGTTTTTCTCTTACTTTCGAAATGAAGGGCAATGAAAAACCTGTTTGTGTGGCAGAAGTGCTTTCTTTATTTCAATAAATTTAGGAAAAAGTTTTATTCATTAAAATCTACATTTTCGTACAAATCGGCAATCATTTGGATTTGTGTAAACAGTATCCAACCAATGATCGCCTACTTTTTCGTAAATCAAAACATAAATTTCATTTTTTTTTGCAAAAACAATTTGTTCTAAACTTGCTATTTTTTTATAATTTGCTAATTTTTCTGTCAAATCAAATCTTTGTGTACTTTTGGAAAGCACCTCAAAAACCGTATAAGGATTTTTTGCCGCCTGATGTTTTGAGTCGTCTTTTGGGTTAATGTAGGTCATAATT
>RDXG01000273.1 GCA_004292785.1 Bacteroidota bacterium
ACAAAATATGCTAGGACACTTAAAACCCGATTCTTGTCAAAATCAAGAATTTAGAAATTTTTATTGCGGCATTTGTGCAAACCTACGAAAAGATTACGGGTTGCCTTATACTATGCTCATTAACAACGAGTTAAGTTTGGTTTTGCAAGCCATCGAGCCATATCAAATTTGGAAAAACGAAGAAACGCATTGTCCTGCAAGTGCTTTTTTGGTCAAAAAAAATATTAAAAATAGTTTTTCTGTCCAGAAAGCCGCAGAGCTTTCCATTTTTTTGGCTTGGATAAAAGCTACTGATTCGGTGGCAGATTCGCCAAATTTACCTAAAAAATTTGTCAAAAACAGACTCGAAAAACAGGTTAAGAATATTAAAATTTCTGAAAATTTGCGCCAAATTTTGAACGAATATGCAAATTTGACCCGACAAAATTCTACGGATTTCGAGAAATTAAGGCAATATTCAGGCTTGCTTTCTGAATATTTGTTCAGAGAAATTACCTTAGATTTGCAAATTCCGCCACAAAATTACGATTCTTTATGTCGTTTGTTCAACAAAGCAGGGGAGGGGATTTTGCTTGCGGATCATTTGATTGATTTTGAGGAGGATTTGCGAAAAAAACAATACAATGTCATTGTAGCCAATGCAAAAGCAAAAAATACTTCTTTCGATCAACAAAAGGATTTGCTGATGCAGGAAATTAGACGTTTAGAGATTTTTGTCAAAGAAGAATTAAATTTTTTGGCAAAAAATAATCAAGTCCAATTTGCTCAAAGTTTTTGGTCAGCTTGGAAAAACTTGCAAAAAAAGGCAGCAGGTTTACAAATTTCCTGTCATTCGACCAAAGTTTTTGGCAGTTATCAATTTCAAAGTAGCTGTTGTGGAGAATATCTTGGCGAATGTTGTGCGCAAGCAGCTTGCGATCTTTGTTGTGAAAGTTGTTGCGTATCTTCTGGACTTTGTTCGAGTTGTAATTGTGGTTCTAAAAATTCGCAAGAAAATAAAGAGGGCGAAGATTTTAAAGATGGAGAAAAAAAAGTTAAGGAATAGAAAATTTAAAAGAAGATAAAAACTAACAGTTTTTTACTGTTAGTTTTTATGCAAAAAACTTATTCCTCGCTTTCTTTATCTTTCTCTTTTTCTTTCGGTTTCTCTTTTGATTCTTCCAAATCTTCCAAAGAAGGTGGGAAACCATTAAGTTGTCTCCAGATTTCGTACCAAATTGGCACGTCATTGAGCATTACCCAACCTCTTGCACCCGATCCTTGCCTGATTTGCATGGGCCAAACCACGTCATTTGGGTCTGGACTTACCAAAATTCTGTATTTTCCGCCTTTGCTATTTACATAATCAATTACTTCAACCGTTCCGCCAAAAGTTCCAACTGCCATATTTTGCCAACCCGAAAACTGTATTGCGGGCCAACCATCAAATTCTAAACGTACTTTTCTGCCGATGGCAAGCAGGGGAACGTCCATTGCTTTAACATACAATTCCACCGCTACTGAAGGTTTATCGGGCATAATGGTTACGACTGCTTCACCTTCTTTGATCATTTCGCCCAAACCTGCTTTTAAAGATTTCACAATATAACCATCTTGTGGGGCTAAAACGCAATATTGTTCGTTACGAATTTGCATACTTGCGTATTCGTTTTTGAGTTTGGAAAGCGAACCTTGTGCATCTGCCAAATATGCACGTGTGGCACTTTGTTCGGATTCTGATTTAGAAATTTTATCCAAATATTCTGCCCTTAACGATTGAAGTTCTATCCTTGCATTTAAAACTTTATTTTTTGATGCCAAAAATTTGTTTTCATAAGCAATTAATTTGGCTGTGCCTTCCTGAAATTTCATTCGACTTGCCTCAAATTTTACCAAAGGAACTAAACCCTGATCGTATAAATTTTTTGCACCTTCTAGTTGCCTTTTAGAAATTTGAAAATGTAATTTTTCGGCTTCAAAGTCTGTGCTGTCGCTAATTAACATGAACTCTGATTCTTTGACCTTATTTTTCGCCTTCTCAATGCTCAAAATTAAACCTTGTTGCAAAGCAGAAAGCTGGTTGTCTAGTGCATTGATTTTTTGAGAAGTTGCATTGATGCCTTCTTGTTTGGCATCTTTTTGTTCAGAAAGCCTTTGCAAAAATTCAGGATCGAGAAATTTGTCTTTGACTTCGGACAAAATCAAAATTGTATCACCTTTTTTTACATACGCCCCTTCCGCAGTTTTCCATTGTTTAATTCGCCCTGCAATCATTGACATTACCGTTTGCGGTCTGTCTTCGGGTTTGAGCGCAGTTACTTTTCCTTCGGCATTAATGTTTTGTTGCCAAGGAAAAAACAATAGAATGATAAAAAAAAATAAAATTCCAGATAGCCAATAAACCGCAATATGCGAGGCTTTCGAAGCTTGCAAAACTTTCAGTGTTTTGAGTTTTGATTGATAAATAGAATCGTCTATGGCGTTTTTATTACTAATTTGTAGCATATTTTTATTCTTGTTTAAAGTTTTAAACTTTTTTTGGTTAATAAAGTTTAAACATTTTTTTTGTAAGTTTTACCTATCTACAAAAAAAATACGTATTCATATCGAAAATTCTTAAACCTTAAAAACATGAAATTCAAATTTATTCTCAATTTTTTACTTATTTTTTTCTTAACAAAAACCTCGATCGCACAAGAGCAAACTTTTAAAGTAATTGCCAAACAAGGAAATATTTTGCTTGACGGAAAGCCCTTAAACATTGGCGAAACATTGACGCAAAAACACGAAATTCAGATGCCGAAAAGTGCTTTTTTAAGCCTGTTACACAGCAACGGAAACCCTTTGGAAATAAAAACGGAAGGCACTTTTGAAGTAAAAAAATTGCTTAAAAAATTGGCAACTTCTAAAAATTACGCCAACAAATACATAGACTTTATTCAGAAAGAACTTACTGAAAATGGCGGACCCAATGCTGAAAGGGAAAAGAAAATATACACAAGGAAAAGAGGTCAAACGTCGTGTCAAGGTATGCCTCAGTTAGTAGGGATGCTTATGCCAGATACAAAAGAATCGGCTCGTTTTATTTTTGGTAATACTTTTACTTTAAAATATTTCTTAAAACCTAATCCTGAAAATTTTGGATTGAAACCTACCGAACTTAAATCTTACAAAATCATAATCAAAGATATGATGGACAGCATTCTTTATGAAAAAGAAAGCACCAATAATATCGAAGTCATTGATTTGACAAAAGGCAAATTGGCAGACGCAAAAGATTTAATTGTCAAAGTTGTTCCTATCAAAAAAGATGGTTCTATCATTGACAAAACAGAAGATGTGATGCTTTCAAGATTAGATGAAGACGAACAAAGAGAAGTAGCACTCGAATTGGCAAACATCTATGATGCCAAAGCAGAACCAACCGCTTTGGGCTTTTTGATTGAAGCCCGCTTTTTTGAAGAAAAAAACTATCTTTTAGATGCAATTACCGCCTACGAAAAAGTCCTCGAACTTTCGTCTAATTTGCCTGTATTTCAAGAAATGTACAAATGTTTTTTGATCCGTAATTACATGGATAAATACGGTTTTGAAGCTGTGTTTTTTGGAAAAAAATAAATAAAAATAAGGATTTTGAACATAAAACTTACATTCAAAATCTTTATTGCCAAATCTTTTCAATATTAATTCTTTAAATTTATTTGGAATCTAACACAAAGAATATTTATATTTGTAAAAATAAATGTCATCAAGATATATTTGTTTTTAAATTCAAACGAACTTTTTTATCATTTTGACGTTAGCCAATTTAAGAAAACGACTAAAAGACTTTGTATATGAAATCCTTACGTTTACTCCGCTTTTGTTTGCTTGCAAATTTGATTTTGCTGCTAAACTTTTCAGTTTTTGCACAAACTCGCAAGTTTAAAGACCCTTTGCACAAACCTGATGTTTGGCAAAAAATAGAGGCTAGTCCGCAAGATGAGGCTTTATGGGCAGAATATTTAGGAAAATTGCCCCAAAAATTGAGTGTTTACGACAAAAAGAAAATTTCTATTTGGAAAAAGAATTTGGAGGAACTCCAAAATAAGCCAAATCAGGAATCCACACTTGCAAATGTAGTTAATCAAAGAAGTAAACCAAATAATAACAATACTTTAAATCAAGATAATAGTCGTTTTAAAAGTTCTACAAACATAGTAGAAACTGAAGAAACGGTTATTGCTCCAAAAATGTCTTTGGCAAGCCTAAAAACCAGAACAAATTTGCCTGAACTTCAACAAAAAAATCTTGATGATATTGCAGGTTTGATGCTGGCAGAAAATCCAGAAGTCAGGGAATTAAAAAGAAATATTTATGCAAACTTTGTAATTTTGGAAGATGCTTATCAAGAGCTTTTCAAAGATCACGGCTTAAAATACAAAACTTATGATCAAGTTCACCCAGAAGGCGAATATAGCCAATTAAAATGGATAGAAGAACAAGATCAAAAAATTCAAGCAGTAAAAGAAAAACGAGTAAAAGCTCTTTATAAACGTTATACTGCTTCTGCTTCATCTAATAATAAATAAAAACATTGTAAAAATCTTACAATGTTTTTATTTATTAAATACCATTTGTATTTGCATAGATTTTCATAGAATTTCCCAAAATTTTGATAAATCCTATCGCATCATCACTTGTCCAAGCGTTATTCATTTCGCCATATTGTCCAAATTTAGAAGCCATCAAATCATGTTTAGACTCGATTCCTTGTATTTGGAAAAAATAAGGTTGCAATTTGACGTGAACAGTTCCAGAAACGCAAGTTTGCGAATCTTCCAAAAATTTCTCAATATTTCGCATGACAGGTTCTAAATATTGTCCTTCATGCAACAACATTCCATACCAATTTCCTAATTGCTCTTTCCAATACATTTGCCATTTGGTCAAAACGTGCTTTTCGATGCTATGGTGTGCCTTAATAATGATCATCGGGGCGGCGGCTTCAAAACCTACTCTGCCTTTAATTCCAATAATGGTGTCGCCGATGTGCATATCTCGTCCAATTCCGTAGGCTGCTGCAATTTCTTGCAAATCTTGGATTGCAAAAACTTTACTTTCATAAATTTTGCCGTTTATTCCTGTCAATTCGCCTTTTTCGAAAGTCAAAGAAACAGTAGTAGGATCGGTTTTGCTAATTTGACTTGGATATGCTTCTTCGGGCAAAGGCAAATTTGGAGTCAAAGTTTCTGCTCCACCAATACTTGTTCCCCAAATTCCTCTGTTGATCGAATATTTTGCCTTTGTCCAATCCGATTCTACACCATGACTTTTCAAATATTCAATTTCTTCTTGGCGAGATAATTTTTTCTCTCTGATTGGCGTAATAATTTGCATTTCTGGGGCAACAATTTGAAAAATCAAATCGAAACGAACTTGATCATTTCCTGCTCCTGTGCTGCCATGTGCGATTGCTGAAGCTCCAATTTGGCGAGCATAATTTACAACTGCCAATGCTTGAAAAGCTCTTTCTGCACTTACAGAAAGCGGATAAGTATTGTTTCTTAGCACATTTCCATAAACCATGTAACGAATACATTTGTCATAAAAGGTTTGTGTTTGATCCAAACTTACAAAAGTTTTTACGCCTAATTTAAAGGCTTTTTTTTCTATTTCTTGAATTTCTGCAGGACTAAAACCACCTGTATTGACAATAGCGGCATGAACTTCCAAATTTTTTTCGATAGTCAAATATTTGACACAATAAGAAGTATCTAGACCGCCGCTAAATGCCAAAACAACTTTGTTGCTCATTTTGATAGGGTTAAGTGAAATGCAAAAATAGCAATAAAAAAAGAAATTTTTGCTATAAATTTTATAAAACTCAAAAATTTTGAAAATTTAGCAATTTATTCGCATTTTCTTATAAAATCTTTTCTTGTCCGACTAAGGAGTAAAATTTGAAATTGAATTTGGGATTTTGATTTACCCAAACCATAATTGAGTCCATCCAAAATTCAGAAGCCTTAAAAGTAGGGTGTGCTCCATCTTTGTTTCTAGCCAATTTTATATCTTTAGACACAAAATAACGTTCACTGCCAATATTTGCGTGAAACATAGAGTCTGTTCCCCAATCTTTTTTCCAGTTTGGCGAGCCAACCCAAACAAATTCGATATTTCCAAATTGACGCAAAACTTCCTGCACATAACTCACTCTTTTTTTGCTCAAAGGAATAAATAATTCGTTTGCGCCCATAGTAAAAATTACTAAATCGGGTTTGTTTTTTTCGATGGCTTCTTGCAAACGTTTGACCGATGCCCATTTTCCGCTGGTCGAACCGTACCAAGGATCGTATTTGATGTCAATATTATTTTCTTTTCGAACTTTTCGCAGGGCATAAAATAAACCATCACCCATAGAATCGCCTGTGAGTAAAATAGTGCGTTGTGTAGAATCCTTTTTTGCAGGAATATTAAACACAATTGGTTTAGAAGAACTATCTGAAATATTTGAATTGGCTTGTAAGTTCAGATTTGCAAATGTTTTTTTCTTCGAAATTTCTGCCGAAACAAAATTATTTTTTTCAGAAATAGGTATAGAATCGGGCATTTTTAGTGTTTGCAAAATTGGTTTTTCTATTTCTAAACCTATTTTCTTTGTAGTTTGTATTTCTCTAAAAGAATCTACCAAAATAAATAAACATACCATCAAAAAAATGGTCATAAAAAGTAAAATTGTAAATTTAATTTCTGTAATTTTTTTCATTTTAGTTATTTTCTTAATTTGTTTTGAGTAATTATATTTTTATATTAAGATATTTACAAAAAGTTTTCCAAATTTTGTATTATTCTAAACTTTACAAAGAAAAACAATGATATTTTTGCAAATAAATTACATCACTTTGTTATTATTTTAACACCGATTTACACAAAATATTTCTTATGAAACATATATTTTTTTGTTTTTTTCTGCTTTTTCAATTTTTATTCATTACTTCTTTGCAAGCAACTCACCTTCGCGCAGGCGATTTGACGGCTCAAAGAGTTTCACTGACGGGTTTGACTTATGATTTTATTTTGACAACCTACACAGATGATGCAGGCGTGCCGCCTGACACAGAAGTTGAATTTTTCTTTGGAGATGGCACACCTTCCAGAAAATTTGCCAGAGTTTCTAGTGTACAGGTAAACGGCAATACCAAAAAAAATATTTATATTGCCAGACATACTTTTGCGGGTGCAGGAGAATACAGAGTAAGTATTGCCATCGATTTTAGGAATGATGGTGTGATTAACATTCCAAATTCGGTAAATACAAAACTTTGTTTAGAATCTACTTTTCTGATCACGCCCTTTTTGGGACTAAATAATTCGCCTGTTTTGACTCTTGCTCCTTTGGATATTGCAGCTGTTGGGCAAAGATTTTTTCATAATCCTGGTGCTGTTGATGCCGAAGGTGATAGTTTGGCTTATAGGTTGGTGGTTTGTAAAAAATTACCGAACACAGCAGTAGATACTTATTATGAACTTAACAGAATCCCACAAGTTAATGCTCGAAATGAAAGAGGAGATAATGCTGCAACTTTAACCATGAACCCCTATACAGGAGATTTGGTTTGGGACGCACCCGCTTTGGCAGGGCAATATAATGTGGCTTTTGTAGTCGAAGAATGGCGAAATGGAGTGTTGATCGGAATAGTAAACCGAGATATGCAGATTTTGGTCATAGAAACTAGAAATAAAAGACCACAATTATTGATCCCAAAAGATACTTGCGTTATTGCAGGAACATTTATGCTTGATACCATTACAGCCAACGATCCTGACAGAAATAGAGTTCGTTTATTTAGTTTTAGTGAATTGTATGATCTCAAATCTCCTCGAAACAAAGCAACTTTCGATACGCTTTCTCCTTTTCCAAACAACCGCGCCAGAGCGCTTTTTAGGTGGAGAACTACTTGCGAAGATGTCAGGAAACAGCCTTATACAGTTACTTTTAGAGCAGAAGATATACCTTCCCCAAACCGCGAAAGATTGATCGATATCCAAAGTTGGCAAATTAGGGTAGTTGCGCCTGCACCGCAATTTACTTCTGTTTCTTTGAACAGTGTAAAAAGACACATAACCTTAAATTGGAATAATTATATTTGCCAAAACGCAAGTAAAATGACCATTTGGAGGCGCGAAAATTCATTTGCTTTTTCGCCAAATCGATGCCAAACAGGTTTACCCGATGGCGCATATACTAAAATTGGTGAAGTAGATATTAAGCAAAATTCTTTTGTAGATACCAACAATGACAAAGGTTTAGAAACAGGTAAAACCTATTGTTACAGAATTTTTGCCGTTTTTGCACAGCCAAATGGCAGCGAAAGCATTGCTTCAACAGAAATTTGCATCAAAATTAGACCGACTGAACTGTTTTTGACAAATATCACAGTCAATAAAACCGATAAAACCACAGGCACAATAGGCGTAGTTTGGACAAGACCGTTGGCAATTGATAGTATTTCGTTTCCAAGACCTTATAATTATCAATTAGTCAGAATGGAAGGCGGAAATTATGCGCGTTTGCCTAAAATTTTTACCGAAAAAGACACTACTTTTACCGATTCTAACTTGAATACAGAAGACAGAATCCACGAATACAGGGTTTTGTTGTTTTCAAAAAATGTGCTGATTGACAGTTCTTTAACTTCTTCTTCGGTCAGAATTACAGCCAAAGCAAACCCAAATAAAACCATTGCTTTAAGTTGGCAGGCGAACACTGCTTGGGCGAATTCGGTGGCAGATTTCCCAAAACATTACATTTACAGAGGAACGGCAAACCAAAACGAAGATCAATATGATTTGATTGATAGCGTAAATGTTTTGCAAAACGGTTTTGCTTATACAGACAAAGGAACGTTCAAAAAAATTGCCTTAAAGCGCGATCAACAATATTGTTATTTTGTAAAAACTTACGGAAAATATGAAGATACCAGAATCCGTAAACCATTGATTAACAAGTCACAACGTATGTGCGCAATCGTTACAGATAGCATTAAACCGCGCCTATATTTGACAAATGTAAGCATCGAAAAAACGGATAAAATTTCGGGGGAAATATTTGTAAAATGGACAAAACCGCTTGCGCTAGACAAAAGCTATTACAAAATGCCATATACCTATAAAATCAGTAGGGCAGAGGGTCAAACAGGCAGAACAAATTTTAGAATGTTGTCCAATATTTTTAGTTTTACGGACACATCTTTTACAGATAAAAACCTAAATACCAACGATTTAACTTACAATTATAGAGTCTATTTTTATGCAAAAGATTCTTTGATTGACAGTACCGCAGTTTCTACTTCAGTTCGTTTAGCAGCAAATTCTACGGGTAACAATGTAAATTTGACTTGGGAAGCAAAAACGGCTTGGAGCAACCAAAGTGCCAAATTCAAACATTATATTTTCCGCGAAAAAACCACTGCTAACGGAGTTTTTGATTTAATAGACAGCGTAAGTTCGCAAATTGGTTTTCAATATACCGACAAAAGTGCGAGTTTGGTTGCCAAACAAAGCTATTGTTACTATGTGCTTACACAAGGCACGTACAACGTCGACAGTATTGCTGAACCTTTGCAAAATAAATCGCAAAAAATTTGTGCGGTGGTCAAAGATACAGTTTCACCTTGTCCGCCTGTTCTTGCCCTCGAAAAGTTGGATTGTAGCAAATTTAACCCTGCGCAAAACTGCGAAAATAATAACAATTACACAAATTTCTTACGTTGGACTCCAAATCGACAAGAGCCTTGCAAAAAGGAAGTCAAAAGTTTTAAAATTTATTTTAAACGCTTTGAAACAGACGAATTTCAGTTGATTGGCACTGCAACTGACACCACTTTTCAGCATACAAAATTGTTGCAATTAGCGGGTTGTTATGCAGTTTCAGTCATTGACGATTCGGGAAATGAAAGCAAAAAAAGCAATATCGAATGTAACGATAATTGTCCTTATTATGCTTTGCCAAACGTAATTACGCCCAACGGCGACGGCAAAAACGACACTTTCAAACCTTTAAATTGCCCTAGATTCGTAGAAAAAGCCATTTTTACGGTTTATAATCGTTGGGGTGAAAAAATTTATGCGAGCATCGACAACGTAAATTTGGATTGGAAAGGCGTAAATAATAACGGTGATTTGTTGGAGGGTGGTTTGTATTATTACGAAATTCAACTAACCTATATTCGCCTGAAACCTAGCACAGAAACTACGGTTTTGAAAGGTTGGATTACGATTATTCGTTAAAATTTTTGTGTTTAATGATTGTAAAATCAAACTTTTATAAGGTTTAAAAACTTATAAAAGTTTGATTTTTTAGTTTGTGAAATTTTTTTTGTTAGTTTTGTAAAACTTTTTTAATTTTATTTTTATGTATCAAGAAACAGAATTTTTGGAAGCAATAGCACAGTCTTTTACCAAATATGTAATGCATGGTGCAAGAAGCACAGAAAAATTATTGCCAATCCATTCTTTTTTAGCAGCTATCTTGCAAAAAATATTTGGTACAGATTATGAAGTCCACTATAATAGTGGTAAGACAAAGTTTAAAACAATTAGCTACTTTACCGAAAAAAGAAATGAGCAAAAGACAAAAAAGATTCCTGTAGGGGAATTAACAGTAGATGGCAAATATTATCCAAAGGATATAGATATTTGTATAACGAAGGATAATATACCTAAATTTTGCTTAGGAATAAAAGTTATAACTTCCAACTATTCTCAAAATGCAAACAATTATTTTGAAAATATGATAGGAGAAACGGCTAATATTCAACGGAATAACATTCCTTATGCCCAACTGATTATCATGCGAAAACACACACCATACTATGAAAATAGTGGTTTATTGAAAAAAATTGAGCTTTTAGATAAAGACGATATAATGAAATATGTCAAATTAATTTTTGATACTCCCTTTCCTCATCAGCCTAAATCAATTGCAATCTTGATGATTGATATAGAAAAAGAAAAATTTATTAATGAAAATGATAAGTATTACTTCAAGATAAGTACACCTAAATATAAAAATTTGGTTTGTCCATCTTTTAAAGTGCTAAAAATATCTGATGCCTATTTAGGTGATGATTTTCCATTTTTGAAACAAGAATTATCTGTTCAACATTTAATAGACGTAATTAATTCCTATAAAGATTATTTGAAAACGATTTAACCAAAATGGCTTCACTCACAAAAAATTACGACATTCAAAAACTTCTCGGACAGGTTTATACGCCCCGTTTTGTGGTCGAAAAAATATTGTTCGATATTGGTTTTGTTTCTGAAAATGTTTTAGGAAAAACCATTTTAGACCCCGCCTGTGGCGACGGCAGGTTTTTGTTGATCGTAGCTGAAAAAATTATTCAATATTCTCCAAAAGAAGATTTAAAGCAAAATTTGGAAAAAATTTATGGCTGGGATATTGATCAGCAAGCAATTGGCTTTTGTTTGGAAAACCTGAACAAACTCATCAAAAATTTGGAAATTACAGTAAATTGGAACGTAAAAGTTTGTAATTCTTTGCAAAAAATAAGCGAAAATGCCCAAAAATTCGATTTTATTGTAGGAAATCCGCCTTACATTCGCATACAACATCTGGAGGAAACCGAACGAAAATTTATACAAACGCATTACAGTTTTTGCAAAAACGGCTCGACAGATATGTATATTGCGTTTTACGAACTTTGCAATTTTTTGCTAGAAAAAAACGGAATTTGCGCCTTGATCACGCCAAACACTTTTTTTTATAGCGAAACCGCCAAATTTTTGCGCAATTATTTCGCAAGCAAACAAAATATTCTTAAAATTACAAATTACAAAGACATTCAACTTTTTGAAAATGCAACTACTTACAGTGCAATCACCATTTTTAACAAACAAATCCAAGAAAATTTTATTTTTGAACAAGCCAATTCCTCGACAACTTTCGAACAAAGAATTATTAATTATCAGGAAATAAAAGAACAAAAAATTTGGCAATTATCTTTGAAACAAAACCTTGATAAACAAGGAGTTAAGCTAAAAGATATTTGCAAAATTCATGTAGGAATTACCACACTTTGCGACAAAGTTTATATTTTTAAAACCCAAAAAATTGAAACCGAAACAGATTTTGTTTGGGCAGAAAGCAAATTGAAAGGCTTGATAAAACTCGAAAAAGCAATTTTAAAACCAATCATCAAGGCTTCGAAACTCAAAAATAGTACAGAAAAAATCAGTGAATATATTTTGTTTCCCTACGAAAAAAGCAATGGAAAACACAGTATTATTTCTGAAAAAAAGCTAAAAAATGTTTTTCCTTTGGCTTACGATTATTTGATTTCCCTAAAAAATGAATTGGATAAAAGGGATAATGGCAAGCCAAACTCGGTTGCTTGGTATGCTTTCGGCAGAAGTCAGGGTTTGGATACAAGTTTTGGCAAAAAAATATTGTTTTCACCAATGAATAACAAACCAAATTTTGTGCTTTCTGAAAACGAAGAAGCCACTTTTTATTCGGGCTATTGCATCAAATATGACGGAGATTTTGAATTTCTTTTGAAAGAATTAAATTCCCAAAAAATGGCTGATTATATGCAAATTTCGAGTCGTGATTTTAGAAGTGGTTGGAAAGCCTACAACAAACGAGCCTTAGAAGAGTTTACGATTCAAATTTTTAGTCCTGAATCAACTTTAAAAGCAGAACAAAAGTATTTATTTTAGTTTAACTCTCAAGTTACTCCAAAAAAAAGAAGGCTTTTATAGAATGAAGAGCCAATAGTTTTTAGGTAATACTAGAAATAAAAAAATGTAATAATATGACCCCAAAAATCACAGATGCTTTTCGTTTTTTGTCAAAATTATCTATCCAAAAAATTTGGAATGGCGCAAAAGTATGGTTTAGTTTTTATGTTTCCAAATATAGCAAACGCAATTTTCATAGCGGTTTTCCGATCAGTTTAGCCATAGAACCGACTACTTCCTGCAATTTGCGTTGTCCTGAATGTCCTAGCGGTTTGCGGTCTTTCACTCGCCCAACGGGAATGTTGCCGACTCAATTATTCAAAAAAATTATTGACGAATTATATAAAAACCTGACTTCTTTGACTTTTTATTTTCAAGGAGAACCTTATTTGCACCCAAATTTTACAGAATTAGTAAATTATGCGCACAAAAAAAATATTTATACTTCTACTTCCACAAATGCTCATTTTTTAGATGACAAAAATTGCCAAAAAACCATCGAATCGGGGCTAGATCGTTTAATTATTTCCATCGATGGCACTAGCCAAGAAACCTATCAAGCGTACAGAATTGGCGGAAAATTGGAAAAAGTGATCGAGGGAACTCGAAATATGTTGGCGTGGCGCGCAAAATTAAAGTCAAAAACGCCTTACATTATTTTTCAGTTTTTGGTGGTAAAACCTAACGAACACCAAATTTCGGAAGTGCAAGATTTGGCAACGAAATTAGGCGTTGATGAAGTCAAATTTAAAACTGCCCAAATTTATGACTACAAAAACGGCTCGCCTTTGATGCCGAGCATCGAAAAATATGCACGTTATCGCAAAAATGCGGAAGGCGTTTATGAAATAAAAAATAGTTTAGAAAATTCTTGTTGGCGAATGTGGCAGTCTTGTGTCATGACTTGGGACGGCTCGATTGTTCCTTGCTGTTTTGACAAAGATGCGCATCACAAATTGGGAAATTTAGAAAATAATAGTTTTGCAGAAATTTGGCAAAGCCTTGATTATCAAGAATTTAGACAAAAACTATTACGTTCAAGATCGGAAATAGAAATGTGCAAAAATTGTACGGAAGGCACAAAAGTTTGGGCGTAAACAAAATTTATTCGTTTACTTTTGTAACCAAAATTTTTCCATTTTCTACATCAAAAACCAATATTTTTTCGCCTGTTGGGATTGCTTCGCCTTCGGTCATGGCTTCGATGGTAACCAAACGCCCTTGAATTTCTACTTGAATTTGCCCTTCGTCTGTGCGGTTTGCAGGAATGGTCAAATATACCGTTCCGATTTTTCCTATGGCATTTTTAATGTCCAAATTTCCCGAACTTTCCCAAGTTTTCATCATTTTTAATAGCAAACGCGTTACGATTGCCCCCAAAATTCCCGACAACAAAGCCGTTCCCAAAATTGCATTTGGCGAAAGTGTGGTCATTTGGTATGCCAACACGCCTGTCCAGCCTCCAATGCAAAACAAGGACACCACCGCAGAAGTAAGATCGTTGTGATCAAATTCGATGTCGTGATCAAAATCTACTCCCAAAATATTTAATGCAACCCTGATCGCCAAAAAACCACTTGACGCAATGGCAAAAATCCAATAAATTGCCTCCAACTCGGATTTTGCACCTACCAATTCGATGACTTTTTCGAGCATATATTTGTTGTTTTAAAAGGCAAAACCCTTTTATGCAAATCTAAACATTTTTGGAATAAAAACAATAATT
>RDXG01000006.1 GCA_004292785.1 Bacteroidota bacterium
CAAAGATGCGGCTGTGAATATTCCTAATAATACAGGACAAATTCATTTTGCTTCCGTAAATGTGGCTTCGAATGTGGGCAAAAATATTGTGATCGAAAATTTGGGAAATGCAAATCTGAACTTCAATAGTTTGCAAATTAATGGCGCTCATGCGGGAATGTTTACCACCGTTTTCACTTCTGCAAATCCTATTTTGCCTGCAAATGCCGTAAGTTTTGATCTCAAATATCAACCTTCGAGCATTGGTTTTCATACCGCTTTTATTACTGTAAATTCTAATGATTTGTTAAAAAATCCTTATACTTTTGCGGTTTATGGGCATGGAAATCCTAATCCTGATATTTTTGTAACGGTATATTTTTGTAACGGTAAATAATGTAGGAATTGCAAACAATGGACAGCGTGATTTGGGTACAATTTCGGTAGGAGTGAATTTGACCGCTTTTATTAGCATTTCGAATTCGGGAACGACAGCCTTAAATTTGGGAAATATCCAAATCAACGGTTCGGGAGCAGGAGCTTTTACTTCTTCTGCGGTTAGTACGCAAAATGTTGCACCAAACACAAGCGCAAATTTGTCTTTGACTTTTAACACGACAACAGCAGGAAATTATACCGCTTTTGTAACGATTGCAAACAATGTTTTAGGCAAAAATCCTTACACTTTTACAGTTTTTGCAACGGCTTCGGTTATTCCTGATATTGCAGTCAAGCAAACGGCAAATATTTTGGCAAACGGCGCAGGAAATTATGTTTTTGCAAATCAAAATGTAAATAGTGCTTCCGCAGATGTTACTTTTGTGATTTTCTGATCACACAAGGCACAACTTTGACTACCGTAACGGCAAATAATCAAACTACTTTTTTGGTTAAATTTTCGCCAACTACGGCAGGTGCAAAAACGTCTACGATTAGCATTTCAAACAATGTTTTGGCAAAAAATCCTTATACTTTCACTTTGCAAGGTACAGGAATCGCTTTGACAACGGTTAATCCGCTTGTAACGGTTGCGCCGCCAAACAATAATCAACAGCCTAGCACAGTTGGAACGGCAACTCCTGTGGTGAATTTGACCATCAATTCGCAAAATGTACCGATTGCACCTGCGGGACAAGCCACTACTTTTGTAACGGCTCAACCTTTGCGTTTTGGCTCACAACTCGATTTTTCTTTGCCACAAGGTTTTTCGCTACTTCCTTTTGAAGCAAATAAAGCAAATGTTAGAAACGGAAAAATTACTTTAAATGCAGTCGGACAAATCAAATTGACGATCATCAAACCTGATGGAACGTTCTCGCAAATTATTTTGAATGTAGAAAAAGCAAACGCTTTCATTACAACTACGCCAAATATCGTTGGTTTTGCCAACAAT
>RDXG01000119.1 GCA_004292785.1 Bacteroidota bacterium
AATGGCGTTAGGCAAGGTCTTTCTTCTTCCATCTTCACGCTCAATATGCGAGATGCAGAGCGTTTCCTTTCCTACAGTGGCTCGGACTGCGGTATTGCCAATGTGAATATTGGTACATCTGGCGCGGAAATAGGCGGTGCTTTCGGAGGCGAGAAAGAAACAGGCGGTGGACGCGAGTCAGGTTCTGATGCTTGGAAAGCCTATATGCGCCGTCAAACAAACACCGTAAACTACAGCACGCAACTTCCCCTTGCACAGGGCATTAAGTTTGATGTGGAGATTTAATGAGTTATTGAATTATTGATTTACTGAGTGGGCAAGATTTCGGTTTTGGGAGTCTTGCCTGCTTTTTTTTGCTTATATCAAGCTACTTTGTATATTTGTGGAAATATTTGAACTTACTAATTATGGCTGTTCTTACCCAAAACACCTCCAAAAATAAATACGGACAATATTTTACGCCTGAAATCGTAGCCGACTTTATGGTAAGTCTTGTCAGTGCAGGCAAGGAAGCCCATATTTTAGAACCTTCGTGTGGCGAAGGTGTGTTTTTGCGCGTATTGGAGGCACGCGGGTTTCAGCACATTACGGGTTATGAAATAGACCAAGATTTAGCACAAGGTTTTGAAAATGTAGTATATGCAAGTTTCGTTTCTGCGTCCTTGCCTACCTGCTATGATGTGGTAATAGGCAATCCGCCCTATATCCGTTGGAGCAATTTGGAGCAAGAACTCAAAGACGAACTACAACAAAATACCCTTTGGAATACGTATTTTAATAGCCTTTGTGATTATTTGTATATTTTTATTCTAAAATCTATCGAGGTATTAAAAGAAAGTGGAGAATTAATTTTTATTTGCCCAGAATATTGGCTCAATACTACTCATTCCTTGATTTTGCGTAATTATATGGTAACAAATGGTTATTTTGAGGCTATCTATCACTTTAACGAAGCTCCTATTTTTGACAAAGTAGCAAGTTCTACCATTATTTTCAAATACATAAAATCAAAAGGCGAGAAGCCTACTATTCAACTCAAAAAGTATCTTTCCAACAAAAAAATAACAAACGATATTCTATCAAAATTGGCACAAAATGAACTTTTTGACGAAGCAGAATATATAGAAATTCCTGCATTTGAAAAAAATAGTCGTTGGATTTTGGCAGATGCACAAACACAAGAACATTTATCAGCTATAGAAATAAAATGCCATAAAATAGACAATTTTTCGCTTTTTTCAGCAAAACAAGGCTATCATACAGTAGGCGATTTTTGTGATATAGGCAATGGTATGGTAAGCGGTTTAGACAAGGCTTTTCAAATTTCGATGGATAATCTGAACGAAAAAGAAGTAGAAAATACTATCCGTGTGATAAAAGCCAAACATTTGCAATCCTATTCACACCAAGATATTACGCCTTATATTTTTGTACCTGATGGATTGTCAAAAGAATATTTTAGGATTAATTTTCCTTATTTTCACCAACATTTGCAAGCCTTCAGGCAAGATTTAGAAAAGCGTTATCAATACAATCGTGCCATTCAATATTGGGAATGGGTGTTTTTGCGCAATTTTGCTTTGTTTAGCCAACCTACAGCGCGTATTTTCGTTCCTTGCAAGGAGCGAATTTCGCATAAGCAATATTTTCGATTTGCCTTAGTAGAAGCGGGTATTTATCCTACCCAAGATGTTACAGCTATTTTTCGCAAGCCACATACAAAAGAACATTTGTATTATATTTTAGCTTACCTAAACAATAAGCGCGTTTTTAATTGGCTGAAATACAATGGCATTGTAAAAGGTAATATTGTAGAGTTTTCAGAAAAACCCTTAGCGAGTATTCCTTTTCGTGCCATTGATTGGCAAAATGAACAAGAAACTGCTTGGCACGATGAAATCGTAACCTTAGTAGAATCTTACCTGCTTTTTCCACAAGAAAACTATTTACAAGCAATCCACCATATTTTTGATTTACTTTTTGCAGTATGATTATCAATTTTGAGGAATTAAAAAAAGCAGTGATAGGTTGTAAAATTCCTAAACCCTTGTCAGGCACATTGTCAGGACACGCAGCAGGTGAGCCTTTTGATAAGTATGTATATCAAGAAATCAAAAAACAATTTCCTAACCGTACATTCAGACAATATGAATATTTGAATGACTTATACAGCAAAAATTCCGAAATTATCGGTTTTGAGGCAAGGCAAGCATTATTTTCCTCGCCTACTGTTATGTTTTTGTTGAGCAGAGGCAAGCAAGCTACTGAAAAGTGGAGCGAAGAAAATTTATTTGATGAAAAACAAAACGATACAGCCGATATTTTGGTAGTGCAGAATGGATTTTACGAGATTTTGGACACTAAAACACGCAATATGGGCAAAACTGCGCAACCGCCTAACATTATTTCAGCCTACAAATTAGCACAACTTTGTGCAAAAATGATTGATAATCAAGAGTTTGATAATTTTACAATAGGATATTTTGAAGTGGATTGGGAGCTACAAAATAACGAATTGGTTTGCCAAGATGCGCATTATGCCAACTTATTTTTGTCTAACCCACAAGATTTGTATATCAACTGGGCGGCGGCTATGCAAGTACAATTTCAGGTGTGCGACTTGCCCCAAACATATACAAAAACAAAACAAGAGTGGGCTATTGAATACTTGCAACACTTTGTAA
>RDXG01000120.1 GCA_004292785.1 Bacteroidota bacterium
AATTGCTTTGGAAATTGTCAGTAATGCACTTTTTAAAAGTAAAATAAAAATTGATCAAGACCAAATTAATGCAGATTTTAACTTTTTGTTGCAACGCTTAATGCAACGTTTCAAAAACCCTTTTCAAGCTCCTTTGTGGTTTCCGACTTTACAGAATTTGAAAGAAAAAAAAGCCATTAAAGGCTTAGAAAATGTAATTTATTCGGTAATTAGGCAAAAAAATGAGGCAGAAAAAGGAAATTTGTTGGAAATGTTGCAAAATGCGGTTGATGAACAAACAGGCGAAACCATGTCTGAAAAGCAAATTAGAGACGAAGCCATGACTATTTTTTTGGCAGGACACGAAACTTCCGCTTTGTCGATGGCATATTCTTTTTTGTTATTTGCTCAAAATTCTGATGCCAACCAAAAAATACAAACCGAATTAGATCAAGTTTTGCAAGGAAAACCTTTGACTTTTGAGAAGACCAAAGACCTTGTTTATTTGCGCCAAGCAATCCAAGAAAGTTTGCGTTTGTACCCACCTGCCCATATTTTAATTCGCAGAACACTTGCTCCTGACCAATTTGGGGAATACAAAATTCCTGCCAATACGAATGTGATCATGAGTGTGTATGCCATGCACCGCCACCCAAAATATTGGGAAAAACCCGAAGTTTTTTTGCCAGAACGCTTTGAAAATGAACGCTTTAAACAAATTCCTAAATTTGCTTATTTTCCTTTTGGTGGTGGGCAACGACTTTGCATTGGTGATCAATTTGCAATGACTGAAATGTTGGTGGTTTTGGCTGTTTTGCTTCAAAAATTTTCTTTTGAAAACGACAATTATCAACTCGAATTAGACCCGATGGTAACTTTGCACCCTAAAAAAGATATTATTTTGACTTTAAGAAAACAGTAGGTTTTTTTGGAAAATTGTTATTTATGGAATAAAAAAATTCTTCGTTCTGCTAAAATAACATCTTTGTAATGATTTCAAATTTATCATTTTCTTGACAAATTTTTAAATTATTCTAATTTTTTCCTAAGTTGCAACTCAATTTGTAAAATATCAAAAAAAATGACTTGGTACGGAAATTTAGAAAATACTGAATGGGCAATCATTGGCTTATTTTTATTGTTTTATCTACTTTATTTGGCAAAAGTTCGTAAAGTTGCCATATTTTTAAACACTTCTGCCAATAGAGTTTTTTGGAAATTTGGTTTGCGTGCTGCCTACTTTTCGCTAATTATCATTTCTATTTTGGGTCCCTCTTTTGGGGAAATGAAAAAAGAAATTAAATCGGTAGGCAAAGACATTTATGTTGCCGTAGATTTGTCTCAATCTATGTCTGCTATTGATGTGCAACCTTCGCGCATCGAAAAAATCAAATATGAACTCAAAAACATGGTTTCTGCCTTCAACTCTGACCGAATTGGCTTAATTATTTTCTCTTCGGAAGCCTTTATGCAATGTCCGCTTACTTTTGATCAGGAGGCTTTAAATTTGTTTATTGAAACACTTAGCACCCGATTAGTTCCAAACACAGGTACAGACTTTGCGCCTGCCCTCAAAATGGCATTAGAAAGGCATTTGGAAGAAGACAAAAATATAAGGAATCAGGCAAAAGTAGTCGTTTTAATTAGTGACGGTGAAGATTTTGGCGAAGAAACCAAAGATATTGCCAAAGAAATGAGAGACAAAGAAATCAAAACATTTACAGTTGGAGTAGGAACTGCGCAAGGAAGTAAAATCCCGTTCAGAAATGGTTTTAAACAAGACGAATCTGGAAGTGAAGTGGTCAGTGTACTCAATGCAAATGCTCTCAAAGAACTTGCAGACATTACAGGCGGGCAATATTTTGAAGTCAATGATAAACAAAACGACATCCCAAAATTGATTGCAAGTATTGCAAAAATAAAAGGAGATATGCGTGATACTCGCCAAATTGATGTTTCAGCAAATAAATATTTCTACTTTTTGCTCGCAGCCTTATTTTTAGCTATTTTTGATGTGCTTTTAACTATCAAAATCATACGTTTATAATCACAAAGTTCTTTAAACTAACATTTTTCAAGAAATGTTGGTTTAAAGAAATATTGAAAATCAAAAGCCTAAAAAATTTGTTTTTCTAAAATCAATTTTGCTCTTTTGTAAAAAAAAAGATGCTAGAAATTATCGAAAACTTGTCTGTGCTAACAGATTGTAAATTTGAGTTGATTGAGGGTCAAATTTACCCCAAAGAAGGCTCTGATCCTATTTTGCAAGCAGTGATTGACTACATTTTAAGCCCAAATTTTGATATTAATGAAATTCATAAAATTTATGATATGCCTAGAACTTCCATTTCTCACAAAGAATTGATGCGTTTGCTCTCCATTATGATCATACAACAAATTGATATTTCCAAATATGCTGCTTATTTTGAAAATATGGAAGTAAATGTAAGTGCTTTTGGTGCATTTAGGATACCCGATGTTACTTTCACACTCCTCGAAAACACGCAATACAACGAATTTGGGCAAACCGAAAATCCAATTTCTATCATCGAGGTACTTTCGCCTGCTACCGAAGAAAAAGATCGTAATCAGAAAAAAATTGAATATCAAAATAACGAAAATCTACAAGAATACGTTTTAATTTCCCAAGATTCTTATAAAATTGAACAATTTTTGAGA
>RDXG01000274.1 GCA_004292785.1 Bacteroidota bacterium
CAGACAAACATCGAGCATTATTTGGAAATTTCTGAACTTTGCGAATACAGAATCGAATATCACGAGGGTTTTATCATTTCTTTTTACGAAAATATTTTTAATCAAATGTTCAATCACGAAAGAATTATTTTTAACTTTTTATTAATTATTGGAACTTTCATTAAGTCTAATAAATTGACTTGGGAAGTTTTACCGAGCAATATTTTGATCTATATTCACCTTGCCAAACCTTGCGCCTACAAACCCGATGCCTCAATTTTTAAAGAAAAAGCTCAATTAATGACTTATATTAACCCCAAAGACGAGTCAAAACACAAGGCAGGACTAAATCCTTATGCAATTTTTGAGGTACTTTCGCCAAGTACCAGATCATTCGATTTGAGAGAAAAGTTGAAAAACTATAAAAATATTACTTCTGTTGAACAAATTATTTTTGCAGAAAAAACAAAAGTAAAAATCATTTTTTATGAGAAAATAGGCGAAAATTGGATAGAAGCTGTTTATGAAAATCCAAATGAGGTTATTTTTGTGGCAGATTGCCCTGTTTCAATAGCAGATTTATACGAAAACGTTGATTTTAATGAATAAGAATTTTTGAAAATAATTTGCACAAAAGCAAATGCCTTTGCTTATCTTTACCCAAAAAAAATGAAAAAATACATTTTCTTAGCCCTTTTCGTTGTCTTTGGCGAAAATATGATGGCGCAATCCAAATTAAGATCACAAATTGATGTTTTGGCAGACAAAGG
The DNA here is from genome assembly GCA_004292785.1 of Bacteroidota bacterium. Taxonomy (GTDB): domain Bacteria; phylum Bacteroidota; class Bacteroidia; order Cytophagales; family Thermoflexibacteraceae; genus RDXG01. The sequence goes on from RDXG01000274.1 coordinate 750, forward strand.
CGAAGCACAAGTCATTGCTTGGCGAAGGGATTTTCACCAATTTCCAGAATTGTCGAACAGAGAATTTAAAACAGCCGAAAAAATTGCAAATCATTTGCGAAAATTAGGTTTGGAAGTTCAAACAGGCATCGCAAACACAGGAGTTGTCGGTATTTTGAAAGGCGACAAAGCAGGTCCCGTAGTGGCTTTGCGAGCAGATATTGATGCCTTGCCATTGGTTGAACGAGTGCCTGTTGCTTTTGCTTCTAAAGAAAAAGCGGTTTATAACGGTCAAGAAGTGGGAGTCATGCACGCCTGCGGACACGATTCGCATACTGCCATGCTTTTGGGCGCAGCCGAAGTGTTGGTTTCTTTGAAAAAAGATTTGAAAGGAACGGTCAAATTTATTTTTCAACCTTGCGAAGAAGGCGCACCCGAAGGCGAAGAAGGCGGAGCAAAATTGATGATCGAACAAGGAGTTTTAAAAAATCCGAATGCAGAAGTAATTTTTGGTTTGCACATCAATTCGGGCATCGAAGTTGGTCAAATTAAGTACAAACCACAAGGAATTATGGCGGCGGCAGACCGTTTTCAGATCAAAGTAAACGGAAAAGGAACGCATGGCTCAACCCCTTGGACAGGCATCGACCCAATTGTGGCAGCAGCGCAAATTATCAACGGAATCCAAACTATTGTAAGCCGTCAAGTTGCCCTCACAGACGATCCTGCTGTAGTTACGGTTGGAGCAATCAACGGAGGCGTGAGAAACAACATCATTCCTGAAGAAGTGAGCATGATCGGCACAATTAGGACTTTTAATGAGGCTATGCAACAAAAAATCCATGAAAAATTGGTTTTGACCGCCCAAAAAATAGCCGAAAGCATGGGAGCTAGTGCGGAAGTAAAAATTACACGTCAATATCCTGTTACTTACAATCACGAACAACTTACTGCCGATATGTTGCCAACTTTGCAAGCCGCCGCAGGCAAAGAAAACGTAAGTTTGACAAAAGCATGGACAGGCGCAGAAGATTTTTCGTTTTATCAAAAACAAATCCCAGGTTTATTTTTCTTTTTGGGAGGCATGGCAAAAGGCACAGACTCAAATTTGGCAGCACCGCACCACACTCCAGATTTCAAATTAGACGAAAGCGGTTTTAAATTGGGCGTAAAAACTTTATGCTATTTGACCGTAGATTATATGGAAAGAAAAGCCAAATAACAACAACAGACAGTTTTTAACTGTCTGTTAATCAATTTATTTTAACCAAACAAGAGATTCTATTAACAGATCACCAAACATTTTTGGTAGCATTAAGTGTGTAATGTTAAGAATTTATTGTAATGTAAAATATTTGGTTATATTAAAAAAGTAATGCCGATTTACTGATGGATATTTCCAAAGCCACAGGATTAAAACGAGATAAATAATCTTTAAAATTTTGGTATAAATCTGATACAAATGAATGTCAAAAATATTTATTTAAAGTTTAAAAAACTTCAAAAATGGCTTAAAATAAGTATTTTTTTGGCAACATTTGTGGCTATTTATGGCATTTTTGTTTTTTATACCAACCAAATTTTAGGTGCGATTTTGCAAAATTTGGTCGAGTCTGAAAGTAAGGGTTTGTATGCACTCAATTACGAATATTTACATTTAAATTTTTTTGATAAAACATTGATTATCAAAAATTTATCACTAACTTCCGACTCGCTTTTGGCACAAAAAGGCGTGGCAGATAAAACTTCCAAACATATTTTTGAAGCAAAAATTAGCGAAACCAAGATCAAAATCGAGGAGGTTTTGCCAATTTATTTCCATCGACAACTTAAAATTAGCGGACTTTCTTTGCAAAAACCTGCTTTTCAACTTCATACTTACCAACACGAAAAACAACCAAAAATTCAGAAATCTTTTAGAATTACAGATTTGGAAAACGTGATTTGGGAACACCTTAAAGTATTGCATATCAAGGAGTTTGATATGAAAAATGCCTCTTTTCATGTGCATCATTATCAGGAAAGCAAAACCCATTCTTACCATATCCAAAATGTAAATTTGGACGTGGACAATTTGTTGCTTGACTCAGCGGCACGCCAAAATCGCCAATTATTTCCAACAGATATTTTGGATTTGAATATCAAAGATTATGTACTTTTTCTTGATGATCGTTTGCATCAATTAGAAATTGAAGAAATTGGACTTTCTGCCCAAAAATCGGAGATATATTTCAAAAATATTCACTTTTTTCCGCAAAAAGACTCAAAAATATTGCTTGATTCGGCAAATAATGTCAATTTATACGACATTTTAGTTCCAGAAATTAGGATAAAAGGTTTGGATTTTGCAAAATTGTATGGTCAGGAAAAAATTGATATTGAAAAAATTATTTTCCAAAATCCGCATATCCAAATAATCAATCAACGCCAACATCAACAAAAAAGTAAACGAAATCAGACCTTAAAAAGCATTTTAAAGTACATTTCCAGCATTTCGATCCGAGAATTACTTTTGGATAGTGCCAAAGTAGAGGTAATTATTGACAAAAAACGCCAAAGTGAACTTACTTTTGAAAATATTTCTTTGCTTTTGCAAGATTTTCATTTGGATTCGCTTACTTTGCAACAAAACGCTAACCATCTGTATTCCAAAGACTTAGATTTAATTATTAGGGATCACGTTTTTTATTTGCCTGATCAAATTCATACTTTAAAGGCGAAAGAAATTGGCATATCTACTTCACAATCAATGATTTATGTAAATAAGTTATTGCTTCGTTCAAAACAAAATACTGAAAAGGAAAAAAATCTGTTCAATTTTAATTTTCCTCGTTTGGAAATTAAAGGTTTTGATATATGGAAAGCCTACACCGACCAAAAATTTGATATTCAAGAAGTAAAAGTAGCTGACGCTTTGTTCAAATTCTATTCGCCTGCGCATAAAATTTCTCAAAACTCATTAAATTTCATACATATTTATCCTTTGTTAGCTCCTTATGCTAAAAAGATTAAAATTAATCGTTTTGAAATAGAAAATTCTAGCATTGAGTTAAGCAAATACCGCAGAAATCAGGTCGAAAACTTTAATTTAAACCATTTAAACCTTATTTTACACAATTTTTTGATCGATTCTTTGGCGCACCAAAACCAAAATAAAATTTTTTATGCTTCGGACATCGAGGCTCGCCTAAATGATTATATTTTTGATCTGCCCGACAGCCTGCATCGATTGACTATCAAGGACTTATATCTTTCTACAAAGGAATCTTTAATTTCTTTAGGTGCTTCTGAATTAAGACCAAAATACGAAAATTATTCGGTTTGGCAAAGTGCTATGAACTTGACTTTCAACGGTTTAGAGTTACAAGGAATTGATTTTTTTAACGCTTATTTACACAAAAATTTTATTGCTGACAAATTGATCATCAAAGAACCCAATATTTTAGGAAAATTAAGAGAAAAAAGTTTAAAAAATAAACAAAACTTACAAACAAAAGGGCAAGCAATAGAAAAATGGTTTAATTCTTTAAAAATCAATGAAATTGTACTAGAAAAAGGCAATTTGAAGATTAATAAATCTAAAAATCAGGCTTTCGTGGCTGCCAAATCTTTTTCTGCACATTTGCAAAATTTTTCGCTAGATTCTGAACAAAAATTAGGTTTTAAAACGCAAAAAATGGATTTTTTTGCAAAAAATTATACTATTTCTTTGGCAAAAGAAAAATATTTGTGTGAAATCAAAAAAATTAGTTCTGCAAATAATTTCATTCATTTTGATAGTATTTTTGTGTTTCCCACCAAAAAAAACACGGATTTTTGGAAAATTTCGGCTTTTGTGCCTAGCATTAAACTTTCTGAACTAGATTGGAATGAAATTTTGTACGTCAAACAAATGAAAATCAATAGTTTAGCTATAAAAAATTCTGATTTGAAAATATTTTTGGAACAAAACAATTTTCCAAAAAACAAAAAAAATAATTTGACCTTAGAAAATTGGCATTTTAATTTATTAAAAGATTTTAAATCATTGACAATCAATAATTTAGATATAGATTCTTTAAGTTTTCAGATCAAAGATTCTGTTCGTAAATCTTTATTTTCAGGAAAAATACAGGGCAAAATAGAAAATTTTTATGTAGATTCTTTGAGTAAAATGACTGAAAATAATTTTTTATTTAGCAAAAATATTTCTTTGCAACTCACTGATTATCAACAATGTTTAAATAATCAAACTATAAAATTGCAAAGTTTAAGCATTTCGAGCAGTTCAAAAAGTTTGGAAGCAGCGGGTTTATTTTTTAAAAACAACCATTTGCAAACACAAAATTGGTCTGCGGGTTTTTCGGATTTTTCCTTAAAAGGAATTAATTTTTTTGAACTTTATAAACATAAAAATTTGATTATCAATGAGTTATTTTTGTCTAAACCTTTAATTTTTCGCCTAAAAAATGAGTTTGATTCTTTAAAATTAAACCAAAAATTTGATGCTTATTCCTTAATTTCGCCTTATTTACAGAAAATAGAAATTAAAAATATATTGCTTAATGATTTGTCTTTCAGAAGGTTACAAAAAAACCAGAATTTAGAACTTGACCATGTATATTTGTCTGCGAAAAATTTTGTGTTGGATTCTGTTTCAAAAAAGTTTTGGTATTCGGATAGTTTACGAATTTTGATGAAAGATTTTTCTAAAAGTTTGGCAAACAACAGTTATGAATTAAAAGCAAAAGAAATTGGTTTTATTCCCTCATTATCAAGGCTTTACATAGATTCTTTACAATATTTTCCCAAGATTCCAAAGGAAAATTGGCATAGCTTTTTGGGTTACAACAAAGGTTGGCTAAAAATGGTAACGGGGCAAATTGTGTTTGATAGTTTGGATTGGAAAAGTTTGTTTGAACAAAAATCTTTAATTGCTAAATACTTGACTATCAACGGAATAAATACAGAAATTTATCGAGATCGGCGCAAAGGAACGTCGAGTATGAAGGCAAGGCAGACTCCTTTTGAAATGCTGAAAGAATTGTCTAGTTTGGTTCGTTTGGATACGGTCAAAGTTCAGAATGCTGCTTTGTTTTATGAAGAATATCGCCCTAAAAGTATCAAATCGGGCAAGATTAGTTTTGAAAATACAAATGGTTTTTTGACCAATATAACCAATGATAGTGCCTTGATTCATAGGGGTTTACAGACTCAAATTATGCTCAAAACCAATTTGATGGGCAAGGCTTTGATGACAGGAAAAATTCGTTTTCCACTCAATGATCCGCATGGAAGTTATGTATTTCGAGGGGCTTTGGGCAGTATGAATTTGCAAGATTTTAATCAATTAACCGAAGGTTTGGCGTTTATTCGCATCAAAAGAGGCGAAGCACAAAGTATGCAATTTTCGATCAAAGGAAATAATGATTATGCTTTTGGCGAAATGCTTTTTTTCTATAAAAAACTACAAGTTTCTTTAATGAGCAGAAAAGAGGACAAAAAAGGCGGAATTTTGAAAGGAATTGCTGCATTTTTGGCAAATACTTTTGTAGTAAAAAGCAATAATCGCGAACCATTTGCCAGAAAAGGACAAATGTTTTTCCAAAAAACACCAAATATGACCATTTTTAGTCATTGGGGACGTACTTTTTTGAGTGGTGTGAAAACAAGTTTGGGCGTGAGTCGCAAAAAAACACAAAAATTATACGAAGAAGCCTTAAATGAGAGCCTAGAATTGGAATAAATTTGTTTTTTTAGAGAAAAAGCATAAAAAAACGTTACAAAATTGATTTCGTAACGTTTCTATTATATTTTTATTCTCCCCGCAGTTTTTCCTTCATTTTTTTGATTTGTTTTTTCAAAACTTCCATTGCCAAATCAGTTGCCTCCTCAAAAGAAGCAGCTTGTTCTTTGACAAAAATTTCGTTTTTAGGAACAAGAAGTTTAAATTCTACAATTTTATTCTCCCTTTTTGTGTCTTTTTCGATACGCAAAAATACTTCGCCACCAATAATTTTGTCGAAAAAAGTGTCAAGTTTACTTGCTTTTAGCTCAATAAAGTCTAAAAGTTTTTGATCAGCGTCAAAATGAATAGAATGAATTTGTAATACCATGACCTTGTAAATTAAGAATTAAAAAATAATTAAAAATTGAAGAAAACGGTTAGAAATTTTTTTAAAAGCAATTACCTCTTACACGGTAATGTGAACATAATGTTACGCTTTTGGGTGAGATTTTTCATAAATATTTTTGAGTTTGTTCAGAGTGTTGTGCGTATAAATTTGCGTGGTGGTAAGAGATGCGTGTCCGAGCAAATCTTTAATGGCATTGAGTTCTGCACCTTTGTCTAACAAATGCGTGGCAAAAGTGTGGCGCAAAGTGTGCGGACTTCTGTGTTCTACTGCACTTACCAAAGTTAGCAAAGGGTGTACAATCCGCCAAATAAGCATTGGATAGGCTTTTTCTTTATTTTTTGTGCCAATCAAATAATTTTTTGGGGAATATTTTTTAATAAAAATGTCAATCATTTCTGCCAAAGCGGGATACATGGGAACGAGGCGCTCTTTTTTTCTTTTACCAATAATTAACAAAGTATTTGTTAAAAAATTAATGTCTTTGAGTTTCAAATTGATCAATTCTGCAAGCCTGATTCCTGTGCCATAAAAAAGTTCGATGACCAAACGGTTTCTTTTTCCTTCAAAAGTATCTTCGAAAGGCAAATCTTCCAGTAATTGGGTCATGCTAGTTTCGGACAAAAAAGAAGGCAAAAATTTGCTACTTTTTAAGACTTTGATTTTCCGCATGGGGTTTTTGTCAAGTAATTGTTTTTTTTGGGCAAAAAGAAAAAAAGTTCTTAAAGCTGCAATTTTTCGGTTGATGGAACGCGGTTTTATGCCCGATTCCATCAAAGAAATGATCCAAGATCGAATGTCTTGATGTTCGGCTAAAATTAAAGACTTTTCAGGAGTTTCGAGGTATAATTCCTGAAAAAAGGCTTCAAATTGAAGCAAATCAGTCAAATAAGCAGTCAAAGTTAGCGGACTTGATCGTTTTTCGTAAGCTAAATAATTTTCGAATGAAGTAAGAATTTGCATTTTTAAGAAAAAAACTAATTGACGAATAAAAAATTATAACTGCCCCACAAAATCCAAAATTAATTGATAAAGTTGTGAATAATGACTCAAAGGCAAAGTTTGGGCTTTGTCAAAAACGTCATGATAGGCTTGAATTCCACCCAAAGTATAAATAAAAAAGCATTTTACGCCTTTCAAATAGAAAAAATAATGGTCTGAATTGGCTGCCTGCCCTCTTTTTCCTAATTTGACAAAAAATTGTTGTGTAGCATTGATCGAGTGCAAAATTTCAAATTCTTTTTTAAAAATCGTTCCATTAACCACCATTGCACCCTCTACGCCTGTGCCAACCAAATCGATATTTAACAAAAATTTGATTTTTTTGAGGTCAAATAACGGAAATTCTACAAAATACTGCGAACCCAACAAGCCAATTTCTTCTGCGCCAAAAGCAATAAAAGCAACAGAATATTTTGGTGGATTTCGCTTAAAATGATCGGCAAGTTCTAACAGCATCGAGATTCCGCTGGCATTGTCGTTTGCTCCATAAAAAATAGCGTTTCCCAATTTGCCCAAATGGTCGTAATGTGCAGAAAAAACAAGCAAAGAATCGGGTTTTTCTGTGCCTTCAAAATAGCCGATCACATTTTGAGTTTCATAATTTTGCAACAATTTGGCTTGCACAATAAAACTAATTCCTGTGATTTGACTCGTAAAAAATTTGTCTGAAACTTCAAAAATTGGAATACTGTTTTGGATTTGAGCCAAACTCATGGTCAATTTGGGTTTAAAAATCAGAATTGCCTTAGATTCGGCTATTTTTTGTTGAAATTCTGTTGAAAGTTTGTTGATTCGTTCCTGAAATTTGCTGTGATAAACCAAAATTTTATCAGATAATTTCAAATTTAAAAATGCCTTTTTTACTTTTTCTTCTGAAAAAATCAAAGTATCCAACAAAAAAACTTTTGCTTTTCCTTTGGCAGAAAGCGAATTTGGATTGATGATAAAATCTTCGCCTTCTGTGAGTTTTTGTTTGCCTAAAATGAGTTCTATTTTTGGAAAAACATTGATATCGATAGGAAAAATCTGAAAAAAATCTTTGCCAAAAGGTTTCAAATTTAATTCAAAAAAGCGTTGAGCAATATAATTTGCTGCTTTTCGATCTCCGTTTTCCAAATAACCTCTGCCTGCCATAGTTGGCGAGCAAAGTGTATCCAAATTTTTTCGGACTCTTTGCAAATCCTGTGAAAAAGCTACAATAAATGAAAAAATAAAAATAAAAGTCAATAAATATTTCATAGATTTATTATAAACAAACCTTCAAAACATATTTTGAAGGTTTGTTTGTTAAAAATTTATTCTTCTTCTACTGCCGCAACTTGTTTGCTTTTTTCGCGCCTGTGCGCCAAATGCCTGATCAAACTTGCGGTAATGTTCAAAAAGTTTGCTTCTGTAATTGTACCGACCAATCTGCCGTTAGAAACCACAGGAAGGCAACCAACCATATTATTTCGCATCAAATTCATGGCTTCGGTTACGGTGGCTTGCGGGGAAACGGTGATCGGGTTATGAATCATCAAATCTGTTACTTTTAACTTTTCTGAAATTCCCGTTCTGGTTTCTTTGAGGTAATAACGCAACAACATTCTCGAAGAAATCAAACCAACCAAAGAGCCTTTTTCGTCTTCTACAGGCAAATAACGGATTCGTTGCCAATCCATAATATCACCTGCTAATTCGGGCAAATCGTCTTTGTTTACCGTAAACAAATCAGTATTCATAAATTCTTCGACTAGCAAATTGTCGGGTTCATAATCTGCAATATCTTCCAAATTTGCCAAATCCCATTTATGAACAGGAATATTTTGTTCTTGATTTTTCATAATTCCAGATGTAATGGCTACGCTAACTTCTTCTTTTGAAGTTTCTTTGACCAATTTGGAATAGGAATCCAAAATCCAGCGCGAACCTGTCCTTCCTGTTACATTTCGTTCCTCAATAATGTCCAAATATTTATCAATATCGTCTTTATTGATGTTCGCTTTTTTCAAACCTTCCCGCGCAATCGGTAATAATTCGTGTTTGATCAAATCGGTATCACTTACTTTTTGCCCTTTTACCCAAGTAAATTTAGAACCTAAACCTGCTCTTGCGGCAATCAAAAAGTTAGATTTGGCATCATCAAAATCCATTAATTTGGTAATATCAGGATATTGATCCTCAAAACCGTTCATTAAACCTAACCAAAAAGCAGTATTTGCCACTTCATCTACTACTGACGGTCCCGCAGGAAAAACTCTGTTTTCAATACGTAAATGTGGTTTTCCGTTGGCACTAATGCCATAACAAGGTCTGTTCCAACGATAAACAGTAGAATTATGAATGTTCAAAGCACGCAATTTTGGCGTAATTCCGTTTTCTATGCTTTTAAACACATCTTCCTCTACGTCGGTCATAAACAAAATGCTAAAACGCATAATATCCTCTTTGTAAAGGTCTGTAATTGAACCTTTTAACCATTTTGTGCCAAAAGTTACACGCGGACTTCTTTCTCTCAAATGTTCGGAAGCCATGCGCGTATCAATGGATTGGCGGAATAAAGCTATTCGAGTTTCACTCCAAAGTCTTTTGCCAAAAAGTAGCGGAGAATTGGTTGCTACCGCCAACACAGGAGCAGCTACAGCTTGCGCAATGTTGTATTTATTGACAAATTCGTCGGGTTTTATTTGCAAATGTACCTGAAAACTGGTGTTACAAGCCTCGATTAAAGCAGAATCTACAATGACATTGAGTTCGTCTTGTCCTTCCAAACGAAGTTCATAATTTTTTCCTCTCAAATTATTGATTGCCTCGATCAACGAAAAATACCTTTCATAAGGAGTCAAATTATCGATGTTGATGTCGAATTTTCTGATGGTTGGCAAAATCCCTGTCAAAACCACTTTCACGTCCATTTCAGAAGCCACTCTGCGAAGTTCGTTGGTCATGTTCAAAATGTCGTTTTCGAGTTGCGAAAGACAATTTGTATGAAATGGTAGCGGATTAAAATTAGATTCGATATTAAATTTGGCTAATTCTGTGGTAAAACTAGGATTGTTCAACCTTCTAAGCAATTCCAAATTTGTTGGGGAAGGTTTGCCGTGCCTATCTACCAAACACATTTCTTGTTCTGCCCCAATTCTGATGTCTTCGGTTTCAAACCAACCATCTCTCAACATTTTGTTCATTGCCTGAACGTCAGTGAGCAAATGCTTCATGAAACTGTTTAAATCGGGTCTTGTTTTGGCTAAACGTACATTTAAGTCGCCCATCTGATTTAGTATTTTTATTTTTATAATGTATGATTGGAATAAAAATATTAAAAAAAAATGAATTTTATTGAATTTGTGGAAATTTTTTTTTTTAATTGTATTTTGCATAAAAAAAATCATGGAAAGAACATTTAAAAAACAACAAAGAACGGTAGGTTCGGTGGTTAAAATTCCTTTGGAAAACGGTTTTCATGGCTACGGCAGAATTTTGGAAAACGACATCGCTTTTTACGATTTTCGTACAACAGAAGAATTAAACCCGCAGGAAATTATCCAAAAACCAATTTTATTTATTTTGTGCGTCAACGATCAGGCAATTACAAAAGGTTATTGGCAAAAAATAGGCAAATCGATTCCGTTGGAAAATCATTTGCTTTCGCAAAATTTGCCGCCTGTGGTTTGGGTAGATCGCTTTAAATCAGGGGTTTACCGCTTGGTTCATAGAAACGTAAATTATACCGAAAAAGATTTTGGCGAATTGGTAAGCCGTCAGGCTTGCGTTGGTTATGAATGTTTTGCGGTTTGGGCGGCAGAAAATACGGAAAAACGTTTGAACGATTATTTTGCGCAAAGACCAAATTTTTATGAACAAGCCAAACAAAACCCTGATTTGTATTTCGAAACGCAAAGAAATAATTTTACATCTTTGTTAAAATAAACAAGCAAAAAAACATAAAAAATGGCATTAATCACGGTTTTTGTTTCTTATATCAAGGAAAATTTGCAGACAGGCGAACGCTATGTGGGCAGAACAAGTGGGGAAATAGAAAATTTCAGTTTTGAAAATATTTTCAAAATTTTGCGAAAGAGGGATAGCAATCATGCTGAACTCAATGAAAAAGGTTTTGAAGCCACAGAACTTGATCAACAATCAGAAAACTATCCTGCCATCAGAGGTAGAGAACAACAGTTGATCGAATATTATCAAAAACAAGGAAATTGTGCCAACAAAATCAACGGAATTAGCAAAAGAAACAAAAAACTGAAGTTTTATTTAGCCGCCGCCATCGAAACTTTTGGAGAAATATTTTTAATAAATTTGTATTTTGCATAAATAAAACACTTCAAACCCAAAAACACAGCAACATTTATTAAATTAGCGCATCTTTGTTCAAAAAAATATCCAAATGAAAAGCAATCAAAAAATTTTGATTATATTTGCCTTCTTGTTAAGTTCCTCGTTTATCGTTGGAGACGGAGGGTATAGAAGTGCCAAAAACAACAAATTTCAACGAGGCGAATTTTTGACCTATTTGGTGCATTATAGTTTTGTCAATGCGGGTGAAGCTACCGTTTTTATGGACAAAGACCTGCATACAATCAATAATCGGGCTTGTTACAAAGTAGATATTGTTGGCAGAAGTATCGGAATGTTGTCTATGACTTACAAAATCAACGATCTTTGGCAGTCTTTTATTGACACAGGAGCAATTATTCCGCAAAAATTTCACCGAAATATTCAGGAAAATAATTATCGAAAAAAAGAAACCGTAATTTTTGATCACCTCAAAAAAACGTCTGTGCTTACGCATAAAACTTTTGACGATCCAGAAGTAAAAAAAGAATATCCGATTCCGATGAATGTTCAAGACATGGTTAGCGGCTATTATTATTTGCGAACTTTGGATTTTGCAAACCTAAAAGTTGGTGATACGCTTAGTGTAGATGGTTATTTGGAAGGGCAAATTTACGATTTTAAGATCAGGTTTGTGGGTAGAGAAAAATTAAGAACCGAATTTGGAAAAATCAGAACGGCAATTATTTCGCCTATTTTGCCCGAAACGCAACTTTTCAAAGGCAGAGATGCGTTAAAGGTTTGGATTTCTGATGACGAAAACCGTGTGCCAATCAAAATTCAGGCAGAATTGTTTGTTGGGGCTATCGAACTCGATTTGATTGATCACAAAGGACTCAGAAGTAAGTTCAAAAAAGATTAAAAAATGTAACATAAATCTTTGATAATCAGAATATCAGACACCTTAGAGGTGTCGGATAATTGTGTTATACTTAAAAAATTTACAAAAAAATAAACAACCAATGGAAAAAAAAACTTTTAAACAAACAGTTTTAGAATTACTAGAAAAGCGCGGTTATCCGCCTGCCATGTATTATGTGTGGCATCATTCGGGCAAAAATTTGAGTGAGTCCAGAAGATATATGGACAAAATTGAGGCAAAACACATCAAAAAGAAGTATGCACACGTAGATTCTGACGAAAAACTAAAAGAGTTAGCTTTGGAATACATAGAAAAAGAAATGGATAACAAAGTTGGAAACTACTATTACAAGGAAATCATGATCCTTAAAGGTTGGAAATGGAAACAAGTCGTAGAATTTATAGACAAAGTGGCAGACGATAAATTTTGCCACGATCAAATGCCAATGGCGGGCAGAGCAAGCGGAAATAATGAAGAAAACCCATTTTTAACAACAGATTCACAATGATTCAAATAGAAAAATTTACTTTTAATGCTTTGGGCGAAAATACTTACGTTTTGTTTGATCAAAGCAAGGAAGCAGTCATCATCGATCCAGGTTGTTACGACAAATTCGAACAAAAAGAGTTAAGTAATTTCATTGAAAATCAAGGACTTAAAGTTGTAAAACTCTTAAATACGCATTGCCACGTGGATCACGTCTTGGGAAATGCCTTTGTCAAACAAAAATTTGGCGTTTCGCTATACATTCACGAACTCGAAGTTGCGCACCTAAAAGCCGTAGAAGTCTATGCACCTATGTATGGTTTTGCTGCTTACCAGCCTTCAACAGCCGATTTTATGCTCAAAGAAGGAGATCGAGTTACTTTTGGAAACTCGTTTTTGGAAGTCATTTTTACGCCAGGTCATTCGGTGGGTCATGTGGTTTTTTATAGTGAAAAAGACGGTTTTTGCATCAACGGAGATGTGCTTTTTGCAGGTTCTGTGGGCAGAAC
>RDXG01000275.1 GCA_004292785.1 Bacteroidota bacterium
CTTTGTTCGCAAGCAACCGTATTTATTACTGTGAAGCCAACCAATGGCGGAATTGTAGCAAATCCAGATCAAAATGCGACTCCGCAAAACATTGGAGTTACAGGAAATGTGTTGCCAAATGACCGAGATTTGAATGGAGGATTTTTGACTGTAAGCACTACTTTGAATACTTTGCCTAGCAACGGAACGGTGTTTATTAGCACAAACGGCGATTATACTTACATTCCTAAAACTGATTTTGTGGGCGTAGATTCGTTCTACTATCAAGTTTGTAACAACGGAACGCCAATATTCTGTACGGTTTCCAAAGTAACGATTATTGTCAATCCAAAAGAACCAGATATTATCATTTATGATGGTATTTCGCCAAACGGAGACAACAAAAACGATACTTGGGTAATTGATGGCATTACGAAATTCCCGAACAACGAAGTTCAAATATTCAATCGTTGGGGTAATTTAGTGTTCTCTGCCAAAGGTTACGATAATAATTTGGTGGTTTGGAAAGGCGATTCTAATCAAGGTTTAATTTTGGGAGATCGTGAATTGCCTTCGGGAACGTATTATTACGTCATAGATTTGGGCAATGGAACAGCAGCCAAAGGTGGTTTTGTGGTTTTGAACAGATAAAATTTGTAACACAAACATTAAAAAAAGTACACAAATAAGACAGATTTTGCTAAATCGGTAAAATTTGTCTTATTTGTGTTTTTATAAAAATATTTAACAAAAAAATTATGAATGTATCTTTGATTTACCAAGCAGTGGCAGATGGCAGATTGTACCACATGGTCAGCAACAAAACCGAAAACGATAAAACGTTTATCAAATTCAAACGCCACGATAGCGTTTTTACTTTTATCGAAAGCCCTTCCAAAACCAAAGAAGGCGAATTTGAACACAAATTACTCAAAGACGGAGAAAAGGCTCGCGTGGGTACAATACAAGCTATGTGGGCAGATTATGAAGAACTAAACAAACCTGAATAAGTATTTTCGGGGCTTATTTTTCGTAAAAATTGGCAATAACCGCATTGTTTGAGTCCCAATCGCCTGTGAGGTTGCCGTTGGAATGATAAATTAGTTTTTGCACAATTCCGCTTGCGTTGGCTTGCATCAAAGCCGAATAACTAGAAGTTTCTATGATGACTTCGATTTTGTTTTTCCAAAAATAATGTTCGTTGTAATAATAGTAGCCGATGGTGCTTTTTTGGTAAGTCCAATTTTTGCGAATATTGGAATAGGTAGGCGCGATTTCTTTCATGAGTTGCTCTATTTCTACTCTGTTTTCCTCGATCCAAGTATAAGTTACCGTAGAATCATATTGCTGATCCATGCGGCTCATTTCTCTAAAAACAACCGTTTTTACGCCCAAACTGTCGACCCATTCCAAATAATTTTCTAGTTTTTCAAGGCTATTGATGCCTTTTTTGGTCAAAATGCAAGAGATTTTGATATGATTTTTCAGATATTCATTGTCGAACAAAGATTTAAAAACTTCATTTTTTCTAACTGCTTGATTTTTGTTAAAATACATAATTTGTTGGTTAATTTTTTCATCATCATGACAGCGCGAAAGCTCAATTCTTTCAAAACCTGCTTTTTGTATTTGCAAAATTAGTTCAGGAAAATTAACCAATCCTGTACCGTTGGTGTACAAAACTTTTTCGTCAAAAATAGAATCAAAATCTGTATTTGTTAAAATTTCTAGCAATTCCGAAAGCCATTTGGGTTCTGCGGTGGCTTCCAAACCCGACAAACTCAAACCCATTTTTAAGCCTTTAAATTCGTTTAAAATAGCCTTTAAACCCTCAAAATAGCGTTTATAATCTTTGATCAAAGTTTGGGCGGTGGGCAAATGTTCGCCTTTTCTGACCAAATCTTCTGAACAAAACGCACAATGCGCATTGCAGGGAACGGCATTTGCGAAGGGCGTAAAAGTGCTTCCTGACCTTAATTTTATTTGTTTTCCTTTGATCAAATGTTCCAAAACAGGCGATGAAATATACAAATTCCATTTTTCTGTTCTCAAAAACTCCAATTCCTGATCGTTTTGCGCTTTGATGCTGTTATTTCTGTTTTTTGTTTTCATGGATTTAAAATTTATCAAATATATTTCATTTTCATTCTTTTTTTGTAGCTATGCTATTCAAATGTATTTTCTGTAAAAAAAACTTCTATATTTGTACAAAATAAACATTAATTTTTTTTGTTTCAAATTTTACAAAAAAAATTGACTCCAATTCTATTTTTGATTTTTCAATAAGCAATAAACCAATTTTTTTTCATGAAAAGAATATTATTTTCTGTTATTTTATTTTTTATTTTTTCGGTGGCTAATGCCCAAAAAATTCTTTCTCCTGATGAGTTTTTGGGTTACAAATTAGGCGATCATTTTACCCCGCATCATCGAGTTGTGGCTTATTTCGAACATTTAAGCAAAAATTCTACAAATATTCAGTTGCAAACTTACGGCAGTTCTTACGAAAGACGACCTTTGATCATTGCCAAAATTTCTTCTGTGAATAATTTGCAAAATTTGGAAGAAATACGTACCAACAACCTCAAAATCACAGGTTTAATGGCAGGTAGCCCAACTTCGAACCAAAAACCAATAGTTTGGCTAAATTACAACATTCACGGAAACGAAGCCGTTTCTACCGAAAGTTCTATGCAAACTGCCTACGAATTATTAACCAAACCCGATTATTCGGCTTGGCTAGACAAAACAGTAGTTATTATAGAACCTTGCGTAAATCCTGATGGCAGAGATCGATATGTGGGTTGGTATTTGCAAATGCAAAACGCCCAAATTGACATCAACCCAAATGCAATAGAACATCAAGAACCTAATCCAAACGGCAGATTTAACCATTATTTATACGATTTGAACAGAGATTGGGCATGGCAAAGTCAAAAAGAATCGCAAGAAAGAATGAAATTATACCATGAATATATGCCACAAATCCATGCCGATTTTCATGAAATGGAAGAGGATCAACCCTATTATTTTGCTCCTGCTGCTCAACCATATCATGCCGAACTCACTACTTTTCAAAGAGATTTTCAACAAACTATCGGGAAAAATCACGCAAAATATTTTGATAAAAATGGCTGGTTGTACTTTACCAAAGAAACATTTGATTTGCTTTATCCAAGTTATGGCGACACCTATCCAATGTATAACGGTGCGATTGGCATGACCTACGAACAAGGCGGTGGGGGAGATGCGGGAGTGGCTGTTCGCTTGGAAAACGGAGATACTTTAACGCTTGCTAAGCGCATCGAACATAGCCATATAGTTGGGCTTTCTACCATAGAAGTAGCGGTTGTGAATCAAGAAAAATTAATGCAGGAATACAAAAATTTCTTCGAAAAAAACAATAATAATCCTTCTGGCGAATACAAAACTTACATTATCAAAGGCGAAAATAATCCTAAAAAAATAGAGGATTTGTTGAGTTTTTTGGATCGTCAGCAAATTCGTTATGGTTATGCTTCTAATTTGGCAAAAGGTTTGAAAGTCTATAATTATCAAACTCAGGCTTCTGAAAACGTAAATTTGGCAGAAAACGACATTGTGATCAACACTTATCAACCTAAATCGGTGCTAATCAAGGTTTTATTTAATCCAAAAACCATTTTGGTGGATTCCATGACTTATGATGTAACCGCTTGGGCATTGCCTTATGCCTTCAATTTGAAAGCCTATGCAAGTGCCACAAAAATTGATTATTCCGACAAAAAAGTGAGTTTTCCTACAAAAGTTTTGCCCGAAAACACACAAGTTTATGCTTATTTGTCAGAATGGAAAAGTATGTCAGACGCAAAATTTTTGACTCAACTTTTGAAAGCAAATGTAAAAGTGCGTTTTGCAGAAAAACCATTTAGTTTGGATAATCAAAATTATGCAGAAGGAACGCTAATTATTACCAAACTAGAAAACGAAGATTTGCCTAATTTTGACCAAATTGTTCGCCAAATTGCAGACAAAAACAAGCAAAATTTGACCATAGCAAATACAGGTTTTGTAGAAAAAGGTACAGATTTGGGTTCTAAACACATGAATTTTTTAAAAAAACCTAAAATTGCAATTATTGGCGGGGAAAATGTTATCCCAACAGAATTTGGTGCTTTATGGCATTTTTTGGACAGACAGCTCGAATATCCAAGCACAATTTTGAACGGCAGAAATTTGGATATGCTTGATTTAGACCAATTTAACGTTTTGCTTATTCCCGATTGTTTTTATAATTTTGTGGGGCAAACCGAAAAATTAACAAATTGGGTACAAAAAGGCGGAAAATTGATTTTGGTGGGAAGAGCAAACAATGTTTTTGGCACATTAAATGATTTTGCTTTAAGAACTGAAAAAGAAGACGAATTAGATGGCAAGGAAGACCCAAAAAAGAAGAAAAAACCTGCTGAACTAATAAAAAAATATGCAAACAGAGAAAGGGAAGCTCTTTCTGAAGAGATGGAAGGCAGCATTTATAAAGTTCGCTTAGACAACACACACCCTTTGGGTTTTGGTTATGAAGAAGAATATTTTTCTTTGCGCCGAAATTCTACAGCTTTTAATTTGTTAGAAGAAGGTTGGAATGTAGGAACTATTGGCGAAAAAGGATACATAGATGGTTTTGTAGGCTACAAAATTAAGGAAAAACTAAAAAATACCCTTACTTTTGGCACAAACAGGCTCGGAAAAGGTAGTGTAGTCTATTTGATCGACAATCCAGTTTATAGAAGTTCTTGGCAGGGAGGCAGACTTTTGTTTTGCAATGCCTTGTTTTTTGTGGGTCAATAAAAAAAACTTAAACCTATAAGATTTTCAAAATTTTATAGGTTTCTAATTAGATTTTTTAAACATAAAAAAATGAAAGTAACAGGCTTTAGTTTTATCAAAAATGCAATAAAACTCGATTATCCTATTGTAGAAGCAATCAATTCGGTTTTGCCTATTTGTGATGAATTTGTATTGGCTGTTGGCAAGTCAGACGATGGGACTTTAGAAATGATCAAAAACCTAAATTCAGACAAAATCATTGTTTTAGAAACTGTCTGGGACGATTCTTTGAGGGAAGGCGGTAGAGTTTTGGCAACAGAAACAGACAAGGCATTGGCTCATATCAAAGATTCGGATTGGGCTTTTTACATTCAAGGTGATGAAGTTTTGCATGAAAAATATTTGCATCCTGTTCAAAAAGCCATGTTTGACTACCAAAATAATCCTGAAATTGAAGGTTTATTATTCAAATATTTGCATTTTTATGGTTCTTACGATTATGTGGCAGATTCCAGAAAATGGTACAGACGTGAAATTAGGGTTATCCGCCCCAAAAAAGATGTTTTTTCGTACAAAGATGCGCAAGGTTTTAGAAAATTACCAAATAATAAACTCAAAGTCAAACTTATTGATGCGTATATGTATCATTACGGTTGGGTAAAAAATCCTGATCAACAGTTGGAAAAACAAAAGAGTTTTCAAAAACTTTGGCACAACGATAGCGAAGTTCAAAAACGCCTCGAAAAATATGAAAATGCCAAATTTGATTATTCAAATATCGATTCATTAGCAAAATTTGATGGCACACACCCCCAAGTAATCCAAAAAAGGATTGAAAAAATGAATTGGCAATTTGAGTATGATTTGAGCAAAAAAAATTATACTGCCAGAATTTGGTTGCTTACACAAATAGAAAAATTGACAGGTTGGAGAATTGGTGAATACCAAAATTATGAAATGATTTAAAAAACACATTCTTTTGATGAATGTGTTTTTTAAAATTATTAAAAGTTATCTGTATTTTTCTAATAAAGCAGGCAAAAGAGGCTCAATAATTTGCAACAAAATTTCGTCTTTGTTTTCCAAAGTCAAAGGCGTAATTCCTAAGGATAAGGTCGAATTTAACAGTTCTGCTTTATCAGCAGCCATGTCTATTGTGTAACCATCTTTTAACATTTCTCTTTCCAAACGTTTTTCGGCATAATTTGGCTCATCCAAAATCACGATGTCTGCTCCACTATGAAAAATTCCGTCATCATGAATATTGTCGCGTGTGTGTGTGAAGACCACAAAATCCATTCCAATATGACGCAACAACATTTCTACATTTTTGTCATGGCGTTTGTTGTTGGTAAAAAAATGTCCGTTAATAAACGCACCCTCTTCTACCACAAAACCAAAATATCTCAACTTAGGATCAATTTCCAACAATTTGGCATATAATAATTGGCAGAAATTCAAAGATACTTTGTTCGAAATAATGATCGGAATTCGAGCTTTTTCAGGAGTTGGGAAAAAATGATCGATGATCATGTTAGGCACATCCACAGGTCCGCCTTTGAAAGGAGCAAGGTGCATATAAATTCCAGGTCCCGCATTGATTTCAATGATTCCAAAATTTCCTTCGTCCCAAGGTTTTGAAATATCAGCAGCCAAAACATCAATTCCCATGATCGCTATTCTGAAAAAACTAGCAATATCTTCGGTTAATTTTTTGTTTTTTGGGTGAATAATATCTGTAACATTGGTAGAAATTCCTCCCGCAGAAATATTGGCAACCCTACGCAAATAGACTTTTACTCCGTCAGCAATTACCGATTTCAAACTCAAAGTTTGCAAAGTAAGATATTTGATCAGGTCTTCGTCGATCTTAATTTTTGAAAGCGGTGCGCGGCTGTTGTTGCTTCGGTCAGGATTGGTTTCGTTTTCGATGTCGATCAAAGCCTGAATGTTATGTTTTCCATCCCCGATCACAAAAGCAGGTTCACGTTCCAAAGCAGCCACAAATTTGCCTCCCAAAGTAAGCAAACGGTGATCTTTTCCGTAAATTTGCTGTTCTACGATTGCGCCTTGAAACTCCGTTCCGTTTTCCTGATGCCCTTTGATAACCACCTGAAAAGCATCTTTGAGTTCTTCAATAGTCGTGATTCCTGTCGTAACGCCTTCGCCTTTATGACCCGCCAAAGGCTTTACAACCACAGGAAAGCCCAATTCGGTACATTCTGCAATTAAACCTTCTTCGTCAAAACAATTTTTTCCTTTTGGAGTTGGAAAACCGCAAGTAAGCAAAAACTCTTTGCAAGCATCTTTGTATTGTGTAAATTCAGTATCTTTGATGCCATCTACGTCTAAAACCGTAGATTTTCCGCGAATACTTTTGCGACCATAACCCCATTGAAATTGCGATTCGATGGGCAAATGATTCACAGGAACGCCTCTTTTCATACCCGCTTCAATCAACGAATAAATGGTCGGACCGCCATAAACGCTTTTGTCAAAAGTAGCTTGTAAGGCTTTGTATTTGGCGCTAAAATTGAATTGAAGCGTTGGATTTACGATAGATTCGAACCAATTAACCACCAAATAAATGGCATCTTCGCAAGTATAATCGTCCAAATATTCTACGGCAATAGAAAATTCTTCCTCATCAATCAAAACATCATATTTATTGACAAACAAATCCAAATCGCATTTTTGAACCATGATCAAAGTTTGTGCAAACAATTCGGGCAGATCGGCAGTTTCCATGTCCAAAATTTGAGGAAATTTGCTCACAATCGCCATTTTCATTTTGAACAAACTAAATTCTTTGATCAAAGGCGAAAAATTAATGTTAAAAACAGCAGATGCTCGGTCTAAATAATAGTTTGGACCTGAATAAAAATATAGTTTTTTGATGGTAATATTTTTGGCAGGTGCATCTACATCTGACAAATTTCCATGATTTTTAATTCTACTTTCCTGTCTGGCAATCGAATTTGGATCGCTTGCAGGAGTGTTGATTTCTTGTGGCATAGTATAAAAGATGATCAATTTTTTTCAATTTTAAAATTAAATGATTAAATTTGAAAATAAAAGTTTTATTGTTGTTTTTTTTGTTTTAAGAAAAAAATATACGAATCAACACAAAAAAAGACTACTTTTTTTTTAATATGCCAAAAATTAGCACCTATTTTTATAAATTTATAATTTTCAAAACAAAAGTTTTTACCTAAAAAGCCACATCATTAACAGTAAAAATAAGCTGCTCACGCCCAAAAAAGAAATTGAAAACCAACGGATCGGCATGGAAACCATTTGAATAGATTTTTTGACCAAATTACTGCTCTGTTCTTCCACAAAATCTATTTTTTGAATACTTTTTTGGCAAAATTTATCTAAAATTCCTACATAATTTTCTGTTTTTGCCTCAATTTTTTCTGCCAATTCTTTTTCCTGCTTTTCAATGGATTCAATGGTCTTTTTGTGCAAAGATTCTACAATTCGTTCCATCAAATTTGCCACAAAATTGCCAATCAAAGGAAACTTTTTTTGAATAACTTTGCTCAAAGATGGCAAAATAACCACATAAATCACGCCTTTGATCAATTCGCTTAATTTGGGAAGTTCAAATTCGCCTTCTTTAATTTTTGACTGCAAATTATTCAAATCTGTGAGGATATTTTTGGCTGTTTGCAAAGATAAAGACAAAATTTTGCTCATATCGGCTGATAAACTATCTAAAAAATTCAAAATTCCTAGCAAAATTCCGTTAGGAAGTGCTAAAATTGACCCCAAAACCAAAAGCGAAAAAGCAGAACTTCCATCGAAATTCATCAAAATCAAACAAGCAATCCAAAGCCCTGCAAAAGTCCATAAAACAGGCGCGGCAATCTTGGAAATGGCATATTTTGGAAAAATCAGTAAATCTGCCAAAGTAGAAACTAGCTCCTCGTTGCGATATTGTATCAAATCGATGCCTGTTTTTTTGCGAAATTGCTCGCTTAAAAGTTCTTGAAAAGTAGTTTTATCTATTTTTCCTGTCAAAATTTTGTCTAATTCCATATTTTTAATTCTATTTTCAAAATTTTCATGGTTTTTTCGGTGATTTTAAAGCGTTCATCTGTTCTCAAACCTATTACCCAAACAATTTTTTTGTCTGAACAAAGTACCCAAATATTTTTTTTCAAATTTAAAGGAATTTTTTGCTCTGTTAATAAATCACTGACTTTTTTAGTTTTTCCTTTCATTCCAAAAGGGCAAAAATGGTCGCCATGTTGCCATTTTCTAAGTTTTAAAGGAAATTTAATTTTGTCTAAATCTACAAAAATATTTTCTTTGTCAAATGTTTTTGGTAAATCTTTTTTTTCGAGAACAGAAAATTTTAATTCCAAATTTGAAACTCTAATTTCTGTTTGATCTGCCTGAATATCAATACTTTGCAAAGCAAAAATCTCTTTTTTAGTAATTACTAATTTTTTTCTGTCTTTGACCAAAATGTGGCTCGAAGACTCAAAAGTTTTGCCTGTTTTTTTGTCAAAAGATTGCAAAATTTCTTGACAATGCACATAAGAAAAATGATAGGGTTTCAGAAAATAATCCAAAATAATTAAAGGTTCTGATTGGCTTTGCAAAAATTCCAAATCCAAATAATGCGCTTGCAAATCTTTGCTAAATAGTTGATTTTCAATACTTTGCATCTGTTTTTCAAAAATTCTTTCTACTGCCGCCAAACGTTCCACAGTTTGCGAAATGCTATTTTCCAAATTTGGATTGATTTGTTTGAAAACAGGAATAATTTTGTGCCTAATCAAATTTCTGCTATATTTTGTAGTCTGATTCGAGGCATCTTCACGCCATTTAAGTCCTTGATAATGAGCATATTCCAAAATTTGATCTTTGTTTGCGAACAGCATTGGGCGCACAATTTTGTTGTGTTTGAGCCTAATTCCATGCAAACCTGCAATTCCTGTACCTTTGCAAAGGTTATACAAAAGTGTTTCGCTTTGATCGTTTTGGTGGTGGGCGGTTAGCAAATAGTCAAAACCTTGATTTTCAAGGAGTTCCCTAAACCAATCGTAACGCAAATTGCGGGCAACGAGTTGAACAGATTTTTTTTCTTGATGAACAATTTTGTTGGTTTCAAAATGTTTCACAAAAAACGCAAGTCCGTAATTATCAGCAAGTTGGCGAACAAAATATTCGTCTTTAAGCGATTCTTCTTTTCTTAATTGGAAATTGCAATGGGCGATGGAAAAATTAAATTTAGATTGCCATAACAAATTGCAAAGTACCACAGAATCCACACCTCCGCTAACGGCTACAAGCAGTTTTTTAGATTTGTCGAAAAGTAAATTTTCTTCGACAAATCTGTTAAAATTAATGATTATTGTTTCCATTTAAAATCGAAAGGAACAACGCAAGGATCACATTCAAAAGCAAGTTCTTTGCCCAAACAAACGGCTTTATTTCCTTTTTTTACGTGAATATATGCCAAATCTACTTCGGTTTCTATTTCCTTTCCGTCGGCAGTTTTGCCTTTGATCACTACTTCCCAAACGTCTGTTTGTTCTTCATTTCCCATTTTTGGGTGTCTGAAATAGACATCTTTGATGTCCACAATGGTTTTTGGGTCTTCGATGTTGCAACAAGCACAATAGAGCATGACTTGTTTGTGTTTTTTCAAAAATGCAACTGCTTTTTCGGCTTGTTCTTTGCTAATCCAAGCCAATTGGTCGGCATAGGCAAATTGAATTGCGAATGTAAAAATGAATGCAAAAATGATTTTTTTCATGTTTTTGAGATTTATGGTTTGTTTTTGTTGAATAATTGATTTTTAAAACTTGTTACAATAACGTAAATAATTCTTTTTTTGCATCAATATTTTCTAATTTTTTTAGTTTTTGGCAAAAACAAAAATAATTAACGGTATTTTAAGAAAAAAATTGTAGGAATGGAAACGAAAAATCATTTTGTTGGAATGTTTGGCTTTACAAATGCCTTTGAAACAAATTTATGATCAGTAAATTCCTGTGCGGTCAAATTCTCTCAAACCTGCCAACATAGGAAAAACTTATAAGGTTTTTAAGCCTTATAAATTTTCAGATTCTAACTTTTAGGTTTATCTCCCGCAGGCGGAGGCGTTTTTTCAGGCGCAGGTTTCGCTGGCGCAGCAACCTTCGGCGCAGGCGGTGGTGGCGGAGCTTTCTGTTCTTTGGGTGCTAATTCGTAGGCTTTGGCTATCGTAAGCAATACTTTTTTGGACAAAGCCACTTCTCGCAAATAAACTTCATATTGTTGGTTATATACATTTTTATAAAATTTATACAACAAAAAACTTGTCGGAACAATGATAACCACAATGACTAACAATTTGATATCCACCAAAATCAAAAAGCCAATGCAAAGCGGAATCGCAAAATACATCATCAATCGAAGCAACCTACTTTTAAACTTAAATTTGGGTTCTAAAACTTCAATTTCGTCGTTTTTGACGCGCAAAATAGCCATAGTTCCCGATCTGTCTGCAACCGTGATCATGCCCGATTTTTCTGAACAAATGCAATCTGTAAGTTGCTGACGCAAAGAAAACAACAACAAACTGCTTAAAATTCCGCCTTTTATTTTGACAACTGCTGATGCCATATCAATATTTACAATTTTAGATAGTTTTGCCTTTTACGTTGATTTCCATTAAAAAACTGTTAATAACGTAAAAAAAATATAATTTTTATTGCAAATTAGTATATATTTTCAAAATGTCCAGTGTAGGTTTATAATTAGAACAAACTGCCAAAGAAGCCTGAAATTCTTTAGCTGCTGCCTCTGTTTTGCCGTTTTGCAACAACGCCAAAGCATAATTGTAATGCAAACCAGGATGTCCGTCACTGTGAAGCATTAGCACGCTATAAATTTCTTTTGCTTTCTCAAAATCCAAATCTTGTGCAAATCGGTTTGCCCTACTTAATTCTTCATAAGTTGGATTTCTGCCTGTTTTTGCCTTGTAACCTGCATACCAAGTGGGCAAAGCACCGATCAAATACGGCAAGTTTTTCCATTTGGTTTCGTCAAACATTCTTTCGGCACAAGTATCACAAAAATAGTTTTTGTGCATGGCAAATTTGCGTGTTTTTGGGTAAGCATAAAAATGCACTTCCCTATATTCTTGCAAACGGTTGTAATAATTACAAGTCGGACAAACTTGATGCCCTTCTGTGCCAGAAATTACTCCACCAAATCGGTCAAAAACCATTTCACAATAATCGCAATAAACCATATTTGTTTCTTTGAGCATCGACAAATCCAGCATAGAATCGCAACTTGGGCAACGACAAGACCTAAAATGCTCGCCTGTACCTTCTTTTTCCATCTGCAATTTTGTTATTTTTATGTTTTCTCTAGAAACCAACTGATCAATGCCACATTTAACATCAAATGCCATACCTTCATAAATTTGTAAAACTATGGTTGTAGTTTGTGGCAACACAAATTTGCTCAATTCTTTGCTCAAAGTGATGTAAGGTTTCAAAACAAGTGCCAACCTTGAACCATAACGTTTGACTTCGTGAATATCTACAAAATGGATAGTTTCGTCGCCAAGTTGCAAGCCTTCTACCTCTGTTCTGCCATCTACTGGAAATATTCCTTGTTTTTTTCCTTCGGAATTAAGAAATTTAAACCTAAAATTTACTTGTGAATAAGACATTTTTTAATGATTTTTAAACGCTAATAACCAACCCATTTTTTAACAGTTGCGGAATATCGCTTCCGTTGATATTTTCCATATCAATTTTTACTCGACCTGATTCAAAGGCATCTTCAACACTTCTTCCTGCTCCTAAAGCTTTATAAAAACCTACCGAAAAATGTAAAGCGGCAGTATCTAAAATTGCCTTATTCATGCCAACCACGTATTCTATATTTTTGCCGATGGCTTTTGCTTGTGTTTCAGAATAACAAGCATTTAAAATTACGCATTTTACATGAGATGCACATAATTTGAACAATCCCTCTAATGCTTTTGCATTGACTAATTGAGAATCTCCCGATCCGTTTTCCAAGTAAATTCCGCCCGAATTTGTATCTCCCGAAGAATTTGTGCCATGCCCCGAAAAATGCACAATATACGGATTCTTGTCTAACAAAGATTGCATCATACTATCAGTAGTGGTGGCAAATTGCTGTTCAAGGTCAAAAAAATCGCGCATATTGGCTCTTTGTAAGTTGTCTTGAATTTGGTCATGTTCTTTACCCAACTGCATTCTCGACAAAGTAGAAGGACTCGATGCCAAAAACAAAATCGTTTTTTTGCCTTCAGTTTTTGGTTTTTCAACCTTTACATCTTGAATAACCGTATTTCCATTTCCTGAAATAATTGCAGTATTTCCTGAAGAATTGCCCAAAAGTTCTATCAAATTAAGAACTCGCATAGATAATTGCGAATTTTTTTGACTAGCCTCTTGAGCACTCAACACGCCCCTGATCTGATCTCTCTGAAAAATTTGATAATCTGATTGCAAATTAAGCAATTCAGATTCGCCTTGTGTAAGTTTATATTTTTTTATAAAATTACTTAAAGCATCAAGCACTTTATTTTTATCTGTTTGAATGATCAATTTTTTGATCTGATCTAATTCTTCTTTCATGGTGTTCTCTTTTAAAATTATTTTGGACAATACTTTAAGCTGTTCATAAAAATCTACATCAGTTTTACCTGTAATAAATATTTTTTGAAGGCGTGTAAGTTCAGCTTTTTTGCCTACCAAATTTTCCATAAAGCTAAAATATTCTGCAAATTCTAATTCATTAATTAGTTGAATTGCTTTTTCTAAATTACTCATCATTTTATATTTTTTCCAAATAAAAACAAAAATTTATTCATTTTCAAAAATTTTACAGAATTTTTAAGTCTGTATCGTAAACATTCCTGTTTGCGAATACATTTTGCGTAAGTCCTAATATTATTAAAAAATATTTCTGAAAAAAAATTAGTATATGAAAAAACATTCATATATTTGCATCATCAAAAACAAAAGGAAAATGAACGCCAAAAAAGTCAGAAATATTGATGTCAAAAGAATAAACCGAGTCGCAGAAATTCTGAAAACCATCGGACACCCGATCAGGCTCAAAGTGTTGGAAGTTTTGGAAGCAGAAGAACCGCTTTCGGTTTCTGAAATTCAAATCAGAATCAAAATCGAGGCAGAACAGTCTTTGCTTTCGCA
>RDXG01000276.1 GCA_004292785.1 Bacteroidota bacterium
TAAATTCCCGTAATAATTGCCATCATGCCGTATTCTGTGCCATCTTGTGCGTCTGCAACTGTAAATTTTGGGTATTCGTATTTGCCAAATTTTTCGGAATAAAAATCGATAATATAGGCAGTAAGTTCGGCAGTTTCCTGATTTTTTGGCGCATTCGACTCCTGAATCAAAGCCTCTACAATGATGCCCAATTTGCTTTTTACCCTTTTTATTCGGTAAGTTGGGGCGGCTACAAAGGCAAAATTATGCACTTTTTCGGCTTTGAATTTCCAAGTTTTTGTTTTTCCTTCTTCTCTAATAATCGGGATCGAAGGCGGAGAATTGTAGGCTTTTTTTGCAAAATTGTTTAAGTCTAATTTTCGTTTTAAAGTATCGGGCAACACTTCGGACTCGTTTTTCAAAATTCCTGTTCCGCCCAAAATGTAGTCGTTTGGGGCAGTAATTTCTACTTCGAATGTGCCAAAATTTGCGTAAAATTCTTTGTCCAAATGTTGCGACAAATCCCAACCGTTTCGATCATAAACGCAAGCCACAGGATACCAATGTGTGCCGTTATAGTGCTTAAAACCGTGATTTTTAAACATTTTCATTCGCCTACGCAAACTTCCGCCTTCGCCAAAATAGGTTTCGAATTGCAAATTTATCGTAACAGAATCCCCTGCGCTTAGTGCTTCGTTGAGTTCGATTTTGAGAATGGTGTTGTCTAATTCTGTTGCCGCCGCTTCGCCGTTTACCAACACATTTTTTACGATCATTCCCAAGCCATCTTTTTCGTTTTTTCCAAAAATAACAGGGGTTTTGTTGCCGAGCAATAATTGATGATAATAGGATTTTGGCTGAAAAGCGTTTTCGTTTAGATGAAAATAAATTTCTTGCAACACATAAGGCGATTGGTTGTAATATTTGAGTTGATAATTTCCAAACAAAGCATCTTTTTGGTCGTCGAGTTGTGCTTGAATTTGATAATGAACTTTTTGTTGCCAATATTTTTGTTTTTGGGCAAAAATTGGGTTAAAAAATAAGCTAAAAACTAAAAATAGTATGAATTTCATGAATTTTTGGGTAAATTTTTATGAATAATTTTTTTAATTGTATTTGTCAAAATAATAAAAATTAGCACGGAGATAACACAGATTTTGCTGATCTAAACGGATAAAATCAGTACAAATCAGCAAAATCTGTGTTATCTGTGTGCTTGAAAATAAGGCTTCTTATTCGGCATATCGTCTGCGAATAACTTTGGTTTTGCGTTGAAAAGGCATATAAATCCGCAAAGTAAGGGCGTGTCGGTTTAGTTTTTCTAGTTTTTGGCTACCAATTTCTACTTCATAACTATACGCAATATGCGATGCCCAACCCGATTTTTTGAACAATCTGGTCGTACTCAAACCCAACATGGGCTTAATTCCAAAACTTACTTTCGAAAAATTGCTGTGTGCAGCCGCACCCAAACCGTACATCAACCAGCCTTCAGACCATGCATTAACCGAAAGCCCATACAAATTATTCCAAGGGGCAAGTTCTAAATTTCCAGAAATTGCATAAAAATTATTGTCTAAATCTATTTTTCCTCTGCCGATCCCGACTTCCAAATTTCCATAATCAAATTGTTGAAAAGCAGCCACTACGCCCCAACTTTCAAACTCTTCAAAAGATTCGTAATTGTCGTAATAAGTGCTGTCATTGCTTTTGCAAACATTGTAAGTTTCAACAAAAGCATTTTTTCCAAAACGTTCTGTCAAAACCAAACTATCCGCTGAGAGATAGCTAATGGCAACAGTTCTCAACTTTTTTCCCGTATCTTTTCTGAAAACAAGCATTGAATCGTTTATAATTTCCCATTTTCCATCTTTTTCCATTTCAGGTGAAATAAAAGTTCTGTCACCCAAAATTTCGAGAAACTCCTCACTGCAATCCCTCATTCGGATTTTGATGTCTTGTTTTTGATCATCAATTTCGATCAGTTGGGCAAGCCCCCAACGTTTGCCTAACAAGTTTTTTTTGATAAGTTCTGATTGTCCAAAGGCTTGAACACTGATAAAAATCAATAGAATTAATAAATTTTTCATAAAATTTTACTCAAAAATTGGAATAATTGATCAAAATAATTAATTTTAACGTATAACATTAAAATAAATGATTTCGAAACAAAAATAATAAAATTAATCAAATTATATGCGAATCGATAAATTCTTGTGGGCAGTACGTTTATTCAAAACCCGAAGCCTCGCAGCAGATGCTTGCAAAAACGAAAAAGTAAAAATTGGTGGAATGAACCTAAAATCGTCAAGAGAAATTAAAATTGGCGACAAAATAGAAGTTAAAGACTTACCCATTTGGCGATCTTACGAAATTATTGGCATTACAGAACAGCGCGTAGGGGCAAAATTGGTAACAGAATTTATCAAAGACATCACACCTACCGAAGAGTTGGCAAAACTAGAAGCCATCAAAAATTCGGGATTTATTGACAACCGCAAAGGCAGACCCACCAAAAAAGACCGCAGACAGCTCGGTGATTGGTTGGAATTATAAAAAAAGTCTTAGATTAAACAAAATTTTGTTTAATCTAATTACTCGTTTTTATTTTTTTTAAGACATTTTATTTGATAATCATAAATTTTAGGTTCTTCCCATTTGCTCGAACTTCGTGAGGCGTTTCCAGAGGAACAACAAAAACTTCCCCTTCTTCCAACAAATAATCTTCGCCGTTGATGACTAAAATGGCTTTTCCTTCCAAAATCTGAATCCAAACGTCATTTGGATATTTGAACAAAGGAAAGTTTTGATCTTTGAGTAAAGCCACCAACTGAATCACATATTTTGATTTTCCATCAGAACCAAACTGCCTGTAAACCAATCTGGTACGCTGATGAGCCTTTTTTTCGTCATCATTAAATTCTACTTGATCTTTAATTTTTATAGGATATTCCACCACATTTTGACTTGTATTTTGCGCCCGTAAATTGTACTGAAAACCCAAAATCATTATAAAAAATAAGTAATTTTTCATGTTTTTATAAAATTTAGTAGGCTTTTCTTAGATCAAATTCCTTGACTTTTTTGTTATTTTACCACAATTTCAAAAAAATATGCTGTCCTAATTAAAAAAAAATAAAAAAAATTAGCAAAACATTTGGATCATAAAAAAAAAGCCTTTACCTTTGTTTCACAATTAGAGAGATGGCAGAGCGGTTGAATGCGGCGGTCTTGAAAACCGTTGAAGGTAACACTTTCGGGGGTTCGAATCCCTCTCTCTCTACACAAAAACCTTAAAGTTTAAAAACTCTAAGGTTTTTTTTGTGAGAAAAATTAACAGCCTTCTGTAGTTTGTTTAGATAATTTCATTGTCAATAAGATTATCCCATACAAGTCAGAAAAACGAAAAGAAATCGTCATCTAATTAAATTTTAGTTTTTTTCTAAAAAAGCCAAATTATATGGCATGAAACCTTATAATTAGCTCATTTTTCTAAAATCACTTTTACAAATTGCATAAAATCTGAAGTTTTTACGCCGCAAAAATAAATTCCTGCGGGCAAATTTGGTGCTTTCAAAGCAATTTCTAGTCTGCCTGTGGCATCACTTTTATGGTTTTGCCTAAAAATTTCTTTGCCCATCAAGTCATTGAAAATAATTTGTATTTCTTCGTTTTCTTTGCCCAAAAATTGCAAATTCATTTCTTCTGAATTGGTTGGATTTGGGTAAAAAATGATTTCGTTTTTGGGTAAATCTTCCATTTCTACGGCAGACCATTTCGAATAATTTTCTGTGCCATCGAGGTCAATTTGCAACAAACGATAATAAGATTTTCCTAAAAAAGGCTTTTGATCAACCATTTGGTATTTCTTATTTTCTGATGAATTTGCGTGCAAAATTTTAAGTGTATCCACAGACAAAATATTTTGCAAATCACGTGATTTTTGAACCACAAAATAGGCGTTATTGCTTTCAGAAGTCGTTTCCCAATTCAAAATAACTGTTTTTTCTGATTTTTTAGCAGAAAAATACAACAATTTGACAGGCAAAATATTGTTTTCTGAAACTGCCACAAAAGGCGAAAATTTATTGATTCCCAAAGCATGAACTGTACCTATACCCGAAGTAACAGAAGTTGTTTTTTGTGCAAAAGGCAAATCCCATTTTAGGGTTACATTATCAAAATGCTGAATCCTAATTTTGTTGTTTGGATTTACAGGCAAAGTATTTTCTGAACCTCTATAAGATAAAATCAAGTCTACAGCACCCACAGGCAAAGGATTTATGCTAGAATTGATGTCCCACCAACGATCAATTAGGTCATAACCAGAGGCACCACCACCAAAATATGTACCTGTACTCAAAGGCATATTGGCTGCCCCTGTGCCTCTGGTAGAAACGCAAAAAATGGTTGTAGTATTATCGTTTTTGCTTATGGTTACAGGTATATATTCAGTAGCAGAAACTCCAAAAGGAAACACAAAACTGCCTGTATTGTTGCCTGTATTCCAACAAATTTGGCTAGGGTTGTAAGCCGCATTGGTTTCGCTTTGGATAAAAGCATTATTTTGTCTGACAATAGCAGTAGCAAAAGCGTTATTTATTATCAAAGAATTGCTATTTAGAATAAGTCCTCCGTTTGTCAAATTCAAATTTTGATTGATGGCGATGGCGTTTTGCATGGTCAAAGTTTGGTTTGCTTTGTTCAAAATCATGTTGTAAAACGTTGATCCTGAGCTACTTCCGCCAATCGTATTACTCGAATTTCCCAAAAAATTAACCGTAGAATTGTTCGAATTAAACGTTCCATCGCATTGCCAATTTCCATAAACTGCCAAATTGTTTGTGCCGTTTATGGTTAAAGTTGCGTTATTTTCTACGACCAAATTTTTGCAAACTGCCCCAGAAGTATTAATCATGGGCATAAAATTTACGCCCAAAGCAGGAATTAACACGTCAATGGTCGAGGTAGGAATGGTGCTACACCAATTTAACAAATTAAACCAATCATTATTTACCGCGCCTGTCCAAGTAGTTTGTGTGGCAGTTTGTGAGGCAAAAGCCAAATTTATTCCGCCATGAGAACCACCTGTTCCCTCCTGCCAACGAAATTCTACGGTAGAAGAAGAAGTTAAAACTCCCTGCCAAACGTTATAATGCGAATCGCAACAGCCAATATGCGAAAAAACCTGCACCCCGTTCACAAATAATTGACACCCATCGTCATGGTTTGGAATGTCAATTCTATACACTCCGCAAGGAAAATTTGTTCGTTTGTAAATAACCGAATGATTGTCGACAGGCACATCACAACCCACATAGCCTGATGCAGAAGAAGGCGATAAATACTCTCCCCAACGGCTACGAGAATCCAAACTCAAACTATTTTCGGTATAATGACCTCTCAAAAGATTTTGATTAGGATTGATATTATTTCCTGAATAAGCAAAAACATTCCAAACGTTATTCCCAAATTCTGTACCTGTCAGGCTTGGAAATTTGACCGTAATAAATACGTTTGCAGAATTAAAATCACAATTATTTCCGCCAGAAACGGTATAAATTACGTCATTCAAAGGTTTTGCCTCTACAATATAGCCCAAAGCGGTATAAAAAGTTAGGCTCGAATTTGGAGTCCAAGAATAAGTATATGCCCCAGAAGCTGTTAAAAACACACTTTCGCCTCTACAAATGGTTTTTGAAATTGGCGTAACTTTGGTATTTGGCAAAGGTTGAACCGAAATAAAAATAGATCGATTTAATGAACAATTTGTGATCGGATCTGTGCCAATAACGTTGATCGTGGCGTTGTTAGCTCCTGAAACAAAGGCAGTTACATTATTTCCTGTATTCGAACTCAATGTAAGATCGGACAAAGGCAAATTTGAAGACCAACTATATGTCATGCTTGGGTACACAGACAAAAAAGCGTTTAAGTTTGCACTAGAACCTTGACAAATGGTTACGGAAGGCGAAGTATATTGCACAGCAGAAGAAATATTTGTAATATTCATTCCTCCATTAGAACCTCCTCCTCCTTCTTTCCATTTAAATTCTACTTTCGAATTTGCTCCCAAAAAACCTTGCCAAACGTTGGCATGAGCATCGCAACAACCCAAATGTTGCCAAACCAAAACATTATCGATATACAAAAAAGCGTCATCATCGTGTTTGGTAATGTCAATTTGGTAATATCCGCAAGCAAAATTTGTTCTTTTGTAAGAAACAGAATGATTATCAATCCCCACAGAACAGCCCACATAAGCCGATCCGCTTAAAGCATTTGCTGAAGACGGCGTTCCGTTAGAGCCATTTACCCAACGAGTATCTGATGCAAAATTCATGTTGTTTTCGGTATAAAAACCTGCATATTGCGTAAAATTATTGTCGTTATACGCATAAACATTCCAAACATTATTCCCAAAAATATTCGGATTTCCAGCCCCTACTTGTACGGTAATTTGTGCTGTTACCATAATTCCGCAACCGCCATCGGCACTTACAGTGTATGTGGTTGTAAAAGGCGGATTAGCAATAACCACACTTCCCAAATTGGTATTGAGGTATAAATTAGGCGACCAAACATAGTTATTTCCTCCTGTAGCAGTCAAAGTATTGCTTTGTCCCACACAAATTATAGACTGACTTGAAGTAACATTTAATCCTAAAACTACATCAGTTACATTTACTGTGGTTGTCTGGTTAATTGTGCAACCCGAAGCCGAATGAAAAGCCGTACAAGTGTAAGTAGTTGTAGAAACAGGATTTGCTGTTACTGAAGCCGTATTGGTGGCACTCAAAGACGTGTTTGGAGTCCATGTGTAAGTTGTACCTGCAATATTTTGAGCAGACAAAACTACCGAAGTTCCTGTGCATATTGTTGGATCAGGACTTGGAATTAAGGGCAAAAGCGTAAAATTTACCGCGCCGCCAGAACCGCCTGTTCCTTCGTTCCATCTAAATTCTACTTTTGAGTTTGTGCCTAAAAAGCCTTTCCAAACGTTATTATGCACATCACAACAGCCGTTATGTGCAAAAACTTGCACACCGTCAATCAACAAAAAACAGCCGTCGTCATGGTAAGGAATATCAATTTGGTAAATTCCGCAAACAAAACCTTGTCTTTTGTAAGAAACTGAATGATTATCCACTCCAACCGCACAACCGACATAACCTGCCGCCGAAGAAGGCGAACCATTATTGCCGTTTACCCAAGCAGTTCGAGAGTCAAAATTTAAACCATTTGCCGTATAAACTCCCATCACAGGATTCGCAAAAGTGCCGTTGTAGGCATAAGCACGCCAAGAATTATTACCAAAAATATTTGGATCAACTCCCGAACCTACTATAACAGTTACGCTACTAAAAGTATTGCTACAACCATTGTTACCTGTTACAAAATAGGTAGTTGTTGCATTTGGGGTGGCAATAACAGTCCCTCCGCTAGTAGTATTCAAACTTGCCGAAGGTGACCATGTATAAAGTCCCGAACCGCTTGCGTTTAAATTGACAGATTGCCCCGCACAAACCGTAGCCGAAGTCGGACTAATTGACAAAGCAGGAGTTGCTCCAACTGTAACCGTAATAAATTTTGTAATGCTACAACCTGATGCCGCATGAGTCCCTGTTACACTATAAACCGTTGTAGAAGTTGGATTTGCGGTTACATTCGCGCCCGAAGAACTACTCAAATTTGCCGAAGGAGACCAAAGATATGACAAAGCCACAGGATTAGAAACTGAAAGCACCGTAGAACCAGAAGCGCAAATATTGGCATCTGCTGAAACAGTAGTTTGATCAGGCAAAATACTAAAATTGGCTATCAAAATATTTCCGCCTGTACCTGCTTTGTGCCTAAATTCTACTTGCGAATTTGTACCCAAATAGCCGCGCCAAACATTTAACAAATTTGTTGAATACGTATTTTTTTGATAAACATTTACACCATCTACCATCAAAACCACTTCATCATCTACTATCGGAAGATCAACTTGATAATATCCGCAAGCAAAATTTGTTCTTTTGTAGGAAACAGAATAGTTAGTATTGCCAACATTACAACCGCTATATCCGCCTGCGGTCATTGGCGAGGCATATTGCGTATATTTGTTTTGGCTATCAAAACTCAAGGAGTTTTCGGTATAAGAACCCACATATTGCGTAAAATTATAGTCTTTATACACATAAACATTCCAAACGTTATTCCCAAAAATATTAGGATTTGCACTAACAGATTGAACAGTAAAGGCATTGCTCGCATTTAGGCTGGTTTGCGAAGGAGCATTGGAGCTAACTCTTACTTTATAGCCCATGCCACTAGGCGTATTGGCAGGAATATCTGCAAAAGCACTGCCTGCATTTTGACCAATTAAAGTACCAATATTTATAGGATTAGCAAAACTGCCGCTTGCATCTGAAAATTCGATAGTAAACGTGTTGGCAGGACTGAAAGTACCCGTTGTCGTAAAGGGAACAGTAATCGTAGAACCTGCACAAAAAGGCGAACCGCTTACAGTATTTACGGTAATAGTATTCTGGGCATGGCAAAATAAAATACTTATTAAAAAGACAAAAATTAGTAATAATATTTTCATAGTTAGTGTGATCTGGTGTAGTAATTACAAGATCAACACTAAAAAAAAATTATTAGTTCAATAAAAAAGGCTTAATTACTGTTAAAAACGGGATTTAACAATAATTAAGCCTTAAAAAAAAGCAAATAAAATTTATAAAATATTACTTAATTGTTCTTTAATTTTTTCGAGTTCTTCTTTCATTGAAACTACCAACTGCTGAATTTGTGCGTCATTGGCTTTCGAACCAATGGTGTTAATTTCTCTACCAATTTCTTGGGAAATAAAATTTAGTTTTTTCCCATTCGATTCTTTTTCGGCAATGGTGTTCAAAAAGTAAGGCAAATGAGTTTTTAGACGTATTTTTTCCTCATGAATATCAAATCTTTCGGAATAATAAATCAATTCTTGTTCAAAACGGTTTTGATCAAAACTTTCACTATTGAGCAAATCATTGACTTGTTTTTGCAACCTTTCACGCTGTCTGATCATTCGCAAAGGATCAAGTTCTTCAATTTTAGCCAAAGCCTCCGAAATTTTGGCAATGCAATCTTCTAACATGGTTTGTAAGGCTTTTCCTTCTTCAATTCTAGCCTGATCACATTCTAAAATCACTTTTTCGATGGCATTTTCCACAAAACTCCATTCTTGTTCGTCAGAAACATTGCCAAGCGAAGTATAAACATTAGGCAAAGCAAGCACAGAACTAAACAAATTATTGGTATTTGCTCCCAATTTGTCTGCGGTTTGTTTCAAAGTTTGGTAATAATGTTCAATAACTTCGTGATTAAAATTAATTTTGTTCAGAAGTTCTTGTTTGTTGGAATAGGTGATAAAAGTTGCCACTTTCCCACGCACCAAAACCTTGCTAATCATATTTCTGACCGCCAATTCTTTGTCTGAAAAATGATTGGGCAAACGCAAATACAAATCCATAAATTTGGAATTGATCGACTTTATTTCAATATTAAGTGTAAATTGTTCCGATTCGATTTGCAAAGCACCGAATCCTGTCATGGATTTGATCATAAAGAGAGGGGAAATTTTTGATAAAAAAAATACGTTTGCTAAAGTCTAAAACTTTTAGCAAACGTAAAAAATGATTTAAGAAGCAGCAGTTTCGTTGCTATAAAAATCGATAAAATCCCCTTCTTTCAACTGAACCAATGCTTTTTTGAAAGATGCTTTTCTACCAACAACTACTCCACCTTTTGAAGAACGACTTTTTTTCTTGCCCAAATAACGCATTGTGCGGATTTCCGCTACTACTACGCCATACATAGACTCCACTTCTTCTTTAATTTGAATTTTATTTGCAGTTTTTTCTACAATGAATCCGTACACGCCTTTAATGTTTTGTTGCGTAACTTTTTCAGTAATCAAAGGTCTTTTTAAGATTTCCATTTTATGAAATATTTTTAGACAAAACACCTAAAATTGATTAATTTCAAGGGTTTTGTGAGAATTTAACCAAGAATTTGAGTAATTTTTTCTAATGAGCCTTCGCACAAAATCAAAGTGTCGGCATTCATTACATCGTAAGTGTTCAAATGTTCTGCCACTACAACTTTTGCTTTTTTCAAATTTGTTGAAGAACGGTACACGTTTTCGTTGTGTTCTGGAACAACCAACAAAGTTTTTTTGGTAGTAATTGCCAAAGCAGCAATCATTTTCAAATAATTTTTTGTATTTGGTTTTTCGAAAGAAATATTTTCCAAAACTTTAATTTGAGCTTCTTTAGCTTTGTAAGTCAATGCTGATCTACGAGCCAATTGTTTCAATTTAACGTTCAATTTGAAATAATAATCTCTTGGTCTAGGACCGAATACACGACCACCACCCACAAAAAGAGGACTTTTGATGCTACCTGCTCTCGCACCGCCTGTACCTTTTTGTTTTTTGATTTTTTTGGTCGAATAAGCTACTTCCCAACGTTCTTTGGATTTGTGCGTACCTTGACGCTGATTAGCCAAAAATTGTTTCACGTCTAAATAAATAGCGTGATCATTTGGTTTTTCGATGCCGAAAATCGAATCCGCTAAGGTAATTTTTTTACCTGTGTCAGCACCTGATATATTGAAAACTGATAATTCCATGTTTCTAAGATTTTTTTTCGTAGGCTTTTAAACCCACAGGACATTTTTATTTTTCGATGGCTACAAAAGAATTGTTTGCGCCTGGCACTGAACCACTTACCAAAATTAGGTTTTGTTCAGGCAATATTTTAATGACTTTCAAATTTGAAACTTTCACTCGATCATTTCCCATTCTACCTGCCATTCTCATACCAGGGAAAGTTCTTGCTGGAAACGAACACGCACCGTTAGAACCACCGTGTCTAAGTCTGTTGTGTTGTCCGTGAGTTGCACCGCCGACCCCAGAAAAGTTGTGTCTTTTAACAACACCTTGAAAACCACGTCCTTTAGAAGTACCGATGACGCTTACTTTGTCGCCTTCTGCGAAAAGATCACTTGCTGTGATGGTATCACCTAGTTTAAAATCTTTCAAAAAACCACCAAATTCCGCAAGTTTGCGCTTAGGAGTTGTGCCTGCTTTTTTGAAATGTCCTTGTAATGGTTGGGTGGTGTTTTTTAGTTTGGCTTCACCATAACCCAATTGAAAAGCGATATAACCGTCTTTTTCTTCGGTTTTGACTTGTGTAACTACGCAAGGTCCAGCTTGAATAAGTGTGCAAGCTATGCTACGTCCGTCTGCCCCGAAGGTGCTAGTCATTCCGATTTTTTTTCCTAATATTCCAGCCATTTTTTTTAATGTTAGCTTTATTTTTGGTGCTTCAATGCCAACAGGCACAGCACTCCGTTTTTGTAATAAGGTTGCAAAGGTAAAAAATAAAAATTAATAAGTAAAATATTTATTAATTTTTATTTTCTTATTGAATAGCAATGTAAAATTTAGATTTATTACTTAAGTTTTTTAATTTTGTTAGGAATAAAGATTGTCCATCTTGTGTGTAGAATTTGGCAAAGTGTTTCTACGCCCCCGTTGTGCGTAGAGTTTAGCGAAGCGTCTCTACGCACCCTTCACTAAGCAACGTCTTCCGATTTGCGGAAACCACACGGCATTTCGTTGTTCCTACAAAAGCAAAAATAAGAAAAAAAATTAAAAAGAACCGTTTTAGGGTAAATGCTGCGTAGAAATGCTTTGTTACGAACTAGGCAGAACGTGAACAATATTCCCGCTGTTGGTTGTACGGACACAAACAACAGCATAGAAAAAAATGATCGTGTAGAGTAACTAAAACTATAAGTCAATATGAGAATAATTAGGAATAATTTATGTGTCATTTTTTTGCGTTTTGTTTGATTGTAATTGTACACAACATAAAAATACCCCACCTTGCGTTTACGAAACCCAAACCTACAAAACAAACCCACAAAATCCAAATAATTAAAAACATTATTATATTTGCACAAAAAAATTGCAAAAAATGAGAGTCCTTACTTATTGTTTTTATTTGTTTTTGTTGTTTATTATCAAATCTTGTGCGAGCATGAGTTCGATCACAGGCGGAATAAAAGACACCATTAAGCCTGTTTTGACCGATTCTAGCCCAAAACATCAAAGCACTCACGTAAAAGGAAACCAAATTGTGTTGGAATTTGACGAACTAATTGACGTGAAAAATTTGAAAAAAAATCTGGTCATCGTTCCAAATATCGAAAACGAATACACCTACGAAGTAGTCAAAAATATGGTTTTTATCAATTTTAGCAAACCTTTCAAGGACAGCACTACTTATGTGATGGATTTTGGCGAGTCAATCGTAGATGTGCGTGAAAGTAACATTGCCGAAAACGTGAAAATTGCGTTTAGCACCACTTTTTTTATCGATTCTTTGTTTGTGAGCGGTGAAGTTCGAGATTTGATGTCCAGAAATACAGTTGGAAAGGCAAATATAGCCATTTATGAGGCAAACGACACGCTAGATGTGGATCAGGATCGCCCGCTATATTTCACAAAAGCCGATTCGTTGGGATATTTTAAAGTTAGCAATATGCGCGCAGGAAACTACAAAGTTTATGCCTTGATCGAGGGCAAAAAAGCCGATTTGATTTACAATGCTCCCGATGAAACGATTGGTTTTTTGGCTGATACACTCAAATTAAAAGATTTTGGCAGTCCTTCAAACACCATTTATTTGTCGCAATACGACCTCAAACAATTTAAGTTTCAGAGCGCACGCCCCCGCAGACAATATTTTGAAATTGCCGCTAACAAGACCATTTTTGACTATCAAATCAAATTTGATTCGGCTTTTGACAAAAAAATTGCTTATCACAAAGACAAAGACCTGATCCGTTTTTTTAAGCCTGAAGACTTTGCGGACAGCGTAAAAGTTAGCGTTTCTTTGTCCGATTCGATCAAAAATACAGTTGATTCTACTTTTTTTGTTAAGTTTGATGCCAAAGCAAATTCCAAAAAAACTTTGCCTTTTGCCTTTAATGTTTTGCCCGCCAGCGGTTCAGATTTTGTGAAAAACGATTCGGTAGAAATTCGTTTTCAATTTAACAAACCCATGATTAGTTATGCTGTTGATAGTTTATCTTACAAATTTGACAAAGATACTTTGTATAATTATTTTGACTCCGCAGATTTTTATTGGGACAAAAACGACACAGAATTGCGTTGTAAGAAAAAATTTGTGTTCAACGAAAACATGGAATTAAACATCAAAAAAAATATGTTTATTTCCCTCGAAAACGATACAAGCAAAGCCTCAAAAGTAGAATATAAAATCAAAAAGGAGGAAGATTATGGCACCATGACAGGCGTTGTGCAAACCGAAGTCGAGAGTTTTTTGATGCAAATTATCAATGACAAAGGCGTAATTGAACGTGAATTTAAAAATCCAAAAACTTTTGTTGCCAAATATTTGACCATTGGTGAAAAGCAAGTCAAGATTTTGATAGACGAAAACCTGAACGGAAAATGGGACAGCAGCGATTTTAAAACTCGAAGAAGTGCCGAACCCATACATATTTTTAAGATAGAAAATAAACTTCGGGCAGGTTGGGTAATGGAAGACGTGCTAATTAGTTTTGAAAAAGATGATATAAAGTAGCAAGGCAATTTTTGCCTGTTTTGTATAAACAAAAACTTTTTTTTAACGAAAATTCCTAAATATTTCGTTTTTTCTAATTTATTACTTTTATTTGTTTTTATAAACAAAAATATTTGTTCTTACAAAGATTTAAACGACTTTTGTAAGCAAAAAAAGATCGTAGCTATTAAAAATTTTCCAAATATATGAGAGAAATTCAGTTCAGAGAGGCGTTGCGCGAGGCAATGTCAGAAGAAATGCGCAGGGACAGCCGAGTGTTTTTGATGGGCGAAGAAGTGGCACAATATAACGGTGCTTACAAAGTCAGTCAAGGAATG
>RDXG01000277.1 GCA_004292785.1 Bacteroidota bacterium
TTTTCTTTGTTCGAAAATTTAACGTCAAATGCTTTTGCAAAATTTTGCCCCAAAAAATGCGAAGTTCCTGCTTGCAAGGCTTTCCCGTCTTGCATCAAAGCCTCGATGCAATAGGTATCTTCTGCGCCTGCAAATTTTTCGCTTTCGGTTTTTTTGCCTTTAACCACAGGCAAAGCCATAAAAGTTTCTGCAAATTCGGCATAAACTTCGAGCATTTGCTTGGTTTCTGCGACTGCCTCCTGCGAAGTACTGTGTGCGGTATGCCCTTCTTGCCACAAAAATTCGGTAGTTCTCAAAAACAAACGAGTTCGCATTTCCCAACGCACCACATTCGCCCATTGATTGATTAGCAAAGGCAAATCGCGGTAAGATTGAATCCAATTTTTGTAGGTACTCCAAATGATCGTTTCAGAAGTCGGTCTGACAATGAGTTCTTCTTCCAATTTGGCTTCAGGATCGACAATTACGCCACTGCCATCAGGCGCGTTTTTGAGGCGATAATGCGTAACTACGGCACATTCTTTGGCAAAACCATCGACATGAGAGGCTTCTTTGCTCAAAAAAGATTTTGGAATAAAAAGCGGAAAATAAGCGTTTGAATGCCCTGTTTCCTTAAACATTCTATCCAAATTTTGTTGCATTTTTTCCCAAATTGAGTAGCCGTAAGGCTTGATGATCATACAACCTTTTACGGCAGAATGTTCTGCCAAATCCGCCCTTTTGACGAGTTCAGTGTACCAAGCCGAATAATCTTCGTTGCGTTTAGGTAATTTTTTTTCCATAAAAATTTTAAAAAAATATAAACCTTTTCGGTCTTGTTTTTTTGCAAAAATAGAAAAAAAATTTGTTTTTAATAAAATTATGATGAAAGGATTCATTATTTATTCTCAAGAAATTAGAAAATGACACTAAATCAGGATCACAAAATATTTTTTTTGAACTCACACAAAGATTAAAAAATAAAAAAAGACTTAACAAATTGATAATCAATAACTAACAGTAAAAAAAAATATAGGCAGTACAAAAGAATTATTTGTATTTTTAGGCTATAATCAAGGAATTATTAAATTTACAAAAATTATATACATCACAGTAGTATTACTTTCTAAAAACCAAAAATAAAACTCATGCCCAAAAAAATATTTATAATCGGCGCAGGACTTTCTTCGGGAAGTTTGATCCGATATTTGTTAGACCAAGCTCCAAAAGAAGATTGGCAAATTGTGGTTGGTGATATGAATTTGGCATTAGCCGAAGCCAAAATTGCAAAAAATCCTTATGGGAAAGCCATTTTTTTTGATGTTCACGACTCAAAAATCTGCGAAGAACAGATCAGTAAAACCGATTTGGTTGTATCTTTATTGCCCGCTTTTTTGCATTACAAAGCTGCTGCTACGGCTCTAAAATTTGGTAAAAACTTCTTAACTGCTTCTTATGTTTCACCTGAAATTAAGGCTTTGGACAAAGAAATACAGGCAAAAAATTTGCTTTTTTTGAACGAATTAGGGGCAGACCCTGGAATAGATCACTTGTCCGCCATGCAAATTTTTGACGAATTAAAGGCAAAAGGCGCAGAAATTTTGTCTTTCAAATCTTATACAGGTGGTTTGATTGCCCCCGCTTATGACAATAATCCTTGGAATTATAAATTTACTTGGAATCCGCGAAATGTGGTTTTGGCAGGGCAAGGCGTAGCAAAATATTTGCAAGATTCTCAACCAAAATATGTGCCTTATCACCGACTTTTTTCTTCTTTGGAAAAAATCCAAATAGATAATTATGGAGATTTTGAAGGTTATCCAAACCGTGACTCATTGATTTACAGAGAGTTGTATGGCATTGAGAACATTCCAACCATTTTGCGTGGTACTTTGCGCCGCAAGGGTTTTTGTGAGTCTTGGAATGTTTTTGTGCAGTTGGGAATGACTGACGACTCCTACCCCATTGACCATTCAGAATCTTTGACTTATGCCGATTTTTTGCGATCTTTTTTGCCAAAATCAGACATGAATCTAAAAGATCAACTCGAAAAAGAATTGCATTTTTCTAAGCAAACCATTTCCAAATTAGATTGGTTAGGAATTTTTGAACCTACAAAAATAGGCTTAGAAAAAGCATCTCCTGCAAAAATTTTGCAACATTTACTCGAAAGTAAGTGGAAATTAGCACCAAAAGACAAAGATTTGTTGGTCATGCAGCACATTGTTGAATATCGGTTGGAAAACAAAAATTACCAATTATTTTCGACCATGACTTTGGAAGGAAACGAACAAGAAACTGCCATGTCGCAGGCGGTAGGTTTGCCTTTGGCAGTGGGTGCGCATTTACTAATGAAAAACCAAATTCAAGGAAAAGGCGTACAAATTCCGAATAAAAGGGCTATTTATGAACCTATTTTGAAAAAATTAGTAGATTTTGGGATCAGTTTTGCCGAAAAAGTGCTACCAATGAAATCATAGTAAGTAATGAGACAAAATAAATGTAACACAGACTTCAGTCTGTGAATATTGTAACCTGCTGAAAATCAATATTTTAACAGAAAATTCTGTTTTACAGAATATACTTTTATTTTGAGTTCCTACTTAAAAACTTTTATAAGGCGGTATGTCTTATAAAAGTTTTCATTTCTAAATAAAAAATTAACAAAATTTTGTCTTTATGAAATATTTTGAATAATATTGGTTATAAATCGGCTAAAAAATGATCCAATGAAAAAAATATCTTTCTCTTTGTTAT
The DNA here is from genome assembly GCA_004292785.1 of Bacteroidota bacterium. GTDB lineage: Bacteria > Bacteroidota > Bacteroidia > Cytophagales > Thermoflexibacteraceae > RDXG01. The sequence continues at coordinate 2,737 of RDXG01000277.1, forward strand.
TATTTTGTGTTTTTAACAGTTATTTATTGGCGCAAGATGCCTATTCTCGTTTCAAATCATACGGAACTTTGATCAAGACTACTTTAAAAACAGCTCCTTTTCCGCATCAAGAAAGGGCAAATGGTTTTCTGTATCAAGGTAAAAACTATCCTGCGGATATTCATTATTCCGACAGCACAGTGTTTATTTTTATCCCAAAAAATGCAAAATTAGGAAATAAAATAGATATGGTGGTTTATTTGCACGGCTGGTGGGCAAAAGTAGATAGCGTTTTGACCAAATTTATGCTCATAGAACAGTTGGCACAAGCCGAAAAGAAAAATACGATTTTGGTCATTCCGCAGTTGGCAAAAAGTGTTCCTGATTCTTATGCGGGCAAATTAGCAGATAAAAATGGTTTTGGTTCTTTTGTTCAAGATGTTTTGCTAAAAGTAAGCGATCAAATAGGAGTTAAAAATTTGAGGGTTGGGAATATTGCCTTAGCAGGACATAGTGGTGGTTATGAAGGCATAGCTTATATTTTGTCAAACGGAGATTTGGCAGAAAATATTAAAGAAGTTTATATTTTTGACGGTTTGTATGGACAGCTTGAAAAATTTACGTTTTGGTTGTTGCAATCCAAAGGAAGATTTGTGAATATTTTTACCAAAAATGAGGAAGGTGGTGGCACAGAAAATATTTCTAAAGATTTTATGAAAACCATGTTTGCTTGGAAAATGCCCTTTAAAAGTATCAATGAAAGTGATTTAACGCTTAGTATTCTGGAAAATAATCAAATTTTACACATTTTTAGCAATTCAAAACACAATCAGGTCGTTTATCTAAGTAATAACTTTTATAAATTTTTGGTTACTAGCCAATATTTGAAATAAGATTTGATAAAATTTTTGATTCTGATTGGCATAGCATTTGATTTTAATAGATAAAAGTGTTTTATTCCAAAAAGCAAGAATATGTATGTTTTTTGCATCAATTAAACTTTATTTCTTTAAAAAATAAGCAAGGTAAAAGCCTTGAAAAATAACTATATTTGCGCATTCAAAACAACTAATATCAAAAATAAATTGTGCCATGAAAAAAATTATCTTTAGCAGCATCCTACTCTTTTTTTCGTTAATGGTTTATTCGCAAACCTTAACCTTCACAGGACATAGCGGTGACGTAGAATCCGTTGCATTTTCACCTGACGACAAATTGATCGCCTCTGGTAGCCGTGACAAAACACTAAAAATTTGGTCAGCAACAGACGGGAAAGTTATTCAAACCATTAATGCTCACGACGCAGAAGTGGAATCCTTGTCTTTTTCGCCTGATGGCAAAACTATTTTGACAGGAAGTCGCGACAAAACCGCCAAATTATGGACTTTAGAGGGCAAATTGATACAAACTTTTAAGGGACACAACAAAGGAATTTATAGCGTTGGCTTTTCGCCTGACGGAAAAACGATTGTAACCGCAGGCATGGATAGTTTGGCTAAAATTTGGAATCTGGACGGAAAATTATTGCAAACTTTCAAAGGGCATACGGAAGTAGTCCGTTCTGTTTGTTTTTCTCCTGATGGCAAAAGTATTTTGACAGGAAGTTGGGACAAAACTGCCAGAATTTGGTCTTTAAATGGTAAACTTGTGCAAACTCTTGATGGGCATACGGATTATGTGTACTCGGTTTGTTTTGCTCCTGACGGGAAAAGTATATTGACAGGAAGTTATGACAAAACCGCCAAACATTGGTCTTTGGAAGGCAGAGTATTACATACAATCAAAGGACACAGTAATTCGGTGGAGGCTGTGGCATTTTCGCCTGATGGAAAAAATATTTTGACAGGCAGTGAAGACAAAACGGCAAAACTTTGGGCATTGAATGGGCAATTATTGCAAACTTTTAAAGGACACGCCAATGCCATCGAAACGGTTTGTTTTTCTAAGAGTGGTAAGATGATTTTGACTGGCAGTTTTGACAAAACCATCAAATTGTGGACTTTGAATATGCAAATTTTACAAACTTTTCGCGGTCATTCGGATGATGTTCATTCGGTAGGTTTTTCGCCTGATGGCAAACAAGTAATTACGGGAAGTTGGGACAATACCGCAAAACTTTGGAATTTGCAAGGGCAAGTTTTACAAACACTTAAAGGGCATTCGTCTTATGTGCGTTCTGTTGCTTTTTCGCCTGATGGCAAGCAAGTAGTTACAGGAAGTTGGGATAAAACGGCTCGCCTTTGGAACACAAGCGGTCAATCGCTACAAGTTTTTTCTGGACATTCCTTTTTTGTTACTTCGGTAGCATTTTCTCCTGATGGAAAATATATTTTGACAGGTTCAGATGATAGAACAGCAAAATTATGGTCATTGGACGGCAAAGAAGTCCGAACTTTTAGCGGTCATATCGAGGCGGTGCTTTCTGTTGCTTTTTCGCCTGATGGTAAATATGTAGTTACTGGAAGCGCTGACAAAACGGCAAAAATTTGGAATATCAATGGAGAAGTAATTAAAACTTTGGACGGAAATACCGAAGCAGTTTATTCAGTTACTTTTTCTCCTGATAGTAGAAGTGTTTTGACAGGTGGAGGCGGTTGGAAAAATTCAGAAGTAAAACTTTGGAGTTTGACAGGACAACTACAACAAACTTTTGCAGGACATACAGACAGAGTTTTTTCGGTGGCTTTTTCCCCTGATGGCAAACAAGTAGTTACAGGAAGCCGAGATGATACGGCTAGACTTTGGACTTTGCAAGGGCAAATTGTTCAGACCTACACAGGGCATTCGAATGCGGTAGAATCCGTTTGTTTTTCGCCTGATGGCAAAACTGTTTTGACAGGTAGCGGAGATAATACTGCAAGAATCTGGTCGACAAACCCTTCAACAGGTACAGGTGCAAATGTTCCTGCAAATGGAACACCAAATAAGCAATAAGTATAATAAACAAACTTTTATAAGGCTTCGAGCCTTATAAAAGTTAAATAATTATCCCAAAATAAATTCTTTATAAATAGAAATTGGTGCTAAGGCTGTCCAGCCACAAAAGTTATCTCTGCCACGTTTTCCTCTATGTACTTCTTCGTGGTAATCCTGTGAAAATGAACCTGGTACGCGTTTTTCGGGTGAGTAATATTCCCAAAAAGTTTTGGTATCGATGTAAGTTTGTGCTACAGAATCATAAAAACTAGCCGCTAATTTTTTAGCCAAATCCATCTTTTTTGCGGTTTGTAAAGCTCTCAAAATCATGTAAGTAGTTGGAGCCCAAACGCCACCTAACCAATAATTTCCTTCAGCTCTATATTCTGGATCGTCTTTGGAGAGCGTGGGAATGGCAACAGGAGTGCCAAATTTTTTGGGATCAGTCAAATGAAAAACAAATCGATCTATTTTATCGGCAGGCACAATTTCAGCCATTAATGCCCAATACATTCCTACGTGCCAACGTTTGATTTGTTTGTCGTAGCCCAAATCGAAATAAAAACCATCTTCTTCACTCCAACATTTCGTATTAATTGCTGTTTTGAGTGCTTCATAATCGGTTTCATATTTTTTGAGATCGTCATATTGCCCTATCAAACCTGCAATGGATTTCAAATTGAGTGCAAGCAATGCCATTTGCGAAGAAAAATCCACGAGTCTGCCTTGTTTGTTCCAAAAAGATTGCAAACTGTTGTAGTCAATTTTTGGATCAATTTTTTTGTAAGCAATTCCTTTTTTATCGTCTTTCCAATCTCTTGGGTGGCGAACTACATTGTCCATGCCCATGCCCAAAGCATCTGCAAAATATAAACCGTCGGCTTGCAAATAGTTTTTTTGCAAAAATTCATAGTTTCGTTTGATTTTTGGATAAACCATCTTTAAGCGGTCTTTGTCTTCCGATTGGCTATAAAGTTCGAGTTCTGCAAAAGCCAACAAAGGCGGATTGATGCTTACAGGGTGCTGTTTGTTCCAATAAGGTTTGCCATCTTCAAAGTGTTCTCTGCAAATAAAACCATCTGCACCTTGCACCATATAAAAATTGTCAAGAGCTTGGGCGATGGGCAATTCTTTCATAAAATATTTGGCGTAAGCTGCCATAAAACAACTATCCCACAAAAAAATATTTTTGGAAAAAGCAGCATCAAGGTAAGGTTTCTTGAAAAAAGGAGAAGCCTCGCTGCCTTTGATATTTTTTTTAGCAATTTCTAAGGCTTTGTCGTGCATTTCTTTGCCCAAAGATTCCGAAACCAATTCGGTAATCATGCGTTCTTTTGGGGCATCTTTTGAGTCAGTTTTGCCTTCTGTTCCTTCAGATTTTTGTTCTTTGGATTGGCAGGCATCGAGTGCAAACATAGAAACTGCTAATGTTGCCATGCCTGTCTGTTTTAAAAATGTGCGTCTTTTGATCATCTGATTTTTTTGAAAAATAATTTGCCTAAATATAGTAATATTTTTGCAAAAATATTACATTTTCAAAAAATGAAAAATTTGTAAGCAATCAAATTTTATTGCTTCTTCATTATTAGCATGAGGAGAACTAAGCTAAAAAAAATCCCTTTTACAAATAATTTTGCAAAAGGAATTTTATCTCAATTAACGCTTGAACCCAATTTGACCTTTTCCTGTCAAGTTTTCGTCTTGTCCAGAAATGTCTTTGAGGTCTTCTACGGTTAAAGTTTGGATCATTTGTTCTGTGCGTTGCGAAATTTTTAGGTTCGACATTCGCAAATATTGGTTTGTAACTGCCTGCGAAATTAATTTACGAATTACTCTGCCGTTTCCAAAATATTTATCTCTTTTGCTGTGCAAAGATTTCAAAATTTCTTTGAGTTTTCGTTCTGCTTTGCTGTCGGGGCTTAAATTTTCTTTGGCAAGCATATCTACTGCAATTTGATAAAGTTCGGCTATCGAAAAGTCTTCAAAAACCAAAATATTGTCAAAACGCGATTTAAGTCCAGGATTCATTTCCAAAAACGTATCCATATTTTTGGGATAACCCGCTGCAATGACAATAAAGTTTTTGCGTTTGTCTTCCATTTCTTTGATGATCACCTCAATGGCTTCTCTGCCAAAATCGTGCGCGCCATCTACCGAATTGAGTGCGTAGGCTTCATCAATAAACAAAACTCCGCCTTGTGCTTGCGTAATTTTTTCTTTGGTTTTCAAAGCGGTTTGCCCAATAAAACCTGCCACCAAGCCCTGACGATCACATTCTACCAAATGTCCGCGTTCCAAAATACCCAATGCCTGATAAATTTTCGACAAAATGCGCGCCACCGTTGTTTTTCCTGTGCCAGGATTTCCTTTAAAAATGGTGTGCAAAGAAAATTCTCCCAAAACATTTTTCTTAGATTCTCTAAAATATTTAACCAAATTTACCAAATCATTGATCTGTTTTTTAACCAAAGTCAAACCAACCATCGCATTCAATTCGGACAAACTTTCTTCCAACAATTCCATATCGGTGTCAATTTCTGCAATTTCAGGTTTGGGTTTTGCAAAGATTTTTTGAACGTCAGGCAAAGAAACTGTTTGCAACATTTCTCTGTCCAAATTTTCTGGATCGGATATTTTCATTACTCGAACCCCCAAATTTACTTTTGCCCGTTCTATTTGCGTGTTTACCATTCGGGCATTGCCAAAATTTTCTTCTCTTGCTCTGTAATCTTGCAAAATTTTCTTTTTCAAAAATTCGGTTGCTATTTCGTCTAAAACCACTTCATTTTTATCCGAAGCCAATTCAAGCACTCTGAAAAGCTCCTGCGGAAGAAAATCAGGAAATTCTAAAAACAAATTAAATCTCGATTTTAAACCAGGGTTTGCGTCGAGCATCGTATCCATGCCGCGTGTGTAACCCGCCATAAAAATTGCAATATCTCCCTCGCCATCGGACATTTCTTTGATCAAAATCTCGATCACTTCTTGCCCATAATCTTTGTTATCGTCTTTGTTTCTGACCAAAGCGTAGGCTTCATCAATAAACAAAACGCCTCCTCTTGCCCTTTCTATCACATCTTTGACTCTTGGTGCGGTCTGCCCAATGTACTGCCCAATCAATTCTGCCCTGCCCACTTCGAGGATTTTTCCGCTAGAAAGTGCGCCGATTTTATGAAAAATTTTGCCTAATAAATTTGCAACTGTGGTTTTTCCTGTACCAGGATTTCCTCTAAAAACTGTATGCAAATTCATTTTTTTCTTTTCCTCAAAACCTTTATTTTTTCGTAATTGAATGAATTTGACATAATCAATGTAATCGTAAATTTGTTGTTTGACCTGATTTAAACCAATCAATTCATTGATTTTTTCGAGCAATTCTTCCAAACTTTCTTTCGAATTATCTTGCAAAGCAGCTTGCGGGCGCGTGATGCTGTTTCCTTTAATGACTGGCGCAGAACCTTCTACAAATTCTTCTCCCACCGAAAAAGGCACAATGGCAATCAATTTGTCCATAAAAACCACGTGCAAATTGTATTTATTGCCGTACCAAGAACCTTTTGTATCCGACCCCCAACCTGTGGTAAAAGTAACTTCTTCTTCGTCGCCTTCTACTTTTCGCATTTCAACTGTTCTGCCTTTGAGTTGCCCTGCTTCGTTGTAGAAATAGAAAAATATTTCGCAATACCAAGACGAAGTTTGCAAATTGTCAAAGTTAAATTCTGCCCAAATGTATCGGGTTTCTTTTGCTTTGAAATGGGTGTAAAAATGCCTTTCTTGTGTAGGAACGCCTTGATTTGGCCCCTCGTACAAGTTTATATTTTCTATTTCGAAATAAGGATTTGAAGTTTCTGTAACTACGCCGCCTTCTTCTACATAAAAATTTCTTGTACCCACCAATTCCTCATCCAAATAAGCTTCCCAAGCGTAGTCCCCTCTTGTCCAAAAACCGGGTTCTTTATTTCCCCAACCTTCCCTAATTCGGGCAATATCGTCATCTTTTGAAATTTTGGAATTCAGATTAATGTCGCAAAGTTCTTCTCGTTTACTTTTTCCCAACAATCGAAAACATTTGAGATTTACCTTTATTTCCCAATCTTGTTGATCAAATAATTTATTGTAAAACGAAAGCTCTGCGTACAAATACGAACATTCGGAAGTTTCAAAAACGGTGTAATATTTTTTCTGACCGTCTGCTAACCATTCGGTAGAAGCGTAAACTTTCAGGTCTTTATATTTATATTTCTTTTCCAAAGACTTTTTTCCTCTAAATAACATAACTAAATATATCGTTTTATTTTGACAAATTAAGTCTGCAATATTTGTTTTTTTCTATATAAATCAAAATTTTTGCTTAATTTTTTAGAAAAATTTATTTTTCGAGTCTTTTCAAAGCCATTTTTGTCTGACCATCAAGTGTATTTTTGTATTCGTGGTCATCATATTCTAGCACTTTTTCATAATAATTGATCGCCTTTTTTAAGTCTATTTTTTCATAGATTTTACCTAATTGCAAACAAGAATTTGCTGCGAAATAATAGGCTTTTTTTTGGTTTAAAGCAATGGTTTTTTCATAAAAATCAATGGCTTTCTCCACTTGACCGCCTTCATGAAAAGCGCGCGCTTTGCGGTAATGAAACTCTATTTTGTCTCGCAACAAATCAAAATCTTTTTCTGAATATTGATCCAAAAAATGAATTGCTTTGGCAAATTTTCCGCCATCTGTCAAAAGCCTGACTTTCATTAAAATAAAATGCGGTAAGGGCTTATAATTGGCAAATTTTTCGGCATAACGATCGGGAATACTCAATTCTGCCCCTGTTTTTTGTATTTTTTGCAAATAAATCAAAGAATTTTTAGAATCACCGAGCATGATGTAAGCCAAAAAAGTCTTGTAAACCGCATCTTTTTTGTAGGGATTTCCCGCATAATTTTCCAAAAAAATAGCATACTCTTTGATCGCCGCCAAATAATTTTCGCTTAACAAATGACATTCTGCTTTCAAATAATTTACATAAAAAAAACTTTGGTAACTGCTATTTTCTTCTATTTTGTTCAAAAAAAATAAGGCTTTTTCAAATTCTAAATTCTTAAAATTTACAAGAGCTTTCACAAAATTTGCCAAACGATTGTCTGAATTTTTCAAATATTTTTCGCAAATATCAACAGCTTTTTGAGGATTTTGCAAAACATACAACTGCAACAAAACGCTAAATAGTTGTGTTTCAAGTGCATACAAACTTTGACTTTCTGATATTTTTTCCAAATTTTCCCATGCTTTTTCATAATTTCCTTTCAAACCAAACAAACCAATTAACCAATGATATTGCGAAGGAACAGCTTGCAACATGATTTGTAAACCTGCAAAAATTTTCTGATTTTCGGCAAAATCGGGGTATAATTTGATGTTTTTTTCCAATAAATCATAACTTTTTCGCAAATGATTTGCTGCCTGATATTGCTCTGCAAAAAGCAAATGCACAAACGCCCCTTGCACCAAAATCTCGGCTTGTGAAAGCAAAAAATAAGGATTATTTTTATCCATTTTTTTAATTTTTTTCAGCCTTTGATCTTCATTTTCCTGATATGTTGCATATAATTTTGGATCGCCTGTGGCTAAAATTTCGAAGACTTGGGCTAAATTTTCGAGGTAAATTTGACTTGAAGAAGCATTTTTTTCGTTTTTAAGATAAAATTTTGACGATTCTAGGCGCATCTCCCACAATTCTTGATACACATTCTTTAAATTTTCAGAGAACCCCGTTTGTGCAAAAGCCATCGAATGAATCAAAGAAAAGACTAAAATAATTATGATTTTCATAAATTTTTTTTTAAAATTGTGCAGTTTTTAAGGTTTTTGGATAAATCAAAAAATTATACTTATTTTTTTATATGACTCGCATTGACGAAAAATTGTTTGTTGGATCGCATTATTTGGGAAAACCCGCTGAACTAACCGACCGAATTATACAAAAAAGAGTTGATTTGGTTCGCCAAATACCGAATTTTTGTGATAAAAACCTCGATTTAGTAGATGTTGGTTGCGGAAACGGGGCTTCAATGTTTTTGCTTTCCGATCAAATGAATTCTTGCACAGGTTTAGAACTTTTCGAAAATCATAGACAAGAATTTAACAATATTAGAACGCACAAAAATACACGAAATTGCGAATTTATACATATTGATATAGAAAAACAAAATTTTGAATCTCAATTTGATCGCTTGATTTGTTTTGAAGTAATAGAACATTTTGCAGACGAAAAAAATGTGCAAAAACTATACAATTTGCTAAAAAAAGGTGGGAAAGCAGCAATTTCAGTGCCTAATAAATGGTGGATTTTTGAAACGCATGGTGCAAAATTGCCTTTGTTGAAGTGGAACAGAGTGCCGTTTTTTTCTTGGTTGCCTACAAAAATTCACGAAAAATATGCCAATGCCAGAATTTATACACAAAAAAGGATACAAGATTTATTGCAAAATGTTGGTTTTCAGATAGTTGATACACAATACATTACCGCACCGCTAGACGTTTTGAAAGATGGAAAACTCAAAGATTTTTTATTAGAAAATATTTTTGTTGGAAATACCACAGAGATTCCTTTTTTATCAACTTCTATTTTTATTTCGCTTCAAAAAAATTAATCAAAATCATATAAAACACATGGATTTAAACGGTTTCACCGAAAAAGTACGCAGTATCACAGACAAAAACACAGTTATTAAAGATTCTACCCTCAAATTTGTGGTTGATGAAGGCGTTGTTTTTGTGGATACGCACACACAACCAAATACGGTTAGCAACGAAGACAAAACCGCAGATTGCGCAATTCATTTGTCTTTGTCTAATGCTTCTGAACTTTTAGACGGCAAAATGAACGTGGCAATGGCGTTTATGATGGGCAAAATGAAAGTCAAAGGCGATATGGGCGTGGCGATGAAAGTTGCACAACTTTTGTCTAAATAGACTTTAAAAATCTGTCAATTTTTTAGAAAATTGGCAGATTTTTTGGCAAAATTTAGTTTTTTATCTCACCTTTTCGCCATTTATCAACTCCTTCGTTCCAAACATTATTGTAACGAACATCTCTTTGCAGTTCGTAATGATTTTTACAAAATTGATTATTTTTTTTGACAAAAGTAAAACCAATATCAAATCTTTTGCTAACAGATTGCTCGTAAATCCACTCTTCTGAATCATTTGATTTGTTGATTCTTTTTGGTTCGCCAAAAACAATGTAAATCATGCCCATATCTGTTTTCCAACCTTCTTTATAAGTTGTAAAATTTTGGTTGGCGTACTCAACTCTTTTGTAAAAAGCTCGAATAATTTGGCGGCTATATTCCTGACTCAAACCAATTCTTAACCAAAACTGATCTAAACCACTTTTTTTTGAGCCATCTCGATAAATTTGAAATAACTCTTCTTCTGACGCAATGTAAACCAAAGGTTCAATAACTTGATCTAATTTGCGGACTTTTGGAAAATCTTTACTGGTCAATCTGAAACCAAAACCTACGTTAGAAGTAGTGTCGGCTTGTGCAAAATATAAATTTTGTTGGCTAAGTTTAAATGATTTTTTAGTGGGAATGGCAAACAAAGAATCGGCTCGCAATTCTGCCTCTACCCGCTTGTCTTTGATAATCATTGGCGGTGCAGCGGGCAAAAAACGGTCTTTGATTCGGTAAACATAAATCATTTTATCTGCCCCTTGAAAAAATAAAGTGTCTTGTTCTTTAACAAAATTGATATTTTTGCTAGACAAAGAAAAATCAATATTTTGGGCAAAAACATATTGATTTAACAGAAATGTAAAGAAAAAAAAGCCTATTTTCATAAAATATTTTAAATTTTTAAAGTTTTTCGACTTCTTCCTTAGAAAGTCCTGTAAGTTCAGCAATTAATTCATCAGACATTCCTTTGGCTTTCATGGTTTTGGCAATTTCGATCTGTGTGTTTTTCTTTGTTTTGATCTGTGCCAGAATGTAATGCGATTCGTGCATACTTGCCTCATAACTCAAATCACCCAAATAGCGTTTGTAGTTCTGTTGCTCCTGCTTTGACATTTTGAAAATGTTAAATTCCTCTTTCGCTTTTTGGATTCCTTTTGCCCTAAATTCGGGTTTAATTTCCTCATTTTTAAGAAAATGTATCCATTC
>RDXG01000121.1 GCA_004292785.1 Bacteroidota bacterium
CAAGCGGATTGCCAACCGAGAGCCTATCATGTATTTGTTTTACAGAGTATATTAGTTTATTTTATTAACTTTATTTACACAAAATATTCAAATTTTTCCATCAAAAGCCTATAAATTTCATCTTTTACAAGCCTCGAAAGGTCTGTAATGTTTTGTAAGTAAGGCATCAAATCACTTGCGCCATTCACTTCTGAATATTTGCGTATCTGCACCAAGCCCGAATAAGGCGTTACAAAGTCGCTATAGTCAAAATATTTAAAATAAGGCTCATCTTGCAAACCCACATTTTTGAGCGTTTGCCCTTTGCAGTAGTTCAAATTCCAAAAACGATACAAGTCCTTTACCGCTTGCACAAGTGCGTAGGCAAGGTTAGACTCTTTCTTATCCTCAAAAATCACGTCTTGATATGTTATTTTATCTTGAGTTATTTCAGCCTCTAACACTTCGCTCCAAAAACTGTCGGGATTTGTAGGGCAGAGTGGATTATGCACATACACTTCAGGCGCACCCGCTACAGGGTTATCTGCTTCAAATTTTGTAACCACACATCTATTTTCAGCAAGCGCAAAGGCAAAGCAAAGGCTATAGTAATATTTTTCTAAAGCAGGTGTTATATCAGGACTCCAAATTTCATATTGATTTGCCCAAAGCGGATAACGCCCATTTACGGCTTTGCTAATCCCAAACCAACTAAAAAGCACTTTTGCACTTGCTAAATCATAGGCACAATAAGAACGGCTATTTTGCGCTCCAGACTGAACTTGTGATAAGTTTACGCTACTAAATGCGCTCATCAACATACACCAAACTCTGTCAGGCTTGTTGCTCATACGCAGGCAAGTGTCTTGTGCAAGGCGGACAGGCGTATTGTCGTCCATAAAACCAATGAACAAGCCAGATGTATCACCACATTTGCGCCTTAGTTCAAAATGATTTTTCTTATCTTTCAACGGAAAACCACTTACCAACTTTCCAAAATCTTCTTCTTTTTTTGAATGACTAAAATCATAGCGTGGCTGTTTTATCAACTTCTGATTTTTAGCTATTTCAGGCAAGTCTTCTCGAATATCGCCTTTGGAATTGTCTAACGCAATTAATTTCGCTTTTTTAAAAATGTGTCCGCAAACAAAATTTGTCGTTTCTTTACCTTCCCAATCTAATTGTTTAAGTTGTTGGCTTGTTAGTTCGGTTGCATCATATACTTTGACTGTGTTTTGTCTTTGGGGTGTATTGTCTTGGCTGTCTGTTTTTTGTGGTTCATAACGCCAAATAGTAAACGCTATAGGCCACTTGCCATCAAGTTTAAAGAACTCGTTGCTTGTAGTGATAAATCCCGTTTGATATACAAAATGTGCATCAAAAACCTGCCTGAAAGGTGCATACGTGGGGCGTGGAATGAGCCACGAAGTAGGCGTAAAGACCATCAACAAAGGTTTTACGTCAGGGTACAGCTCTTTTTGGTAGGCGCAAATATTAAGAATTTGCGCCAAAAAAGCCAAATAACGCTCCTTGCCTGCATCTTCGCCTGTGAGGTTGAAAATAGAAGGGTGAACACCATAAGAAGCATTTTTGTCCTCACGCACTTTTTCGTTTTCGTCTGTATTTTTGTAAGGTGGGTTGAGTAGGAAAGCAAGAGGTTTGTCTATATCTAATCCACTTTCTTTCAAATATTCACGTATGATATCGAGATATTCCTTGCCTGTTTTATCTAAGAAGTTTAACCCTTTGTTTTCATTTGTTTTTGGGATAATAGTGTATCCTGTTTCTATATGGTAGGGGTCATATTTTATCCTTTTTTCGACTATTTGTAACAAATCAGATGAGAGTTCTGAAATGATTTTATGTTTTAATTTACCCTTGTAACTCGCTATTAAGTTCCCTGAACCTCCTGCGGGGTCAAAGACAATATAACGCTCTCCCAAATCTTTTGCAAAGTATTCATTCACAAACCACAGCGCAAGTTTGCTCAAATTACTGTCTGTGAAAAATATACCATGTTGTTTTACATATTCGGGGTCTATTTCTGCCAAAACTTCGTCGAAACGGCTGAAATAATAATCTACAGTCAAGCCTGAGCCTTCATTCGTAAAAACATAACGATTTTCTACAAATTTGATAAACTCGCGCTTATGTTTGTTGGGTACAGTGAATAAATCACTACGTTGTTTGCCTTTGTAACCAATAACACATATTTCATCAGTTTTAGGACTTTCATTTACTACAGAATTAATATCCCAAAAACCCACAATATTATAAAAAGCGTGTACTGCATCTATAGGTTTTTCAAAATACTTTTTCAACAAACCTATTGTTTCTATAAAATTCATAGGATTTATAGCAATACGGTTTGCTTCTAAGTTGTTGAGTATTTGTAAAAAATTGTAAATTTCTAAGGTAAAACGTAAATCTTTTTTAGCTTCAGCAATATCTTTGCTATCCATTTTGAAGATAGCAGAATCTAAAATTTCTTGTGCTTGTGCTTTGTTCACACGTCTTGCCAAATCCTTTCCTGCTTCATTAGGCGCAAGACTCGCTAAAGTTGTATGGGCTAATATAACCGCAAATTCGGGTATGCGCTCCAAACGCCAAACTGCTATAAAATCTTG
>RDXG01000122.1 GCA_004292785.1 Bacteroidota bacterium
TAAAATAAGGACAAAAATTGGAGCAGGTACGGTTTATATCCAACGCCCAGAATATACGCGTTTTACTTTGCAATCCTCTTTTGGTTACGATTGGACAAATCATAAACAATCTAATTTTTCGGTGGGTTTGTTAAATTTGATGCTTGTAAATACGCCAAGTATTAACCAAAGATTTCAAAGTTATTTGGTTGATTTATATTTTTCAGGAAATAAAACTTTGTTGCAGTCTTTCAATCGTTCTATTGTAACCAATACTTCTTTGGCTTATACCTATCATCAAACCATCAATAAAAATGATGTTTTTCTTCAAATTAATGCGGAAGCTGGGGGTACATATCTGACTTTATTGAATATGCTTGACAACGGTTTTTTGAACAGAAACTCAACTTTAAATGGCTTAAATTACTATCGTTATGTACGTTTGCAAGCCGAAGGACGTTATTATATTGCTACTAGCAAAGATAGCAAATTGGCTTTGCGTGCCATGATCGGCATTGCAAAATCTATTGGAAAAAATCCTGATGGAACGGAGAGTTCTTTGCCTTATGAAAAATTCTTTTTTTCTGGTGGAAGTAACAGTATTCGTGCTTGGCGACCGCGTCGTTTGGGACCTGGTACTTCGGCAATTATTGGAGATGATGGACAACCTGATTATCGTTTTGAACAACCAGGAGAGATGATCATTGAGGCAAATGTGGAATATAGAACAAAATTATTTGGTTTTGTGCATGGAGCTTTATTTGTGGATGCGGGCAATGTGTGGATGTTGCGCGATGATGGGCGTTATGGTTCTCAATTTGATATGCAAACTTTTTTAGGGCAATTTGCAGTTGGAGCAGGTTTTGGGCTTCGTTTCGATTTTTCCTTATTGATTATGCGTTTCGATTTGGCAACCAAAGTTTTTGATCCTGTTCGACCAGAAGGGCAGCGGTTTGTGTTGTCCAGAACAAGTTTTTCAGATTTTATTCAGTTAAAACAATCTGTTTTTAACATTGGCATTGGTTATCCTTTTTAACAGTGGTTTTATGAAAGAAACATTGATTACAAACTCTTATAAAAAAGTCAAATTTTTTTCAAGAATCTTTTAAAAATTAGAAATTATTTGGGTTGTTTTTTGAATTTTTTATAAAAAATAAAAATATATGTTAAATAAATTGACTTTGTAAATAAAATAATATTATTTTGCACTTCGTCAAAATTAACCAAATGATGATACACGTAAACACAGAAATCGGAACATTAAAGAGGCTAATTATCCATAGCCCTGATAGCGGATTAGGCAGAGTTGTGCCTTCCAAAGCACAAGATTGGTTATTTGAGGACATCGTTCACTTAGATACCGTCAGAGGAAAAGAGTATGATTATTATGTTAAAATTTTATTATATTTCTTAGACCCTGAAAAAGTAAGAGGAAAACTCAAAGAAATTGACGATCCCGCAAATAATAGGGCATTTTATAAACCAGGAAATGAAAAATATTTCAATTCTGATAAAGTCATGGACATTCAAGACCTGTTACAGCACGTTTTGTCGCACCAAGAGCTTCGCCATGAAATTATTGCCTCTATTTGCGCCTTAGAAAATTGTTCTTTTGCTATCCAAAAAGTATTGAAAGAACTGCCACTATTAGATTTGGCAAGAACACTTATTTCAGGTTCTTTGCCTAACAGACAAATGATTTTTGCACCCATTCCGAACTTGATTTTTACCAGAGATATAGGAATTGTGATTAATGATCATATTTTATTAAACAAACCTGCCAAACCTGCACGTTACCGCGAGGCTTTGTTGGCACGATATGTTTTTTATTATCACAAATATTTTGGAGACGTTCAAGATAAAGTAGTCGCAGTTACTGATGACGATTTGTTTTTCTTGTTTGATGAAGATGAACGCAAACAAAAAGTAACCACCTTAGAAGGAGGGGACATTATGATGGTTGCCCCAAACAATTTGTTGGTTGGAGTAAGCGAAAGAACCACGCCAAATGCCATCGAAAAAGTGATCAAAGATTTGTTTAAAAGAAATGTGGTAGAAAAAGTTTCGGTAGTAAAAATCCCTGCCAAACGCGATTTTATGCACATCGACACCGTTTTTACGCAAGTTAAACGCAATATGTGGGTACTTTACGGCAGATTTTCTAAAAGAAATAGAGAAGAAGCTAGTTTTTACGACAAATTTTATGCAGATCGTTGCAAAGATGATGTCAAAATTTTGCAATTCCAAAACGGAAGAGAAAAACCCATCAGATTTGACTACATCGAGGATTTGCTGGACAGCATCAGCCGAGACGATTTGAAATCAAGAGAAAGAACAGAAATTATTTATTCTGGAGGAGACGAATTTCCGTTTTCTCAACGCGAACAATGGACAGATTCCTGTAATTTGTTGGCATTGAAAGAGGGCGTAGTGATCGGTTATGACCGCAACGACAAAACCGCAGATGTGTTCAGAGAAAAAGGCTTTTTGGTGATCCGTGCAGAAGATTTGTTGAACAAATTTGAAGCTAACGAACTTTCGCCTGAAACTTTAACCAACACTTTGATCATGCTTCCTTCGGCAGAATTGTCAAGAGCAAGAGGCGGATC
>RDXG01000278.1 GCA_004292785.1 Bacteroidota bacterium
TGCGAGCATAAGCAACAGAAAAAAATCGGTCATGTCTGCCACCAAAGTTTCGGACTGCCCAACTCCAACGGTTTCGATCAAAACAATTTCGTAGCCCGCTGCTTCGCAAAGTAATAAGGTTTCTCTTGTTTTTCGGCTGACTCCGCCCAAAGAATTTCCCGCAGGTGAAGGTCTGATGTACGCCAAAGGTTCAGAAGCAAGTTCGTTCATTCGAGTTTTGTCGCCCATGATGCTTCCGCTGGTTTTTTGGCTAGAAGGATCGACTGCCAAAACTGCCATTTTTAAGTTTTGCGCACAAATCAATTTGCCAAAAGATTCTATAAAAGTGCTTTTGCCAACGCCAGGAACTCCCGTAATTCCGATTCGGATCGATTTGCCTGTGTACGGCATAATTTGCGAAATAATTTGGCGTGCCAATGCGTTGTCTTCTGCTAATTGGCTCTCTATCAAGGTGATAGCCCGACTCAAAATAAAACGATTTTGGCTTAAAATGCCTTCCAAATATTGATCTGTGCTTAGGCGCGATTGGCGAATCATTTTTAATTTTTGTTTTTTGCTAAATATTTTTCTGCTTGTAAAACAGCTTGCGTAAAAACCCAATCCAAAATTCCTGTAATTTTTGGAGCATCATTGCTGATCGAATAGGAATCAATATCTTGGGTAAAAAGGGTGTTTTCTAATTTTCCAAATTGCCAAATTTCGCCATTGGTTGCAAAACCATACAAAGTCATTTCAGGAAAAAGTTTTTGACAAGCCACCAATTCAGCCAAAACCTGTCCCCAAGCCTCCGCAAATTTTTCTACTTTTGCCTCTGCTACGCAAACCAAAGGCATATTAAAATCAATAATTTCAGGCTTTTTTGTGTAAGAAAACACATAATCAGGCGTGCCACAAAGGTCTGCATCAATGTTAAAATCGTATTCTCTGCTCCAATAAACCAAATGCAAATGCTGACGAGCCACAAAACGCAACAAAGGCGAAATAAAATTTTCGGAAATAGCAATTTCGCTTGAGCGCGGTTTTTTTTGAGTCAAACTATATTCCAAATCCTCCATAAACCAATCTGGCAATGGTTTTTCGGAAATACTTTTGGTAAATCTGCCTTTTCCTAATGAAGTTTTATACTTTTTTGAAACATCTTCAATGTTTTTGAAATCACTAAATGGCATAATTTTATGGTTTTAAAATGATAAAAAACAATTTTTTTCTACTCAAAATCTTTGTAAAGCAAATATTTTTTACGCATTTCTTTGTATTTTTCTAATTCTGCCTGCCAACTTTGCCTAATTTCTTCTTCGTTTTTGCCTTCCAAAATCATTTTTTCGAGGCGTTCTGTGCCTGCCAAACGTTTGAAAAAACTGTTAAAAAAAGGCTTTCCTTTAAAATCGGTTTTTTTGTAATATTCCAAAAGCGGACTCAAAGAAAAGTTCGTTTTCCAATCGCGGGGCTGTCTAAAATCTGTTCCGTAACACAAAATATTTTTGTAAGGCGGTTCTTTCGATCCAGAATTTGATTGAGGCGTAAAGGAAAAATTTTTCAAAGATTCGTCTTTGATGTTTTCCAAAGGCACTCCAAGCACCTGAAAAGGAAAATCCGTTCCTCTGCCCATGCTAATATTTGTGCCTTCGAACAAAACCAAAGAAGGATATAATTCGATGGCTAAATCGTTGGGCAAATTTGGCGAAGGACGAACAGGCAAAGAATATTTCATGGAATGATCGTAGTTTTTGCAAGAAATTACGGTCAAATTCTGAAAATTATTAATCCATTTTTCGCCTACAATCATTTTGGCAAGTTCGCCAACAGTCAAACCATGCACCATCGGAATCGGCTGCATTCCCACAAAAGATTTTTGCGCACTATCTCGCACAAAACCGTCTACATAAAAGCCGTTTGGGTTTGGGCGATCCAAAACTAACAAAGTTTTGTTAAATTCTGCACAAGATTCCATGACATAATGCAAAGTAGAAATGTAGGTATAGCAACGCACTCCCACGTCTTGAATGTCGAACAAAACTACATCAATTCCCGACAAATGTTCGGCAGAAGGTCTGTAAGTTTTGCCATACAAAGAAATTAACGGAATATTGGTGGCAACATCTTTGCTATTTTTAACTTTTTCGCCTGCGTCTGCGTCGCCTCTAAATCCGTGTTCGGGGGCAAAAATAAGCTGAATATTGATCTTTTTTTCCAATAAAAAATCAACCAAATGCTGACTGCCAACCGTAGACGTTTGATTGACCACTAAGGCAACTTTTTTGTTTTCCAACAAAGACAAATATAATTCGGGCTGTTGTGCGCCTGTCTGAATTTGTGCATAAATATCTGATAAACAGAATATTAGCAAAATAAAAATATATTTTTTCATGTTAATATAAATAAACTCCAAAAGTTTGTGGATTGTCTAAAACTACTTCTACGTGTTGTTTTACGGTGGTCGAAAGTTCGTAACCGACATAATCGGCAGAAATAGGAAAAGATTTGTAGCCTCTGTCCACCAATAAAAGTGTTTGCAACTTTTTGATGGGAATATTCAGAAAAGGTTTTAGGCTATATGCCAAAGTTCTGCCTGTGTTTAGCACATCGTCGATCAAGATAACGGTCTTGTTTTCAATGAGTTCGAGTTCGGTGTCCAGATAAATACTGCTTTGCAAAGGTGCAAATTTGTCCAGAAAAACCGTTACTATTCGCAAAGAAATGGGCGCAATTTTTCTTAATTCTTCGGCTAAAATTTTGGCTATTTCAATTCCTTTCTCGTGGATTCCTGCCAAAATTAATTCATTTTCTTCAAAATTTCTTTCATAAATTTGGTAAGCCATTCTTCTTATTTTTTGTAAAGTTTGTTGGCTGTTCAAAATCTGATTTTCTAAAATGATCATACGTTTATTTTTTTTAGAACCCAAAAATATAAAAAATATACTTATTTTAATCTTTTTATTGTTTTAAAATGAATAATTTTTTCCAAAAATTAGGTAAACAAATTTATTAAAAATGCCCAAAATCCGACTACTTTCAAAATGGTACTGACGATCATCAGGATCAGGATTTTTTTGATCCAAATATTGACATTTGGGTTTGAATTGGCGAATTTTGAAGCAATGCTTGTACCAATAATTTGCCCTAAAGCCAACCAAATGGCGGGCATCCAACTCACTAGATCGTGGTAAACAAAAATGCTAAAAACGGGTATCATATACATAAAAATGATTGCCATTTTAACGGCATTGGCACGCACCAACGACAAATTTGCAGATTTGGAAAGAGCCAAAGTGAGGATAATTGCCATGCCTAATTGTGCAATTCCACCATATAAACCAATGGCAAGAAATTTTAAAAAACGTTTGTTTTTGTTTGTAGGTTTTGCTGTGTTATTGGTATTTTTTTTGCTTTTGTAAAGCATCGAAAGTAGAGTCAATGACAACTCGATGCCGACAATTTTTTCCAAAACAGAATGATCCAAATAAACGGCAATAAACGCACCAATAATTGCCCCAAGCACACAAGGAATCATGTAAGGAAAATTTGCTTTAAAATCTAGTAATCCGTGCCTATAAAAGGTAATTGTGCCAGACAGATTTTGTACCAAAATGCCCAAACGATTAGTTCCGTTGGCAATGTGCGCAGGCATTTCAAAAAAAAGCAAAGAAGATAGCGTAAAAATAGAACCTCCGCCTGCAAAAGTATTGATTATGCCTGCAATAGTTCCCGCCAAAAGGTAGGCTGATGGTTCGATGAGTTCTTGAAAGTCCATGTGCTTTTTTCAAATTTACAAATAATGTTTGAGTTTTTTGCCTTCGTTAATGTAAACTGAAAGTCTTGCAAAAATAAAAAAAAACTTTTCCCAAATAAAGGAAAAATTAGCAGATTTTTGATAAAAATCTTCGTTTTTAAAAATTTATTTAACAATTTTTTGCACAGATTCATTATTTATTTAAACTTTAAGCAATTACCTTTGCATTTTAATTTTAAAAATTAATTTAAAACCTTAATAATCAATAATTTATGAAAAAACAATGGTTTTATATATTTTCTTTTTGCGTTTTGATGTTGGCACAGGCTTGTTCTTCTGAAAAAAAAGAAGAGAATAAAGAAGAGGTAAAAACAGCAAAAGCAGACTGGTCAGACAAAAAAAAGATTATTCTTTTGGCAAGTGATTATTTTTTGAAGGGAAGTTTGCTCAATAATCCACCTTCACCGCACTATCTTTTTACTGATCCAAATGATAAGCTAAATTATTTTTATCAGGCATCTTTTACGGACAATGACAGCCTTTTTCAAGAGTCTGAATCTGTAGCTTTTTTGAAAGTAAACGGACTAACTCCCGAAAAACAGCCGATTGTATTGGATTATAAAATTATTTGGAAAGGTGAAGGCGAAAAAGCTGGCTTTGAAGTAGAAGAGGCTTCTTTGCGATCTTTCAAAAATACAGAACGTTATTTCTGGAAAAAACAAGGCAATTTTTGGGAAAGAGTAATTACTGCCAAACCTATTTAATTCTGTTTTGTGTGGTAAATTTATTGCCACACTTTTTTTTGAAAATCTATCATTTGTCCCATCAAAAAATAACCAATTAGCAAAAAAAACGTTTGGATAAATCATGGAAAAAGTGCTAAATTTAGCCAAAATATTATTTAAACAAAATGTTAGATTATTATAAAATATTGCAAGTCAGAACTAATGCCAGCCCACAAGAAATTAAATCGGCATTCAAAAAATTAGCTGTAACTTATCACCCTGACAAAAATGGGGGAAGTGTTGAATTTGAGGAAAAATTTAAGTTGATCAACGAAGCCTACCAAATTCTTGGCGATTCTTCTAACCGTTTTTTTTATGATCAACGTTTGGCGGGTTATCAAGCAAACAAAACTTATCATCAAACTCAAAAAAGTCCAATTTATCAAACTAAAAATAATTATACTTCGAATAAAAAAACAAGAAAAACAGAGGCTGAACCCATAGAAAAAATAAAAAGAGATTACGAAAAAGTACATATTTTGGTAACGATTGGTGTTTTGTGCTTTTTTTTATTAGGAATTACATTTTTTTATGTGATGAATTTTTATGCTTCCGAACAAAATTATAGGGAAGCCAAACTGTTGTACGATCTCAAAGATTATCAACGCGCTTTCGAAAAAAATCAGATTGCACTTAATCAAGATTCTAAAAATGTACCTGCTTTGTACTTAAACGGCTTGATTACCTTACATTATTACGAACAATACGAATATTCTTTGACTTTTTTTAATCAAGCCATCGAGCTTTCGCCTAATCCTTCGATAGAATATTACTTTAATAGGGCGATTGCCTACCAAAACTTGCATCGTCCTGCAAATGCTTTGTTGGATTTGCAAAAAATTTTGACTGCTGTTCCTTCACACAAACAAGCCCTTTTTAGAATGGCGGAAATAGAACTCAAACAAGTTGATGATTTGGAAAATGCCTTGCGTTATTATGAAAAAATATTGGAAACCGACCCCAAAGATGCCGAAGCTTGGCTTGGAAAAGGAATGGTTTATTTCAAACAAAGAAATTATGATTTGTCTTGGAATTCTTTGAAAAATTCGCAGGAATTAGAGCCTGCCAATGCGATGTTGTACTTGTTTTTTGCCAAAAACCAACTAGAAAACCAAAAAGATACGCTAAGTGCCTCTCAAAATTTGTACAAAGCCGCAGATATGGGTGTGAAAGAAGCCGCACAATTATTGAAGGATTTAAGGAAAGATTGATTTTTTTAGATAATTAACCATTAAACCTACCTTAATTCTCAAAATCAAGATAGGTTTAAACTACATTTTTACAAATTTTTATCATATTTTACCAAACCAAAAATGTATAAATAAATGATTCGCCCATAACGAAAATTAATTGGAATCATCAAAATAATTGAACTCACCGTAACAGTAATATATAACCAAAGCGGCGGATTATCCACAAAAAGATTGATTCCGACAACTCCTGCAATGATGGTTGCAATGCTGATTCCGTAACCAACATACATAGAACCATAGAAAAAAGACGGTTCAACTTCAAACAAAAGATTGCAATGCGGACAACGATCATGCATTTCTGTAAAAGAAGTAATTTGATAAACAGGTTTTTTAAACATCTTTCCTTGCCTACATCTTGGGCATTTTCCTGAAATAATGGCTGGAATTAAGGGTCTGGTTTTCATTTTTTTTGTTTATTTAATTGATCTATCTATCCGTTATATTTTTGATCACAGATAGCAAAATATACAACACTAAAATCAAAGGAACAGCTGCAAATTGTAAAAATACAAATAAAAGTATAGAGGAAATAAGCAAAATATATTTGAATTTGTTGTTTACAAAACTATATTCTTTGAATTTTAGGGCAATTAAAGGCAATTCTGACACCAACAAAAACGACATGACCACCGCCAAACCCACCAACAAATACAAATTTTGAATGTAAGGCTGCCATGTTGGATGTTGCTCGATAATCACAGGCAAAGAACTAATCAAAGGGGCGTTTGCGGTGGTTGGAACGCCAATAAACGATTCGGATTGGCGAGTATCTACATTAAATTTGGCTAAACGCAAAGCAGAAAAAACAGAAATAAGCAAGGCTACATAAGCAAAATTTTGATCCAAAGGCAAAATGAGTTTGTACAAAATAAAGGCAGGCAAAACGCCAAAACTGACCATGTCTGCCAAAGAATCCAACTCTTTTCCAATAGGCGAGGATACTTTTAAGGCACGTGCAGCAAAACCATCAAAAAAATCAAAAATTCCTGCCAAAAAAATCAAATAAGTAGCCGTAACTAATTGGTTATCAGCACAAAAAATAATGCCCAAACTCCCGCAAAAAACATTTCCGCAAGTTAATAAATTAGGAATGTGTTGTTTCATAAAATTTCTTATATTTTGCAAAGTTAATAAAAAAAAATATTTTTCAAAAAAGCAATAATTTTGTGAAATATGCAAAATTGCAAAAGTGTTTTGTTTATTTTTTACCAATAATAAAATAAAATTTGTGTAGAATTTGTTATATTCAACACAATATTTGATTTTTGCAAATTCCAAATTTTCTAAACAATAAACACATGAAAAATCTTTTTGTATTTTTGCTTTTCATTTCAATAATTTCTGGCTGCGGACCGAACAAAGAAGAAAGTCTGCTTTATGACATGATGCTTCTCAAACACCAAACTCCTGTGGTGCAAGCCTATGAAGACTTGGAATTAAGCCTCAACGACACAATGGTGGATATTATTGACAATAAGTATGAAGTCTTGAAAAAAAATCTTGATCAACAAATCAATGGAATCAAAAATGAACCTAATTTTGATGACACGCCAAATTACAAAAATTTTTATTTACAATTTTTGTTAGAAATCAATAGTTTGACCCAATTTGAGTACAAAGAAATTTTAGAACTATTGAATAAACCAGAGCATCATTCTGATGAAAAGGAAAAGAAAGCCAAACTTCGGACAAAAATTAGTAAAAAATATAAAAATGCACAAGCACAACTCAAAAAAGCCCAAGACAATTTTAAGGAAAAATATGGCATTAAATAGTATTTTATTGAAATTTTGTTTGTTGCTTTGTGTCTTTAAAGCAACAAATAATTTTGATTTTTTTAGAACTATACCTTAAAATTTTAACAAAAGTGTAGTTCCGACTGTTCAAAAGCAAAATTTTTTAATTATAAAATACTTATGTTGAAGTGCGTAGTCATTTTTTTTTGGTTTGTTTTATTTTTCGCTGCTTGTACTCAATCTAGCAATCAAGTTCGTTTAAAAGAAGGAATGAGCATTAAAAAGTCATTACTTATAGCCGCAGATACCTATTTGTTAAGTGGTAGTGATATTTCAGAAAAAGGCATTTTGACCATTGAAGGCAGCAATTTGACCATAGATTTTAATGGGACAGTTTTACAAGGATCAGAAGACAAGGACAAACCCAACGAATTTTATGGAATTGCAATTCGAATGAAAAATGCCAAAAATATTACCATCAAAAATTTACATCTTCGAAAATACAAAATAGGAATTCTTGCCGAAAATTGCGATAATATTTTGATCAAAAATTGCTCTTTCCAAGATTTTTATCGCCCAAATTTGAATCTTACTAACAAAGATACTGCCGTTCAATGGACAAATTATACAGAAAATACCAACGAACAATGGCTAAAATTTGGAGTCGCCATTTATTTGAAAGATAGTTATGAAGCCCAAATTAACAATACCAAAATTCAACAGGTTCACCATGGATTGATGCTTTCTGGGAGTCATCGAGGCGTATTTTTCAAAAACCAATTTTGTTTTAATTCTGGCGTTGCGATTGCTTTGAACAATTCGAATCACAACCAAATTATGCACAATTATCTGGACTGGAACGTAGGAAGTTTGGAAAATAAAGACAGATCGGCAGCGGTTTTGATTTCTGGAAAAAGTACCATGAATAAAATTGCTTACAACTCTGCAACTCACAACGAACATGGGGTTTTTTTGTATGCTGGACAAACCGCTTTGGATAGTGCAAAAACCAATAATACAGAAAATTTGATTTATGCCAACGATTTTTCTTTTGCGCTTGCAAGTGCTATAAAAGCCATTTTTACAAACACTTTGATCATTAATAACACGATTCAAGGTAGCCAAACAGGTATTTCAGGAGACGAACTCAATGAAAGTCAAATTGTGGGCAACCATTTTAAACAAAACATCATTGCTATTGATTTGAAAAGTAGCCAAAATAACAAAATTCTCTACAACGATTTTGACAAAGACTCGATTGGAATTGCGTTGCAAAATTCAGAAAGCCTAAAAAATAAATTTTTTAAGCGTACAAAAATAGAAGATAGCCAAACCTATGAAATTCAACACAACCGAATGAATGAGGTAAAAACTGCTTTGTCTGTTTTGCAAAGTCAGTTTATAAACATCACAGCAAACGAATTTAACAAAATTAATACCTTGTTAATCAATGATTTAAGTCATAAAACAGTCGAAATCAGCAAAAATAATATTTTTGTGAACAAAGTTTCAGAAACTATTTTTCCAAAAGGCTTTATTGTGGGCGAAAATTTTTGTGAACCCTTCATTTATAAAATTCCCAAAACAGATCGTCTTGAAGTGCGCATCGATCCCGAATTTATGCACAAATTTGAACCAAGTTTTTGGATTCCTGTTTTTGCGTCTATTCCCAAACAAGAATTGATTGGTGGCAGAGATAAAATTCTGTTAAACGAATGGAATCCGTATCATTTTGAATATCCAAAGGTTTTTTTTAAAGAAAAAACAGCTAATGGAATGTTTATTTTGGAAATTTTGGGCCCCAAAGGAAATTGGAAAATTGTTAAAAGTCAAGGAATTTCTGATCAATCCGCCAACAGTGGCTCGGTGGAAGGTTTGCTTACCGTTGAATCGTCAAGTAATAATTTTCAAATAGATTTTGAATTTGTTGGAGATCAACTGATGACAGAATCGGGTAAAATTGTGTCCGCAGGGGTGGTTTTCCCATTTTCATATAAGCAAGAATGATTAATTTTGGTTAAATACTTGTAAATACTCAATTTGTGTTTAATTTTGTAAAAAAATATTATGGAAGTCGTAATTTTATGTGGAGGCAAAGGTACACGCCTTAGCGAAGAGACCAATTTAAGACCAAAACCTATGGTAGAAATAGGTGGAATGCCTATTTTGTGGCACATCATGAAAACTTATAGCCATTTTGGTTACAAACAATTTGTGTTGGCTTTGGGCTATAAAGCAAATTATATCAAAGAATATTTCTATAATCTTCGCATTTCGGGCAGTGATTTTACCCTCAAAATGAACCCAAATAGTGAACCTACTTTTTATAATTCCATCGCAGAAAGTGATTGGGAAATTACTTTTGTGGACACAGGCGAGGAAACTTTGAAAGGAGCAAGGGTAAAACTGATAGAAAAACACATCAAATCCGAGAATTTTTTGCTTACTTATGGCGACGGAGTAAGCAATGTAAACATCAAAGAATTGGTAGATTTTCATTTGAAACATCAAAAAATAGCTACTGTTACGGCTGTTCATCCGCCTTCTCGTTTTGGAGAAATGGACATCAAAGGGACAGAAGTGGTCAATTTTTAGGAAAAACCACAAATGGCAACAGGTTATATTAATGGCGGTTTTTTTGTGTTAAACAAGAAAATCATGAATTATTTGACTACCGACCAAGAATGTGATTTGGAATTTGGCGCCTTGCAACAACTTTCACAAGAAGGGCATTTACAGGCATTTATCCATGATGGTTTTTGGCAATGTATGGACAACATTCGCGAAAAAGATTATTTGGACGGCTTGGTTCGCAAAAATAAAGCACCTTGGGTTAATTGGTAAAAACAAAAAATATGCACATTCAAAATCTTCATATTCAGAACTTTAAATCTATCAAAGATTTGGAGGTTACTGGTTTTAAACGCATTAATCTGTTAATTGGCAGACCCAATGTTGGTAAATCCAATATTTTGGAAGCTTTGTCTATGTTTTCTATTCCTTATTTGAAATATTCGGGCAAAAAATTAATAGATTTGGTGAGAATGGAAAATCCCCCAACTTTGTTTTTTGACGGAAATATTAAAAATCATATAAAAATAGAAGTTGATCAGTATTTTTGTGAACTAACTTATGAAAGATTTGCAGGTTTGACCATAAATTTGGCAAATAAAATCACGAATAAAACAAAATCACTTGTTTTTACCAAACAAAATGGTTTGAAAAATATTCAAACGGCACCAGAAACCAATATCAAACGTTATATTTTTTCTGATGTCAATTTTAAGGAAGTAAAGATTCCATTTTTAAATCCGCCTTTTGGAAATAACTTGATGGGGGTTTTGGAAACTTTGCCTGAATTGACCCATGAAATTACTCAACTGTTCGAAAATTATGCTTTAAAATTGATGTTTGATCAAAGCAATCACACTTTAAGAATTGTAAGACAAAAAGGGGAAAGTTTTTTTAGTTTGCCTTATCATTCTATTGCAGATACGCTACAACGAGTAATTTTCTTTAAAACAGCCATAGCTTCCAACGAAAACAGTGTTTTGCTTTTCGAAGAACCTGAAGCTCATGCTTTTCCACCTTATATTACAGATATTACTTACGAAATTATCGAGTCGAAAAGCAATCAGTTTTTTATTGCTACGCACAGTCCGTATATTTTGAACGATTTTTTGGAAAATGCAAGGGAAGAATTGGCTATTTTTATGGTTGATTATCGTGATGGACAAACCGTAGCCAAAGCCTTGAGTGAGCATGATATTTCGGAAGTGTATAAGTATGGTTTAGATGTTTTTTTCAACTATGAATCTTTTTTATAAATGGATGATCATATTATACCTGAATGTTACGTAGATACGAAACTGGTCAAAGTTTTGTGTCCGCCCCAATCCAAACGATACAATCATCAGAAGGGCTGTAACACAGTATCTAATAAAATGCAAAATAAATTTTTTGATGATTTTGCATTGGGCATTGTGGATAAAGACAAACGTATTTTGGACTATTCAAAAGAATTTGATATAATTTTTCAAACCCAAAATCTCGAATTACGGAAACACAAGTCAAAAAATCATTATTTGATTTTTATTATTCCTGCTATGGAAAACTGGTTAATTGAAAATTTGACGGAAGTAGGTGCTACTTTGAGTGATTTTGGTTTGCCAAACGATTTTGAAAAATTAAAAAAAATTACTAAAAATTCGAAAAGCGAGCAACTTGATCCATATTCCAAAAATTTGGATAAATTATTTCGAACTTTGAAAGAAAAGAAGGCAAAAAGTGTTTTAATTTTGACTTATTGGATCGAATATCTTAAAAATAATCCATACAATGCAGATTTGGAAATACTTAAAACAAAAACCACAAAAATAATCAACTAAAAAAAAAATGTTCAACAACATCTATCAAAACAAAAAAGTCCTTGTAACAGGGAATACAGGCTTTAAAGGCTCGTGGCTCGTGGCTTGGTTATTAAAATTAGGGGCAAAAGTAATTGGAATTTCAAAAGATATTCCCACCAAACCTTCACTTTTCGAAGAGTTGCGTTTGTCTGAAAAAATAAACGATTATCGTCAAGATATTCGAAATTTGGCAGAACTAAGGGCTATTTTTGAGGCAGAAAAACCCGATTTTGTCTTTCATTTGGCGGCACAGCCTATTGTTTCGCTTTCTTATTCTGATCCTGTGGATACTTTTTCCTCGAATGTGATGGGAACAACTCACGTTTTGGAAGCGTTGAGGCATTTGCAAAATCCTTGCGTGGCGATCATTATCACCAGCGACAAATGTTATGACAATGTAGAATGGGTTTGGGGCTACAAAGAAACAGATGCTTTGGGCGGAAAAGACATTTATAGTGCCTCAAAAGGGGCGGCAGAATTGGTTTTTAAGTCTTATTTTCATTCGTTTTTCAAAAAGGAAAATTCTTTGGTCAAAATTGCGTCTGCAAGGGCAGGAAACGTGATTGGAGGCGGTGATTGGGCAAAAGATCGGATTGTGCCAGATGCGGTGCGGTCTTGGGCAGAGGGCAAAGCTGTGATTATTCGAAGTCCAAATGCGACTCGTCCTTGGCAACACGTTCTCGAACCAGTGGCAGGTTATCTGAATTTGGGACAAAATTTGTCTGAAAACGCAAATTTTAATGGCGAAAGTTTTAATTTTGGACCCAGATCAGAGCAAAGTCATAGCGTTGCCAAATTATTGACTGATTTGAGCAAATTTTGGCATTTCGAAAACGAAAATCAAGCCTATCAAGCCGTTGGAGAAGTCAAATTTCATGAGGCAGGTTTGTTAAAACTAAATTGCGATAAGGCTTTGTTTTATTTGAAATGGTTGCCAACTTTGGATTATTCCGAATTGATCCGTTTTACAAGCCAATGGTATTATGAATTTTACCAAAAAAATACTGATATTTTGGCACTTACTTTTTCGCAAATTGCTGAATATGAACAATTTGCTATCAAACAAAATATAAAATGGACATCATAAAAGGAGTAACTTTAACGCCTTTAAAAATTATTCCGCACCCAAAAGGGGATATTTTGCATGGAATAAAAAAAAGTGATGCAACTTTTGCAGGTTTTGGCGAAGCCTATTTTTCAACAATTAGAGTAGAAGAAACAAAAGGTTGGAAAAAACATAGCCAAATGACTTTGAATTTGGTTGTGCCTGTAGGAAAAATTCGTTTTGTGGTTTTTTCGGAATCAGAAAATCGTTTTTTTGATGTAATTTTGGGCGAAGGGAACTATCAACGTTTGACTGTCGAGCCTAATTTGTGGGTTGCTTTTCGGGGAATTGGCA
Organism: Bacteroidota bacterium; assembly: GCA_004292785.1. GTDB lineage: Bacteria > Bacteroidota > Bacteroidia > Cytophagales > Thermoflexibacteraceae > RDXG01. The sequence goes on from RDXG01000278.1 coordinate 13,313, forward strand.
AAGATTTCAATTTGCTTTTGAATTTGGCTAATTTGGAACATAACCTGCAAGAGGCTGAAAATAAGGAACTTAACAGCATTTTATTTGATTGGTAAAACTGTTTTTTTATGGAAAAAAAATCGTATAATTTTTCGAGCATTACCTTTTCGGATTTAGAAGATATTGTCAATGTTCGTATGGGAAATGAGCAGGCTTACTTACATAAATTTGATGAGTGGTTTGGTTTTGCTTATTCGCTTTCAGATTCAGAAAATTTTTTTTTGGAAAAGTTAATAAAAAAACACTATCGTCTTTTGCCTTCTTATCAAGAAGAAGATTTAAAAATGAAGTTTTT
>RDXG01000123.1 GCA_004292785.1 Bacteroidota bacterium
TATATTTTTCCGTTTTTGTCTATGGCTAAATCATAAGGAATGGCAGGTTTTTCGTTGGGAATTGCGCGCCAAGAAACGCCATCATATTCCAACAAAGCACTGCCTGCCCCAAAATACATGATTCCTCTACTATCTTGCACGGCACTCCAAACCTGCGAAGCTCCATTATATTCTTTGGGCAAATAGTTACGAATCAAAGGAAAACCAATTTCTTGGGCAAAAGAATTGATTGAAAAAGCAATAAAAAATAGCAAAAAAGTAAATTTTTTCATAGAAATTGACAGCTTATCTATAAATGCAAATTTACAAATTCTTTTTAAAAACGCTAAACTCTTGTTTCTAAAATTGTTTATCAACCTATAAAAAGAATTTATTACAAGAGTCTGAACTCAAATTCCAAAAATATTACTTTTCAAACTCTTGTCTATTTTTATAAAATATCAATTACAAGAGTTTAAACAATTTTGCATCACTTCTGTTCGAAAGTCTAAAATATCTGTCCATGAAAATTCTGATAAAAACCGAAGTCAAACAAGATTATGCGCAAGTTTTTTCTGGTTTTAACGAATCGCTTTTTTCCGCGCTTGCCCCGCCTTTTCCGTTTTTGAAAGTCTTGCGTTTTGATGGTTGCAAAAAAGACGATCAGGTGCAAATTGAACTCGATTTTGTGATTTTCAGGCAAAAATGGTTTGCTTTGATTGTCGATTTTTATCAAAATTCAGAAGAAATTTGTTTTGTGGATCAAGGAACAGTTTTGCCTTTTTTTGTCAAATCTTGGAAGCATTATCATCGAATCCTAAAAACAGATTTGGGAAGTGTGGTTGTTGACGAGATCGAGTTTAAAACGCCTTTTTTGCTGACCGATTATTTGTTGTATCCTCTGATGTATTTGCAATTTTTGTATCGAAAACCAATTTATAAGCGGATATTTGGGGGTTAGGACAACGTTTGCCAAGGTCAAAGACCGTTGGCAACGTGTTTAAAGTTATTATTTTCAAAAAACCTATGCCCCTTTTTTCCCTGCCCAAGCGGACACAAAAATACTCAATTCGTATAAAATAGTCAGCGGAATGGCGATCAAAATTTGCGTAAAAATATCCGTAGAAGGAGTCATAATTGCGGCAACTACCAAAATTCCAACAATGGCGTGTTTGCGAAATTTGGATAAAATTTTGGGCGTAACTACTCCAATTTTCGACAAGAAAAAAATAGCCACAGGCAACTGAAACATCAATCCGCAGCCCAAAACCAGCATTGCAAGCGTAGAAAAATAAGAAACAATATCAAATTCGTTAATAATGCTCGGATCGAGTTGGTAATTTGCCAAAAAATTGATCGAAAGCGGCGCCACCAAATAATAACCGAACAAAATTCCTGTCATAAACAGAAAACTAACCACAAAAGTAGCCCCATTTGTAATTTTTTGTTCTTTTTCGTAGAGCGCAGGCTTCACAAAACGCCAAATTTCCCAAAAAGTATAAGGAAAAGCCACAATCAGGGCAAGCACAAAAGAGAGTGCAAGGTGCATGGTAAACTGACCTGTCATGGTTCGGCTTTGAATGACAAAGGGCAATTTGTCGATGCAAGTAGTGGGCGAAAGTTCGCAAAGCATACGGTAAGTAACGAAATTTGTTTTGGCGGGAGCAAGCAAAATACTGCCCACAATAAAGTCTTTTGACAAAAATGCAATTACAAAAAATACAAAAATTGCAATCACTGACCTAATCAAATGCCAACGAAGTTCCTCTAAATGAGCAATAAATGGCATTTCTTTATCTATTTTATTTTCTGACATTTTTCAAAAAGCGTTTGAAATTGGCGCAAATTACAATTTTTTTTAAGAAAACAGAAATAACTATTTTTGGAAAGCGTTATTTCTAAAAAATGACTTTATTCTTTTTCATTTCGTTCTTTACTCAAAATACTTTGCAAACGAGTTTTTCTGTACCAATCATCAATTTGCTTGTAAATATAAACCATTGCCGCCACTATTGCAAAGAAAAAAGCAATAGAAGCATCAAAAAAGAACAAACTTGTCAAAATAATGATCAAAAAACCTGACACGCCAAGATTTCTGAACATACTCATATAATAAACAATCGGTTTGACTTCGAGCAACAATTCGCGCGCAATGACAATTTGTTGGTCAATTTTTCTGCTTAATACTTCCAAACGTCTGCGGATTTTTTCGGATTCTTCAAACTGCAAATAAAGCGTGTACATATCTTCCTCTTTGTCGTTGTAGGTGCGTGCCAAACGAATGGCGTTGTCAATTTCTTCCAAAATTTGTGTAAATTTGAGTCGCGTGGCAATGACCAACAAGAAAAAAGTAGAACAAACCAAAGTTTGTAACATAATCCATAAAATAAGTGTGGAAGGGTTGCTGTTGAAAATATCGTAAATTTCAAGTTTTTTGAACTCAAACAAGACCAAATCGTGTAAAAAAACAATCAAAATTTTACCAAAAATGTGTATTTCTTCGAGTTTCAAATTGTCGGGATCGATGGCAATCATGGTCAAAAAGCCTGAAAAAGTCAAAGCACCAAACATAACACTTTCCAAAATATAGGCTTCTACCC
>RDXG01000124.1 GCA_004292785.1 Bacteroidota bacterium
TACAATTTGGCTAGGAATAGGCAAAGCCTCATGTTTGGCATAAATTACGCCTTCAGAAAACTCAAAACAACTTTCGTATTCGCTAATTTTTTCGCAAAACAGAAAATAGTCTTCAGCAGAATAAATTTTTTCTACCATATTTGTCTCCATGTTTTTTGGATTTATTTTGAAACAAAAATAATGTTTCTTAATTGTTATTTCTATGTTTTTCTTAAAAATATTTTCCTTATTTTTATGCTTGTAAGAACAAAAAAAAATTACTTGTGGTTTCTACAAATTAGAAGACGTTGATAAATAGGAAAGGACTGTAAAGATCATTTATTACCACTTTACGCACAAAATAAGTCGGTGATCAGATTTGGGAGTAAAAAACTATAATATTTAATTTTATGTCATTTTTACTTAAATATATTTTGTGTTGTTTTTGTTTTTGCTCGTTTTGTCCTTTGTTTGCCCAACAAAGGGCTATTGACAGTCTGAAAAAAATGTTAAAACCAGAACTTGCGGATACCATGACCATCAATATCTATATGGAACTTGTCCAAAAGTACAGTAGTTTTGATCCTGCTTTAAGTATCCAATATGCCGAAAAAGCACTCGAAAAAAGTCAGCAAATAGCGGATTTAAAACGAGAAGCAAAGGCTTATGATCGTTTGGGTTTTGTGGAATGGCAACGCGGAAACCTCGAAACTGCCTTAAAATATTATAACAAAGAAATTCAACTTTCACAGAGTTTTAAGGGTAGCGCCATAGAAGGAAATGCACTTTTGGGGATTGGTTCTATTTATGTCGGCTTAGGAAATCATGGTTTAGCTATCGAATATTATCACAAAGCATTAATTATTTTTGAAAAAATAGGACAAAACCCTAGCATTATTCGGTCTATGAACAATATTGGTTGGCAGTACGCTATGTTGGGTAGTTACGATTCGGCTATGCTCTATCTCAACAAGGCATTGCCTTTGGCGCACAAAAGCAAATCAGATTTTTTGACCAATATTTATGACAACATAGGAGAATTGTATTTTTTACAAAAAAACTACGACAAAGCCACACCCTACTTGTATAAAAGTTTGGAATTTTGCAGAAAATTTGGAAATAAACGCATAGAATTAACGCTTTATCGGGTTTTGGGCGAAATAGACTTGGCACGAAACAACATAGATTCGGCAGAATATAAAATTAACCTTTCTTTGGAAATGGCTTTAAAATTACAAGCCAAAAGAAAAATTTTTGAGGCATATCAGGCACTTAGTAAAGTGATGTTTATGAAAAAAGATTTCGAAAAAGCCTATATGTATAAAGAAAACTATGTAAATTACAGTGATAGTCTTCAAAACCAAAACGTGAAAAGTGCTTTGAAAATTTATGATTCTGAACGCAGACAAGGAGAATTGGCGGTATTAAAACTCGAAAACGAAAAACAAGCAAACCAACGAAATTGGATACTCTTTTCGGCATTGGCGGGGCTAAGTACCTTGTTGGTCATCACGACCGTAATTTTGCGAAGTCGGAATCGGGTGAAAAGGTCTTACCAAAACTTAGCCATTGCCAATGAAGAAATTTTGTCTAAAAGTGAGGAAATAAAACAACAAAAAGAAGAAGTTTTGCAGACCTTACAGACTGTAAATGAGCAGAATAGAATTATTGACAAAAGAAATCATGACATGACCTCTTCCATCATTTATGCTCGCCGTATTCAAACGGTGCTTTTGCCGTCACAGGAAATTATCCAAAAACACATTCCCAATTTGTTACTTTTTTATCAACCTCGCGACATTGTTTCTGGTGATTTTTATTGGTTTTCGAATACCAAAGGATTGCGCAAAAGTATCATATTCGCCATTGCAGACTGCACAGGGCATGGCGTGCCTGGGGCTTTTATGACTGTGATTGGCAACAATTTGTTAGATCAAATTATCAATAAGGATAAAATATTTTCTCCTGCTCAAATCCTGACTCAACTGGACAAACGCCTTTTGAAAACCCTACAACAACAAACCGAAAAACAAATCATCAACGATGGCATGGATATTTCCTTGATTAAACTAGATTTGGAAAACGGGAAGTTGGTTTGGGCAAGTGCTAAACGCCCGCTTTGGGTTTTTGAAAACGGAAAAGCCGAAGCCACAGAATACAAAGGCAGTAAGTTTCCGATTGGCAGTACACAATTTGGAAATAAAAATTTTACCGAAACGGAAATAATTTTGCAAAAAGGTGATCTAATTTATTCATTTACAGATGGTTATGCCGATCAGTTTGGCAATGAAGGCAAATTTACCATAGGCAAGTTTCGCCAACTTATCAAAGCGATTCATACCCAAACTTTGTCAGAACAAGAGAAAATATTAAGCCAAAACTTACAAAAATGGCAAGACAAAAATCGCCAAACTGATGATGTTTTGGTTGTAGGGATTCGGGTATGAAAAAATACTATAAAATAAAAATATTTTTCTAAACTCTAAATATTCCAAGTTTTATAAGGCTTTCAGGCTTATAAAACTTGGAATAAAAACTATTTTACAAGATTTCCTTTGTCATCAACTTCGATCACTTCGTAACCCAAAGTTTT
>RDXG01000279.1 GCA_004292785.1 Bacteroidota bacterium
AAATGCGCCATAAATTTGGCAAGAAGTTTTAGAAAAAATCTTTGCCAAATCCGAATAATAGGGTTTGATCCTCAAAAAAGAACCTTTTGAGGCAGTAATAACTTTTGGATTGTACCAATCTACGGTTTGCAAGGAGCATAAAATTTTGTGGATTCCGTACCAATCGGCAATTCTGATGATCGTTCCCAAATTTCCTGGATCGTTGATGTTGTCGAGGGCTAAAACCAATTCGTTTTCTAGTATAAAGTCCTGATTTTTAGGCATTTGAACAACCGCCAAAGCCGAATCGTTGCTTTGTAAAGTTCCCGTTTTTTCAAGATCGTTTGCTTTGACTATTTCATAAAAAAAATCTTTTCTATAAAAATGATTGTTTTTTCGATCAAATTTTTCGGTAGCAAATAAGGCAACTATTTGAAAATCAGTTTGTAACAATTCGACTACACTTTTTTCGCCTTCTACCAAAAACAGTTCTTCTTCCTGACGATATTTTTTTTGATGCAATAATTTAATGCGTTTTTCCCAAGATTTGATCATTTGTTATTTAAAATTTTAGTAAAAAATGTTGTTTAGGTTGTTTCATTCTGAAAAAAACCAATCCAATTTCCAAAAAGTCTAGCGAAAGCGTAACGTAGGGGTGCGCGCAAACTTTTTTCCAAGCCAAAGACATTTCCGCAGACCAATGAATGTCGTCAAAAACAAAAACTGTATTTTCATGAGCTTTTGCCAAACAAATTTCAAAATATCGGATCGTTGGTTCAAAACGATGGTTGGCATCAAAAAAAACAAAGTCCACATGGCTCATTTTGTCGGTCATAAATTTCAAAGAATTATCCAAATTTCCTTGTACCAAAGAACTTTTTTGCAAATGTTTTTTGGCTTGATTTAGCAAACTTTCTGAACCTTCAAAAGAAAAAATTTTGGATTCGGGGCGTGCTTTTTCCAAATAAGCTGTGCCAATTCCCAAAGAAGTTCCTAATTCGAGAATAATTTTTGGTTGAAAATAATTGACCAATTTAAACAAAAACTCACCTTTTTTTCTGCTTATTGCCGATTTTTTTGCCAGATCACTAACTTTTCTTTTTTCAGATTTGCCTGTGCCAAAATCTTGAATTTCTATTAATTCGTGATCTTGCAAAAAATTGAAACGCAAATCTTGAATTTCCTTGAAAGCATAATATTCTTTTTTGACCGCAAAAAGTTCTTGATACAAGTCAAAAACAAAGGGCGAATGTAAACCGTGTGCATTTTTGGCAAGAAAAAAATGTCGGGCAAAATGGTATAAAAAATGCGTAATTTCCATAAAATTTTAATTTCAATTACAAAGAAAAGTTTTTTTTATTTGAATTACAAATTTTTATCTTTGCAACATTATAAAATACAGAAATCAAAAAATGACTCAGCAAACAAAATTTTGGGAAAATATTTTGCAATTCGTAGCCGTATTTTTGGGCTTAATTTTATTAAATATTTATTCGAACAAATATTTTTTTCAGATCGATTTGACCGAAGAAAAGCGTTATACCATTGCAGATGCCACAAAAAAGACTTTGCAAAACCTCGATGAAGTGGTTTTTATAGAAATTTATTTGGACGGTGATCTTAATTCTGGTTTCAAAAGGTTGCAAAAATCGGTGAGAGAAACTTTGGATCAATTCAGAAATTTTGCGGGAGATAAAATTCAGTACAAATTTGTAAATCCTGACGAATCGGGCAACCAAAAAGAAAGAAATGCTTTTTATCAGCAATTAATCAAAAAAGGGATTCAGCCGACTCAACTTTTTGATCAAGTGGAAGGAAAAAAAATTCAGAAAATTATTTTTCCTGCCGCCATGATTTCCTATCAACAACAAGAAAAACCTTTGCTTTTGCTCAAAGGAAACAAAAATGCAAACGCACAAGAACAATTAAATCAGTCGATTGAAGGTTTGGAATTTGAGTTTGCCAATGCGATTCGGGCTTTAAGCCAAAAAAATAAAAAAATTATTGGCATAGTAAGCGGTCATGACGAACCCGATCCAAAATTTACTGCCGATTTTGTAGGAAATTTGCAAGAGCAATATGTTGTGGAAAAATTGGATTTGCAAAACGCAAAAACTATTGATTATGATGCCTTAATTATTGCTCAACCCAAAAAACGTTTTTCGGATATTGAAAAATATAAACTCGACCAATACATCATGAAAGGTGGAAAAACTTTGTTTTTTTTGGATATGGTGCAAATGAATTTGGACAGCATTCCGATGGGCGGAACGTATGCTTTTGGTTATGATCTCAACCTTTCGGATTTGCTTTTTAAGTACGGAATTAGGGCGAATATGGATTTGGTTCAGGACACGCAATCGGGAAAAATTTTGTTGAATGTGGGAAATTTGGGCGACAGAGCCAATTTACAGGCAATTCCTTTTCCTTATTATGTGGTTTTGAACACTTTTGGCAAACACCCGATTGTCAGAAATTTGAACGGAGTTTATGGTCGTTTTTTGGGAACTTTGGATACGGTCAGAGCCGATGGAATTAAAAAAACGCCTTTGATTTTTAGCAATAAATATTCGAAAATCAAAAAAATTCCGAACATGATTAGCCTTGACGAGTTGCGTGCCGACCTAAATCCAAAATTATATAACCGCCAATTTTTGCCTGTTTCTTATTTGTTGGAAGGCAAATTTCAGTCTTTATACAAAAATCGTTTTCCGCCTGATAGTGTGGATGGCAAAGGTTTTTTGGCAGATGGAAAAGCCAATAAAATAATTATTTGCGCCGATGGCGACCTCATTACCAATGAAATTGACCGAAAAACAGGCAAAATTTTACCGCTTGGCACAGAAACCGTAGATAAATTGACTTATTCGAACAAAGATTTTGTTTTGAATGCTTTGAGTTATTTGCTCGACGAAGATGGTTTGATTATGACCCGAAACAACGAAATTACTTTGCGACCTTTAGATAAATTCAAAATTCAAGAGGAAAAATTGTATTGGCAGACCGTAAATTTATTGTTTCCTGTGGTTTTGGTGATTGTTTTTGGGATAATTTGGTTTTTTATAAGAAAAAAAAGATACGAAAATTTTTAGAATCAAATCATAAAATATTTAATATTAATTTCATGAAACAATTACTTGGGCAAGCCAGAGTAAACATCGAAAATATCTATCCAAACATCGACGGCGGCAGATATTTGATCAAAAGAGTAGTTGGAGAGTCGGTGGAAGTTACAGCAGATATTTTTAGTGATGGACAAGATTTAGCCAAAAGCGAGATCATTTTCAGAAAAAAAGGCGAATATAAATGGCAAATTAGCCCCATGCACGCCGTTTGGGAAGATCACGCCAAAGGAATATTCAAACCCGATTCGGAAGGAATTTGGGAATTTACGGTCAGGGCTTGGGTCGACAGATTTGGCACTTGGCAAAAACATTTGATCCACCGTTTGCAAGCAGGGCAAGACGTGGAAGCAGAAATAAAATATGCCTTGATTTTTTTGAAACAGGCAAGCAAAAAAGCTATGCCCAAAAAAGCCAAAAGAATCGAGCATTTTACAGAAAAAATTAAAAATGAATTAGACATCGAACAAGCCGTAAAAATTCTTTTTAATCAGGAATTAATCAATTTGATCAACAAATATTCCGATAAAGATTTTGCTTCCGAAGGAAAACTTTTTGAGGTTTTGGTGGAACGAAAAAAAGCACTTTTTGGCAGTTGGTACGAATTTTTCCCAAGATCAACAGGCGAAAACGGAAAACATGGCACATTCAAAGATGCCGAAAAACTCATTCCAACCATTGCAGAATGGGGTTTTGATACCATTTATCTTCCGCCCATTCACCCAATCGGCAAAACTTTTAGGAAAGGTAAAAACGGAATGTCTATTGCTTTAAAAAATGATGTGGGTTCTTGTTGGGCAATTGGTTCGAAGGCTGGCGGACATAAATCTGTGCATAAAAGTTTGGGAACGCTTGACGATTTTAGGAATTTTGTGAAAATTTCTGCGGAACATGACATCGAAATTTGTTTGGATTTTGCCTTGCAATGTTCGCCTGATCACCCTTATATTCAAGAAAATACACAATGGTTTAATTGGAAAGCCGATGGAACGTTGCGTTATGCCGAAAATCCGCCTCACGAATATAGGGACATTGTTTTCTTTGATTTTGAAAATCCAGATTGGCAAAATTTGTGGGCAGAACTCAAAAGTATTGTCAATTTTTGGATTGATCAAGGCGTGAAAATTTTTAGAGTCGATAACCCGCATACCAAACCTTTTATTTTTTGGGAATGGCTTATTTCTGAAATAAAAAAAGAACATTTTGACGTGATTTTTTTGGCAGAATCTTTTACCAAAGAAAAGCAAATGATCGGGTTGAGTAAATTGGGTTTTACGCAAAGTTACACCTATTTTGCTTGGCGAAACAGCAAAGACGAATTGTTGGGTTATATGCAAACCATTCTTAATTTTCCGTACAGAGAGCATTTTAGACCGCATTTGTGGGCAAATACGCCTGATGTTTTGTCTAAATATTTGCAATTTGGCGGAGAAAACGGATTTGTAACGCGCTTGATTTTGGCAGCTACTTTGTCAGCAACTTACGGAATTTATGGTGGTGCTTACGAAAATTTGTGGACACACGGCAATTATGGCGGAGAAGAATACGAACATTCCGAAAAATTCGAGATCAAACATTGGGATTGGAAAAAACCAAACCGAGTCAAACAAGTCATGAAAATTGTGAACAAAATTCGCAAGGAAAACGAGGCTTTGCAATACACACACAATTTGCGTTTTGTGGAAATTGACAACCCAAATATGATCGCTTATTTGAAAACTTACGAAAATAACAAATTGCTGATTGTGGTTTGTTTGGATAATTTTCATTCGCAACATGGTTGGCTAAATATTCCTTTGGAACATTTGGGAATTTATCAACACGAATCTTATAAAATCAAGGATTTGGTTACTTCTAGCGAATATTATTGGAATGGCGGGCGAAATTATGTAGAGTTGCATCCGCATTATTTACCTTTTCATATTTTTCGTTTTGAGTAAAAAATTAATGTAACGTAGGCTTTTAGCCTGCGTTTAAAACAGACTAATTTTGTTTTTCATTAAACCTTCGCTATATTTTTTTCGTTTTAGTTTTCTATGAAACACTTATTAATTACAGGAGGAGCTGGTTTTATTGGCTCTAATTTTATTCCTTATTTTTTAGATAAATATACTGATTATCACGTAGTTAATTTGGATTTATTGACCTACGCAGGTGATCAGACAAACCTCAAAGAAGTAGAAAACCATGATCGCTATACTTTTGTAAAAGGCAATATTTGTGATCGTGAAATGCTGACTTCTCTTTTCCAAAAATACGATATTCAGGGCGTGATCCATTTTGCTGCCGAATCTCATGTCGACAATTCCATTGCAAACCCCGAATCCTTTGTAATAACCAATGTAAACGGCACTTTTACCTTGCTAGATGTTGCCAAACGTTATTGGTTAAATTCGCCTTTTAATCATAAAAAAGGCTATGAAAATTGCCGTTTTCACCACATTTCTACAGACGAAGTTTATGGTTCTTTGGGGGCGACGGGCTTGTTTACCGAACAAACGCCTTACGCACCAAACAGTCCGTATAGTGCTTCAAAAGCATCTAGCGATATGATTGTGCGTAGTTATTTTCATACTTACGGCTTGAATGTGGTTACTACCAACTGCTCGAACAATTATGGAGCAAAACAACATGACGAAAAATTAATTCCGACCATTATCCGAAAAGCAATTACACAAAAACCGATTCCTGTTTATGGCGACGGCATGAATATTCGCGATTGGTTGTTTGTTTTGGATCATTGCAAAGGCATTGATTTGGCATTTCACAAAGGAAAAGCAGGAGAAACCTACAACATTGGCGGAAAAAATGAACGTCATAACCTACACATTGTCAAACAAATATGTACTTTGTTGGATCAAAAAAAGCCTTTGGCAAGTGGTTCTTATCAACAATTTATTACCTTTGTGCAAGATAGGGCAGGTCATGACCGAAGATATGCCATTGACGCCACCAAAATTGAAACAGAATTAGGCTGGAAAGCCGAAGAAACTTTTGATTCGGGCATCGAAAAAACAGTAGATTGGTATTTGAAAAAATATCAAAACTAGATTAGAAACTGAACTTTTGTAGAACAGACTTTAGTCTGTTTTTATTTTGTCAGACAGCTGTCGGACAGTTTTGTATAAAAAACAGATTAAAGTTTGTAAAAAAATTGATTAATTAACCATGAAAAAGAATATTTTTTATTTATTATTATTTCCTATTCTCTTTTTTTCTTGTAAAAAAAATGATTCGGATTTATTGATTTTTGATCAGCAAGCAGTCAAAGAAGACAGCGTTATTCGAGTTTATTTGAAAGACAATAAAATTTCGGCAAACAAAACCGCAAACGGAGCTTATTATTATTTTATCAAGGAAGGAAAAGGCAATTTGGTTAGCATTGGCGACTCTTTAAATGTGCAGTACACAGGAAATGTGTTGTATTCAAAAGTTTTTGATAGCAGTTATTTTCGGGATAAAGCTTACCCTGTTCGCATAGGTGTAACTAGTGTAATTGCAGGTTGGACAGAAGCCTTGCAACTGATGCGTGAGGGCAGCAGAGCCGTTTTTATTATGCCATCTCGTTTGGGTTATGGTACTTCTGGAAGTAGGAGTGGGAATGTGCAAATTATTCCGCCTAATGCAATTTTACAATTTGATTTAGAAATTACTTATCTCAAAAGACAATGAAACTCTGTTTTGCAACACAAAATCCCAATAAAATTAGGGAAATTTCTGATAAACTCAATGCTATTTCCAATAATCTGGAACTCGTTGATTTACAGTCGGTTGGCTGTATAGAAGAGTTGGCAGAAGATCAACTTACTTTCGAAGGAAATGCCTTCCAAAAAGCCGATTATGTAAGTAAAAATCATTTTGCAAATTGTTTTGCAGACGATTCTGGGCTAGAAGTCGAGGCTTTGAACGGAGAACCTGGAATTTATTCGGCGCGCTATGCGGGTGATCACAAAAATTATGAGGATAACATTCGGTTATTATTGACAAAATTGCAAGGCAAACCCAACCGAAATGCACGTTTTAGAACTTGTCTTTGTCTGATTCTCAATGGGAAAACCCATTATTTTGAAGGAATTACGGAAGGAAAAATTATTGAACAAGCGCGCGGAACAGGTGGTTTTGCTTATGATTGTATTTTTGTGCCAAATGGCTACGATCAAACCTTTGCAGAACTCGATTTGGCAAGCAAAAACAAAATTAGCCATCGAGCTTTGGCTTTGGAAAAATTAGTAAATTTTTTGAAAACGGTATAAAAATCAACACAAAATATGGCTGTTTTACCTTATAAAGATCAAAAGGCGGGCAAAAAAGAACAAGTTGCTCAAATGTTTGACAATATTTCGGGCAAATACGATTTGCTTAATCATGTGCTTAGTTTGGGAATTGATATTTACTGGCGAAAAAAAGCAATTTCTTTGCTAAAAAAAGAAAATCCAAAACTGATTCTGGACATTGCCACAGGAACAGCCGATTTTGCGATTGAAAGTCTTGCTTTAAATCCTGAAAAAGTAATTGGAGTAGATATTTCGGAAGGAATGTTGGAAATTGGCAGAAAAAAACTCAAAAAAATGGGTTTTGACCAAAAAATCGAACTTCAAACAGGCGATTCTGAAAAATTGAATTTCGAAGACAACACTTTTGATGCCGTCATTGCTTCTTTTGGGGTCAGAAATTTTGAAAACCTCGAAAAAGGACTTGCAGATATGTTCAGAGTGCTAAAAAAAGGTGGTTCTTTGACCATCATCGAGTTTTCGCAACCTGAAAGTTTTCCTTTTAAACAAATTTATCAATTTTATTTCAAATATATTTTGCCACAAATTGGCAAGGTCGTTTCCAAAGATCAGGCGGCTTATACCTATTTGCCCGAATCGGTACAGGCTTTTCCCTACGGCAAAAAATTTGTAGATATTTTGACAAAAATTGGTTACAAAGAAGCACAATGTCTGCCGCTAACTTTTGGCATTAGTTCTATTTATAAGGCGAAAAAATAGTTTTTCATTGCCAAATTTCTGAAAAAGGACTTTGGCAATAATATTTTTCAAAAATCAATTTTGTTAATACCAGTTTTGAATTTAGAGAAAATTAAGAGCATAAATTTGACTTATTTGCAAAGTATCAAAAACAATCCTTTTTTGTTGGGCTTTGCTTTTGTTTGGGTACAAGGAAAGCAGTATAAAAAGAAGAATTGCGTGTTTTTCATGGGTTTTTTTGGTTTAATATTGTAAAAAACTCCCATTTCCTGAGAGGAAGGGGAGTTTTTTGTTACAAATTAGTTTTTTCTACCCTAATTTGTTCTAGTATAATGTTTATTAACATTCTTGATTTGCAATTATTTCATTATCCTTACTTTTCTGACCAATGGCAAAACCAATTTTCATAAAAAAGTCTGAAAATTTCTCTGATTTCATCGATATTTTCACATTTTTTGACTACATTCACAATATCCTGTTGCCAATCATGCAAATAGTATAAAATAAAATCAAAATAAGCAATATTTTTTAAAGCACTTATAAGCATTTTTGGATTTTGAAAAAAATCATTATGCTCATTAATATCATAAGAGTTTTTTAAAATGATTTTCGCCTCCTCTGTATTAGCCTTTAAATATGGATTTTCACTTTTGTTTCTGATTTTATCAAAAAACAAAAGTATCTGCTGTTCCAACACAACCCAATCTAATTCTTTTTGATCAAGCGTTCTGAGCATATTTTCATAAGCAGGTTGGAGATACTGTTTTTTGAGTGATTCAATAGCCCTACCGCCTGCAGACAGAATGCCATGATCGTCATTGTAGGCATAATAAAAACTTAATTCTGAATTACTTACATAAAAATTAAATGTAGAGCAATTTTCCAAAACCTCTTTTAGGACTGCTCCATTCGGAATTTTGAGAGCTGAGGGCGAATCATATAAATCGAAAAAAACAATACATTCCTGATCTTTGAGCAGTACGTCAAACAATAGCCAAGCAAAATCCTGAACGATTGAAAATCCTAAATTAGGGTTTAGATATTCCCAAATAGGATATTCATAAACGCTTATTTGACTATATTTTTCCAAAAAACGGTTTAAAAAAAGTGCATAATCTTCTGAATCTAGTTCTTTGAAAGAAATAGATAGATCAATAAATGCCTGACTAAGTTCCTTACAAGGGTGTTCGGCAATATAAGTATAGCTTAACGTATTCATAGTTCTTGTTATTTTTTATTTGTCCTTCCCGCAGGAACAAAATTGAGTAAAATATGACCTATTTTACGTTTTGAGCCTTTTTCCCCATCTTTCCATCCCACATGAGGGCAATCCACGCAATCTTTAGTTGTATGTCCATAATCTACATTTACCTCAGCTTTTCCGCCTGTTTCCATTTTATACTCAACGGGTATTGTTTTCCCCTCTTTGGTAAGAGACCAATCTTTCTTAGTAATTTTGAAATCTTCTCGATTTTCTCCTGTGTTTTCAAAGGCTTTGTCCAATGCTTCATGAAAAATTTGATATGGATCACCTTTTTTTGAACGCCAATCTTCATCAGTAGGTTTTAATTGATAGCCCATATTTAGCTTTTTTGGTTTAACGCAAAAATACAAAAAACCTTTGACAAAAAGGTGAATTTTGTCAAAGGTTTGAAAAAAATTAATCTAAGGCTTCTTTACCACTATCCTCTCCTATGCCGTTGTTTGTGTCCGCACAAACGACTATGTGTGGACTATTTTTGATGCCGTTGTCTGTGAGGATACACACAACATTTTTGGAATATTTGCTCGATGCAAAAAATTTACATAGGTTGTTTGTGTGGACACAAACAACGGCATAAAAGTTTTACAATGAAAACGGCAGAGAAAGAAATTTCTCTGCCGTTTTTGCTTAAGTTTTTAGTAAAAAGAGTTTATCTTTCCTCCAATTTCAAAGTCTTCTATGTCTTCATTCATTTCGTAAATATCAAAAATATTTATGGGAGATGAACTATTTTTAAAACTGAACTCATTGGTGCTTTGGTCAAAAGAAATTGGCGTTAGTTTTTGCGTGCCTTTTTGATTGCGAATTGATGCCAAAAATTCTTTTCCAAACTCAAAATCAGTCAAAATTTTCGATTTTAAGATATAACCTTCTTCATAATAACCACTTCTTAGCGGATGGTTACTTGTAGGAACAAAATATCCCCTAAATTGCCCCAAAGATTTTGACAAACGAGCAAGTCCATCAATATCTTCATTTCCTATATTTTCTTTTTCAATAGTAATAGAAAACATAGGCAATTTTTCAGAGCCTTTCCATGAGTTTTTAAATATATCGTGTAGTTCCCTTAGCACTTGGATATGTTGCAAACCATATAACCAGTCTGCACAAACGACCAATGTTTGCATACCACCAAAAGAAGATATAGAAAAATATATCAAAGAATAATCTTCGGCTTTATTATCTTTTGCGTGCCGAATAGCATATATTTCTAATGCTTTGATGAGAAAAAATGCGAGTTTTTGTGTCATCACCATTTTGTTTTAATCCATGTAAAAATACCATCAGTAGAGTCTGTAATTGCATTTAAAAATTTTTGTGTATTTATCTGACTTTTTGTACCTTCAGGAAAATAACGAAGTGTTTCATTCCAAGCAAAAACCAAATCACTATTGTCTTGAAATGTACTATTTGTCTTTTTTTTACTTTCCCATTCTGCACTTAAACCTGCCAAATAAACCAATTCACTGAGCTTATGAATCTTAAAACTTTGAAAGTTTTCTGGATACAAAATAACCTCCAACAATTTACAAATTCTTGCTTTCAAGGCAAATTCTATGGTATAGCCTCCCAAATAATAAGCACCATCATACATACCTTGCTGATAAAGTTGTTCTGCTTCTTTTAATCGAAGTTCTGCCAACCCTTTTAATTGTGTGATTGTAGGCATAAAATTATTTCTAAAATCAAAATAAGATTCCTATTTTTCTGTTGTGCAAATTTACTTACATTTTTCTAAATTCCAATCAAAACCAAAACTTTTATAAGGCTCAAAAGCCTTATAAAAGTTGGATCAAAACCCCTAATCAATCACAATTTTATGCAAAATCCTTTGCTGTCCCGCCTGAATTTCTAACACATACATTCCTTTGGGCAAATTTGCCAAATTCAACACGTTTTCTGAACTTTGCAAATCGGTTTTCTGCCAAGTTTTTCCTAGTAAATCATTGATTTTCAGGGAAATACTTTGTTTAAACGAATGTTTGATCGTAAACAAGCCATTTGCCGAAGGATTTGGGAAAATCTGCAAATTTTCGCTTGAAAAATCATTTTCCGTGCCTGCCACCAAAATATTGATGTTGCGTTCCAATTTTGGCGTATTGTTGCCACAATATTTGCTTTTTACAGACAAAGAGGCTTTAAAATTGCCCTGTTTTTGATAAATATACTTCGGATTTCGTTCTGTACTGCTATTTCCGTCGCCAAAATCCCAAAAATATTGATCGTCATTTTCGCCTGTCGAATTGTTTGTAAATTGAACCGTTGCGTTGTCTGAAATTTGGAAAGTCCAATCCAAAACAGGTTTTTTGATCAACAAAACCAAAACCGAATCCTTTAAAGTTTCATTACAAGAAGTTCGAACTGTAATTGCGTATCTGCCTGATTTTTTGGCAGTTAGCTTTTGTTTGTTGCTTCCATCAGTCCACAAATAAGTTGCGTTTGCGATTTTACTATCCAAAACCACCGAGTCGGCGCAGGTGCGCAAAGTATCGGAAATATTGAGTTTTAAAGATGGTTTTTTGAAAGAAACATAAACTTTTGCAGTGAGCTGTTTTTGACAAGAATCCTTCATTTGCACGCTATAAAGCCCTTCTTTTGTTACAGTCAAAAACTGATTTTTCGAGTTGTCGTTCCACAAATAACTTACATTTTTGTTTCCAGCGTCTAAATTCACAGGATTCACACAAGAAAACAAAGTATCCGCAGAAAAATTAGAGGCAATTTTGTTGAAAACCACTGTTACAAAACTTTGGTAAACTGCTCCGCAAGTGTCTGTAACCGTAACTCCATAACTCCCTGATTCTGTGATCGTTAATTTTTGTGTAGTCGTTTTTTTGGCATTTGTCCACAAATATTTTGCGCCCGAAATTTTTGGGTCGAGAGTCAAAGAAGTTTGACAAGTTTCTATATTTTTGCCCAAATCAATTTTTGGAAAAACAACAAAAATACTGTCTTTAAAAGTCAAATTGCAGTCCGTTCTTGTAACAGAAACTTTGTACCAAGCTGTTTGTATAGCCTTAAAAATGCGGTTTTTGCTACCATCTTGCCATAAATAAGTCGAATTAATTGGGTTTTGGGCATCTATAAAATATTCGCTTTTGCAAATCCGAATCGTATCTTTTCCTTTTCTCAAATCGAGTTCAGGAATGAAAACCGTAACGCTATCTTTGAAAACAGTTGCACAATTATTTGGCGTAACCGAAACCATGTATTTGCCTGATTTACTGATAGTTAGCGTTTTTTGTGTGCTTCCATTTGACCATAAATATTTGGCATTGGCAAGTCCTGCATCAATCGTATAAGTTTTGTTGCAAGTTAAAACGGTATCTTTGCCCAAATCAACAGAAATAAATTCTACTTTTACCGAATCGGTCAAGGTCAAATTACAATCCAAAGACTGCGCAATTAATTTGTAAACCCCTGATTTATTGACAGTTATAGTCGAATTTTTGCTTCCATCTGACCACAAAAAACTTGCATTTTTGAGTTTGCTATCGATCAACAAAGTTTTTTCGCAAGAAGTCAAGCTTTGCCCTAAATTTAATGTAGGTTTTGGTGCAACCGTAATTTTTACTTGATTTGTGGCAGGTACGCAAGCTCCTCCGCCAGAAACTGTAACGGTGTAAGTGGTTGTAACATAGGGATTTGCGATTGGATTTGCAATATTTGGATCAGAAAGCCCTGTAATTGGAGTCCATCGATAAATTTGCCCTCCGCTTGCTTTGAGTTGTGTTTTTTCGCCTGCGCAAAGCGTAATATTGGCATTTTGAACATTGGCAGTAATGGCACTAATGAAGGTTACAACGGTTTTTGCCGTAACAAAACAGCCCGAAGTATTGCTCACCGTAACAAAATAAGTTCCTGCCCGATTTACCGTAATGCTCGGCTGATTAGAACCTGTATTCCAACGATAAGTAAAAGAAGGCGAATTTGTAGAACTTGCTTGCAAAACTACCTGCGTTTGTTGAGTCGGATTGTTTGGATTTGGCGTAATGCAAGCCGTTGTGGTGTCGGGCAAAGTCAAAGTTGGCAAAGCATCGATGCTAATTTGTACCGAATCTTTGACAGTTCCGCAAGTGCCGCCTGTGTTTACGCTAACCGTATAAATGGTGGTTTTTGTTGGCGACGCTATTGGGTTTGCGATTTTGGGATCGGAAAGCCCTGTTGTTGGCGACCATTGATAACTTATGCCTCCTGTGGCGTTGAGTTGCGTGCTTTTTCCCGCACACATTACCACGTTTTGCCCCGCATCTATTTTGGCTTGCGCAAA
>RDXG01000125.1 GCA_004292785.1 Bacteroidota bacterium
ATGTAAATTTTCTCTAAAACCATCTGAAATTATTTAGAAACCTGCCCCATTTTTTCTATTTTTCGTTTTTCAAAAATTTCTTTTGCGTTTTTGTCTGTCGGATTGTCTATCATATTTTCGTAAAGTTTTACAAATTCGGGATCGTTTGCAAAATGATGGGCAAAAAGCGTTTTAGAATTTACCTGCCAAATGAATGTTCCCAAAAGCAAAACCACAAACATTTTTATACTCAAATAATTGATTATCAATGTTTTATTAAAACCAAGCAAGCACAAAGCGATCAACAACAGACTCAAACCTACATAAAAAAGTTCGTCTTGTGCGGGATAAAACTGCAATTTGAACAACATTCCTGTACTCACCAAGCCACAGCCGATTCCTATCATTTTCGGAGTAGAACGCGCTATCGAAGTTTTGGCATCAGGGTCTCTAAAAAAAATTCCCACTGTATTTGTAGAAGAAAAAGTCATCAAGCCAATAACCATCAGCATCGATGCCATTGGGAGTTGCAAAACCCACAACAAAAGCCCAATAAGAGCCACCAAACCATTAAAAATTTCTACTTTTTTGAACAATGGGCGCAATCTGTCCATCGGACTTTCATTCAGATTTTCCATAATTTTTGTTTAAACCTATAAGATTTTCAAAATCTTATAGGTTTTTTGGATTAAAGAACACGCTAAAGCGTGTTTTACAGTTATTCTATCGACTCGCCAAACAAGGTCGCTGCAGAACAATCTTTTATCAAAACATTTACATAATCACCTTTTTTGTAATGTTTTTTAGGGAAAATAACGACTTTATTCGATGAATCTCTGCCTTTCAAATCGTTTGGATTTCGTTTGGAAATGCCTTCTACCAAAACTTTTTCAATTTTTCCGATAGACATTTGATTTCTTTTTAAGGAATTTCGCTGTTGAACCACAATTACCTCAGCCAAACGCCTTTTTTTGATGTCCAAAGGAATATCGTCAGCATATTTTTTTGCCGCTAACGTGCCAGGTCGTTCAGAATAGGCGAACATATACGCAAAATCATAGCTTACATATTCCATCAAAGAAAGCGTATCTTGGTGTTCCTCTTCGGTTTCTGTGCAAAAACCTGTGATCATATCCGTAGAAATTCCGCAATCTTGCCCAATAATTCTGCGAATGGCATCTACCCTATCAATGTACCAAGCTCGATCATAAGTACGGTTCATGAGTTCCAAAACCCTAGAATTTCCGCTTTGTGCGGGTAAATGAATGTAATTGCAAATATTTTCGTATTTTTTGATGGTATAAAGTACCTCGTCTGTGATGTCTTTTGGGTGCGAAGTTGAAAATCTGACCCTCAAATCAGGGCTAATTTCTGCGATCAACGCCAACAAATTTGCGAAATTAACAGTCGGTTTTCCTACTTTTTCGGCTTCTTCTGTGGCTTTTTTGTCTGATTCGCCTGCCCATTTATAGGAGTCCACGTTTTGCCCCAAAAGTGTAACTTCTTTGTAGCCTTCGGCAAAAAGTTGGCGGGCTTCTGCCAAAATGGATTCGGGATCGCGGCTACGTTCTCTGCCTCTGGTGAAGGGAACTACGCAAAACGAACACATATTGTCGCAACCGCGCATGATGGAAATAAATGCAGAAACTCCGTTAGAATTTAGGCGTACAGGCGAAATGTCGGCATAAGTTTCTTCTCTGGAAAGCAAGACATTGACCGCTTTTTGACCTTGATCTACGGTTTTGATGAGCATTGGCAAATCTCGGTAGGCATCGGGTCCGACTACCAAATCTACAATTTTTTCTTCTTCCAAAAACTTAGATTTCAGACGTTCTGCCATGCAACCCAAAATCCCGATCAACATTTCGGGTTTCTTTTTTTTGGCGGCTTGAATTTCTTTGAGGCGATTTCTGACGGTTTGTTCAGCTTTTTCGCGAATTGAACAGGTGTTTAAAAAAACCAAATCAGCTTCAGCATAATTTGAAGTTGTGCCAAAACCTTCTTTTTGCATAATGGCAGACACAATTTCGCTGTCCGAAAAATTCATTTGGCAACCGTAACTTTCAATATACAGTTTCCTTTGCCCATTTTGGCTGTTTTCTTTGGAAATGATTGGCGCAGTTGCACAGGATTTTGAGTCCGTACTTTCGCTAAACACAGGAATATCTTTGATCAATTCTTGCATAATTTTTATATTTTTTTGCAAAAATACAAAAAAATATGACAAAATGGCAGAAAATTAAAACATTTTTTTCTGTTTTAAATTTCTGATTTCAAATAATCACCAAGATTTGTTGTAAAAGTTAGCAATAAAATAAATAGATTTGGCAATGTTTACCTAATATTTTTGTTAAAAAACAAGAAAATAGCTGACAAAACGCCAAAAAATAGCCTAATCTTTTACTTTTTTTAATAAATTGCCAATAAAGCAATATATTGCAGCATTAAAATTTGTTCGTCAAATTAATTTTAAATACATATAAACAAATAAGCATGAAAAACAAACTTTTCTACGGAGACAATTTAGACAATCTCCACAAATATATAGAAAGCGAAAGCGTTGATTTGTGCTACATCGATCCGCCTTTTAA
>RDXG01000280.1 GCA_004292785.1 Bacteroidota bacterium
GTGGAAAAAATCAAGGCTTGGGTCAGCAAAGGAAATACTTTAATTTTGGAAAAAGGCGCAATTAATTGGGCAATCGCACAAAAATTGATTAATGTTACTCTAAAAGCCAAAAAAGACAGCACTATTCAAAGTTTTTCTTATGCCAATCGCAGAAATGTGGCAGGCGCGCAACAAATCAACGGGGCTATTTTTGAGGTAAAAATGGATTTGACGCACCCTTTAGCTTACGGCTACAACAACGAAAAAATAAACGTTTTTAAGTCAGGCGAATTGTTTTTAGAAAAAAGCAAAAATCCTTCTTCAAACCCGATTATTTTTACCGAAAAACCTGTGCAAAGTGGTTATATTTCCTCAAAAAATGCAAAAATGATACCCAATTCGGTTATGGTAGATGTGCAAAGCGTTGGCAAAGGAATGATTATTTCGTTTAGCGAAAATCCAAATTTTAGGGCTTTTTGGTACGGAAACACCAAATTGTTTATGAACGCTTTGTTTTTTGGCAGAACGATAGATGCTGGTACGGCAAAGTAAATGTAGCACAGGCTTTAGCCTGTGAACTGCCGATTATCAGCTAATCACAGGCTAAAGCCTGTGCTACATTGTTAAATCTTAAAAATTCTAAAAAATGAAATTTATTTATTTTCTACTCTTTATTTTCGCACTTTATTCTTGTGCAAGTTCGGGCAAAAAAGCCTTGCAACAAGGCGATTATGTAAAAGCAAGCAAACAAGCCATCGAAAAACTTCGAAATAGCCCTTCGCATAGCGAGGCGCAAGGCATTTTGCAACAAGCCTATCCTTTGGCTTTGGAATATTTGTTGGCAAATATTCAACACGCAAAAGCAAGTAAAATGCGGTTTTCTTGGGAAAAAGTAGTTAATTCTTACGAACAAATCAATGATTTATATGAGGATATTCGTCGTTCTCCTGCTGCTTTGAGTTTGGTAAAACCCAAATTTTATGTAGATCAGCTCGTTGATGCCAAACAAGAAGCCGCTTCTGAACGCTACAATGCGGGTATTCAGGTTTTTGAACTCAAAACCAGAAAAACTGCACAAGAGGCATATTTGCATTTTGAGCGTGCCGAACAATTATTTCCAGATTTTAAAGATTCTAAGAAAAAAATGCAAGAATCGATGGAAATGGCAACTTTAAAAGTCTTGCTTTCGCCTGTAAATTCTTATCAAAACAACGATTTATCGTTTATGAATTTCCAAAAAGAACTTTGGGATTATTGTTCGAATCAACGAAATATGCCCAAATTTGTACGTTTTTATAACGTTCAAACTCAAAACCAAACATTCGACCAGACCCTAAAAATTGATTTAAGTATGTTCGAAGTCGGTCAGCCTTATTTGCAAGCAAATACAGACAAATTAGCAAGTTTGGACAGCGTAAAAGTGGGAGAAGTTACCTTAAACGGCAAAAAAATTGATGTTAAAAATAAAGTTTATGCCGAATTTAATTCTTTTAACAAAAAAATTACTGCCAAAACTCGCATTGCTTTGCAAATCATTGATTACAAACAAAACACGGTTTTAATGCAGGAAAACGTAGATTCTGAATATATTTGGCAAAACGAATGGGCAAGTTTTAATGGCGATGAACGAGCCTTGAGTCCGACACAAAAATCTAAAACCCAAAAACGCGAAGAACCAAACCCAAGCCGACAGGAAATGTTTAATCAAACCACAAATTCGGCGCGCTATAAAATTACTGATTTTATTGCCAAATTTTATAAAAATTATTAACAACTTACGGTCAGATTTAAGAATCTGATTGTAAGGAAATTTTTAGAATTAAGGCAAGTTTGGTAAAATATACTTTTCAAATGATTTGCTCAAAATCATTATTAAAAAAAATTTGTAAGTCTAAACAAGTTATTTTTCTATATTTGAATGGTCATTTTTAATTGAACTATTTTTAGCCAAATTATTGTTTCACAAATACCAAATTGCAAAAATATGCTACGTTTTTTTATACTATTTTTTGTGTTTTTTCTGTCTTTGAACAGTGTATTTGCCCAAAACCTAAGATTTAATCGTTTGTACCAAACAGCCGATGGTTTGGCAACTGGCTATTGTAAAGATATACTACAAGATAGTATTGGCTTTATTTGGATTGCCACAGACGAAGGGCTTTCTAGATTTGATGGGGCAAAATTTATAAATTATAGAAAAGAAACAAGC
The DNA here is from genome assembly GCA_004292785.1 of Bacteroidota bacterium. Lineage (GTDB taxonomy): Bacteria > Bacteroidota > Bacteroidia > Cytophagales > Thermoflexibacteraceae > RDXG01. The sequence continues at coordinate 2,189 of RDXG01000280.1, forward strand.
AAATATTTTAAATCTTTTTTTAAGCAAAAAAATGGAAATTTGTTGGCAGTTGGAGATTATGGCTTGCTAAAAATTCATAGTTTAGCGGATACAGTTTGGTTTGAAACCTTAATTTATGGCAAAGAAACTTTAAGCGATTCTACACTTCATTCAGCAAAATCTTGTTTTGAAGACCAAAACGGAAACCTTTGGATTGCAGAACCAAATGCCCTTGTTCGTTTGTTGCCTAACAAAAAATTTAAACGTTATACTTTTGAAGACAAAAATAGAAGTAATCATTATCATCGATCTTTTCATTTTTGTTATGACCAATTTAATAATTTGTGGTTAGGTTCTGAAAAAGGTTTTTTGTTTGTTTATGACCCAAAAACAGACAAATTCAAAGAAATTATTTTGCCTAATAAACTAAATTCCCTCAATGATTTACATTATTTTGACCAAAAACTTTGGATTGCTGGACATGGAATAACAGCATTAACCATTGACGAAAAACAAAATATTCTCAAAACCGAAGAAGTGATAGACAAACAATATCTTGTGAATTGTATGTTTGCTGCAAATGATGGCGCTTGGTACATTGGTTTACTCAATGAGAAAGGAATGATGCTTTTGAACAAAAACAGAGAAATCAAAACGCTTTATCAAACCAACGAACCAGAAAAAACAATTAGAGGTGTACAAAATATCTATCAAGGTATTGACGAAAATTTATGGGTTGCGCATGACAACGGTTTGGCTTTTTTTAGAAAGTATATTTTTAAACCTTTAAATAATAATTTACCTTTAAAAACTTCGGTTTCCATTATTCAGACAAGCACAAACGAATACTATTCTAGCTATAATAATCTGCATCGAATTAAGTTTGAAAATAATGAATGGTTAGGAGAAAACATCAATGCGGAATTTCAAAAAAGTCCGATTGTTAGCATCACAAATCATAATAACGAATTAGCAATCTCTAACGCCAATAGCAATATTCTGTTTATAAAAGGTGATAAAATAAGCAAAAAATTCGATTTTTCCGACAGAGGACTGTCCATTTTTTCTTTATATTCCGACAAAAATAAAAATCTTTGGGCGTGCCAAGCACCCGATAAAAATCCAATAATGGGCTTAATAAAAATAGATTCTAACCAAAAAATTACTTTTTACGAAAAAGGCAAAGGTTTGATCAATAGGGTTTTATTGGTTCGATCTTCACCAGAAGGACAAATTTATGCTTTTGGACAAGGAAATCAGTCTTACATTTATCAATATGACCAATCTGCGGATCGTTTTTTGAATATCAGTTTGCCTTTGAAAGATTCTGTAACAGGAAATATTGCAATTAATGATGCGGTCATTATTCAAAATAAAATTTGGTTGGCAACTTCATTGGGTTTTTTCTGTTATGATCTTGCAAAAAAACAAATCAATAGCATAGATTTAGGCAAAGCAATGAACGATATTTCGATAAAAGCCATTGCAAGTCTTGACGGAAAGGTTTTTTGGCTTGCTCATGATGCCTACGGTTTGCTAAGATACGAAAACGGAGAAATAGTTGTTTTTGACGAAAAAAGCGGTTTGTTAAGCAAAACAATGAATTACAGGGCTTTGCTCATTGACAATAAAGGCTATATTTGGGTAGGAACAACGCAAGGATTGGCGGTTTCACAGGTAGCAAACCCAAAAGCATTGGTTACTCCCGCACCAACTTTGTTAAAATTGTTGATCAACAACGAGAAATTTACTTGGCAAAAAAACTCTAAAAAAATATTTGATCACCATACTTTTTTTAAGGTTTATTTTGCTTCTTTTTCTTTTCCTGCGGATCAAATTCAATATCAATACAGACTTTTAGACTTAAACTCAAAAGATACAAGTTGGCAAGATTTGTTTGATGAAACTGATTTTACAAGTCCTTTGTTAGACGAAGGAAAATATATTTTTCAGGTCAGAGCATTGCAAAGTGGCGGTTATATATGGAGTCAGCCCACATCTTGGAAAATAGAAGTAGAACTTCCTTATTATCGCAGACCTTTGGCGTACTTTTTTTATGTCATTTTATTTGTTTTTTTTACTTGGGGGTTGGTCAAAATCAATACGCGCCGTTTACAAATCAATAATAAACGTTTGCAAAAAATTGTCCAAGCTCGAACAGCCGAAGTTTCGCAACAAAAAGCAGAACTCGAATTGCAAAGAGATAGTATTTTGAAACAAAACTCCGAATTGTATTTGCAAAAAGAAGAAATTATGGTTCAAAACGAAGAACTTTTTCAACAAAAAGAAGAAATTGTTTCTCAAAGAGATTTTATTGAACGACAAAACAAACAACTATCCGATCACAACACACAAATTCAGGACAGCATCAGGGCAGCGCAATCTATTCAACAAGCAATTTTGCCCAATGCCAAACGTTTGGAAAATTTATTAGGCGACTACTTTATTTTGTTCAGACCCAAAGACATTGTTTCAGGCGATTTTTATTGGTGCGCGCAAGTGCAACAACAGGTAATCTTAGCGGTGGCAGACTGCACAGGACATGGCGTTTCGGGGGCGTTGGTTACCATGATCGGAAATATGTTGCTCGACAGAATCATTCATTTTAAAAATATTATCGAACCCGCAGAAATTTTGACCGAACTCAACCGCGAAATTTTAAAGGCTTTTACAGAAGACGAAACGCGAAAAGGAAACGGCATGGACATTGCCATTGTTTCCATCGAAAAACAAGATAATCAACCCACAGAAATCGTTTTTTCGGGAGCAAAAAGACCCATTTTTTATTTCAAACAAAAAGAACAAACTTTGAATGAAGTAAAAGGAGATCGAAAATCGATTGATGGAAACCGAAACGAGAACAAAATTTTTCATAATCATTCTTTATTTCTAGAAAAAGGCGATTCTGTCTATCTTTGTACTGATGGTTTTGCCGACCAAAATAATGTCTTGCGCCAAAAGTTAGGACATGATCTGTTTACTAAATTATTAACAGAAAACGCAAATTTAGAGTCTTATCAACAGAAGAGTAATTTGGAAAACTATCTCGACCATTTTCAGGCAGGCATGGAACAACGTGATGATATTTTGGTAATTGGCATAAAATTTTAAAACAAATTACTGATGTTTATTTTTATTCTTTTATTTTTATTTTCTCTGCCAATTTTTGCACAAGAACCCATAATTTATCGTGATTCTACGGATAAATATGAGTTATTTGGGAAATATTTACAAATTATTGAAGACAAAAACCAAAATTTGAGTATTGAACAAATTGCTTCGGGAAATTTGGCTTGGAAAAAATATGAAAAATCTTTGAATTTGCAAAATTCAGTTGTTTGGGCAAAAGCCAAAATAACCAATTTAAGCAATAAAAACACAGATTTTTATGTAAATTTGGCAGCTTGGGATTCGGCTACTTTGTTTGTTTTCGAAAAAAATGCATGGAAAAAACAACAAACAGGTTATTTGCTCAACAGATCGCAAAGAAATGGAAATAAAATGCAGTTTTTGTTGCCAATTCATTTGGAAAAAGACAGCAGCAAAACCGTTTATTTTCGTTTGTTGAACACTTCTTTGTACCGCAGATCGCCTTCAGAAATCAAAATTGCCTTCAATTCTCAAAATGATATTCACCAAAAAAACTACGAAGATTCTACCAACAAAAACGGCTTTATCGACAATTTTTTGAGTGGCGGAATCATTGGAATATGCTTGATCATGATTTTTTATAACTTGATTTTGTATTTTGCAGTGCGCGAAAAAAGCTATTTGTATTTTGTGGCTTATTTGCTTTTTTTGGGTTTGTATTTGTTGCAAAGTTCTCCGCTTATGTTTCATGTTTTTATGCCAGAATCAGCTTTTTTTTATGCAGTTGCCAGACTTTGGCTCATTGCTTTGGCAAATATTTCTCGGAATTTCTTTATTCAAGTATATTTACAAACTCAAATTAAACACAAAATTTGGCATCGAATTTTAAATTTTTCTACATTTTTTATTTTCTTAAATACGGCTATTATTGAATTTTTGCGTATTTTTTGGCAAACCTCTTTTGACGATTTGTACGTGATCAGGGATGCGATTTTTGGAATAAACTTAGGAATTTGTTTTTTGACCGCTTGGGTAGGTTATAGGCACTCACCGAAGGCGAATTTGGTATTTTGGTTGGCACTTATTTTTCCTTTGGTTGCAGGAATGTTCAGGACTTTTAATGTTAGGTTTCTTTTGATAAGCGATCAGGAAGCTTTTTATATTTGGCAGTTTGGAATTGTGATTTGTTTGTTAATTTTTACTTTTGCAATTTCTAACCGAATCAATTTGTTGAAAGCAGAAGTTGCGCAAAAAGCCATCGAACAAGAACGTTATGAAAGGGCGCAAGAAGCACAAAAAAAGCAATTAGCAGAGGAACAAAAGGCAAAATTAGAAATTTTGGTCAGCCACAGAACCGCAGAATTGCAAGAATCTAACGAAGAACTCAACCAAACCAACGAAGAAATTAATTTGATGCTCGAACAAGTAAATTTGCAAAAAACAGACATAGAAAACAAAAATAAGGTCATTTTGGACAGCATTCATTATGCCCAACGCATACAACAAGCCATTTTGCCCACCGAAAAAACCATCAAGCAATATTTGCCCGAAGGTTTTGTGTTTTATTTGCCCAAAGACATTGTTTCAGGAGATTTTTATTGGCTAGAAAACATTGAAAGTCCCGAAAAAACCATTTTTTTGGCAGTTGCCGATTGCACAGGTCATGGCGTTTCTGGGGCGTTGATGTCCATGTTGGGCGCAAATATTTTGTCGCAAATTATCAATGAACAGCAAATTTATTCGCCTGAATTGGTTTTGCATCAACTCGACAAAAAAATCAGAAAACAACTCAAACAAAACGACAATATTTACAACCTTCACGATGGCATGGACATTGCTTTTTGCCAAATTTGTGGAGAAAAAATGTATTTTGCCGCCGCCCAAAGACCGCTATACATTCTGCGAAAAGGCGAATTGATTGAGATTAAAGGTAGTAAAAACCCAATCGGAAGCGGAAGTTCTTTGTACAAAGAAAAAAGTTTTACACAACACGAAATCAATATCGAGAAAGGCGATATTTTTTATTTGTTTTCTGATGGTTTTGTAGATCAATTCGATGAAACGGACAGAAAAAAATTTGGTAGCAAAAAAATCAAAGATTTAATTTTGAGTTTGCAAAACATTCCTTTGTCAAAACAGGAAAATATGGTTCGCCAAGCATTTTCGAGCTGGAAAGGGCAAAATAAACAAACAGATGACGTGATTTTATTGGGCTTTCGAGTCAGATAGAATATTAAATTTCTTAATTTTAAAATATTGACAATCGAAGGGTTAAAAAATATCTATTTAAGTTACAATTTTTCCATCTTTTTTAAATTCTTTGCGAATGGCGTGCAACAAATCTTCCTCTAAAATAATTGTAGAATTTCTTTTGATTGCCATCAGCGAACAATAACGCGTAATATTGATGATCGAACCGCCCGTAACTTCATAATTTTGTGCAATTTTTTTGAGATCGATCTTTTTTTCTAGGCTAGTTTTCTTGGAAAAAGCATTTTGCCATAATTTCAAACGTTGTTCCACAGAAGGAGTCGGAAAATGAATCATGGACTGAAAACGCCTTGAAAATGCCTCGTCCATGTTGGCTTTTAGGTTGCTTGCCAAAATAATTACCCCCGAAAAATCCTCTATTCTTTGCAACAAATACGAAACTTCTTGGTTTGCATATCTGTCATTGGAACTCGAAGTTTGCGTTCTTTTGCCAAACAAAGAATCGGCTTCATCAAAGAACAAAATCCAATTTTTATTTTCTGCCTGCTGAAAAACATTTGCCAAATTCTTTTCTGTTTCCCCAATATATTTAGACACAATCATCGACAAATCAATGCGATAGACTTCCAATCCTTCCGATTTTCCCAACAAACAAGCCGTTAGGGTTTTGCCTGTTCCCGGCGGACCATAAAACAAACTTCTCCAACCTGCTTTAATGGTTTTTCGCATTCCCCAGTCTTCCAACAAATTTCGCCCGTATTTTAGCCACGCTTGGATGTCTTTTATTTCTTCCATAACTTCGTCTTCAACCACCAAATCTGACCAATCTAAGGGCGTATCTAGTTTTTTTGCGGGAAAACTTTGATTATAAGAAGGATTATATGGCTGTCCTGTGGTTAATTTGCTTAATATTTCTTGACTAACTGATAAAGTTGCACTAAAAAACGGCTCGTCAATTTGCCCAAGTCCTATTTTTAGAATATTTTGCGTAGAAAAAAAATGTGTCGAATCAAACAAAGGCAACAATTCGAATCTTTTGTTTAAATCTGTGCCTTCCAACAGAAAAGCTGCGGTTTCCAAAGTAGGCAAAAAGCCCGAATGTTGTTTGCCTCTAATCCCACCAAATTCGGTATAAGGGCGATCCAAAGCAGTATTTTTATTAAAAAAAAAGTCTAATAAACTCGGTTTTAAATGCGGAATTAATGCCAAAATCAGGATCAAACGTTCTTCGGTTTGCATCTCAAATTGGTCGATTAGTTTGGCATAAATAGAAGATTCGGGCAAAATAGGTGGAGCAGGATACAAAACAATTTCTTTTTCAAAATATTCTTTCATTCGAGATTCTGCAAAATATGTAAACCATTGCAACTCTTTGCTCAAACTTTGCGCATTCAATTCAGCAGGATTCATTTTTTATTTGTTTTTCTATAAAAAAACGTTGTCAATGATCAAAAGACCTTGACAAACGTAACTTCAATCTTTTATCTACTCAAACTAATATAGCCAGGATAAGGAATCATCGCGCCCGCAATATTAAAATAAGGTTTGATTTTTAAGGCAATTCTTTTGTTGGTTTCAGGATTATTTCCTGCCAAACCTAAGCCGAAATCCATAATTGTAGCTTGACTTTTGCCTGCAAATATTTTTTTCAAATCCATTTCTACGCTTAAAGGTATGCTAGAAGTACCTCCGTTTGGTTCAACTTCCACTTTTTGATCTACATTTCCGTTCAAAACTTCCATATTGTCAATGACCAAAATCCAGTCCATGCGAGTGAGTCCAGCTTTTTCAGGATTTGGGTTTTTTACATCAATATTTGCCGTCAAACGCATAGGAAATGTGTTTTGCGAAAAAGCGGCAGCAATTTTGGCAGCGTCCATGATATTCAAACTAGACAAATTTGTAATGTTTTGTAAACTAATTCCCGCAGCGCTAATGTTGCCAATACTTGCCAATTTGAATTCGCAGTTCATCAACGCTTTGCCTTGATTGAGTACGCCACAAGCAGAAACCACAAAGCATATAAAAAAAGCAATGAAAATATTTTTTTTCATAATTGAAATTGATTTTGAAACTATTAATTGCAAATATTGCTACAATTTATGACAGAATAAAAAAATATCATTTTTAATGACACAAATTAAACAAAAAGGCGTGTTAAAAACAAATTTTAACACGCCTTTTAAAATACGTTTTCAGTTTACTGAACATTTATAATCACTTCTGAACGAATTTGTCCGCCTGTTTTTTTGTCCCAAACCGAAGCAATCCAATTGTATTTTTGCCCTTTTTTAATTGGCTCACCTACGGTTAATTGAATTTGCATATCTTTTACGTCAACTAAATTTACGCCTGTTTGATCAGCATTTTTGAACAAATCGTCATAAGCCAAAACTACATTTCCTTGAAGATCAGTTACCACCATTGCGCAACCAGGAAAAACTTTTCCGCTTGCATCTTGTTGGAAACCTTGTAAATTTCCTAAAAACATAGAAATTTTTTTCCCATAAGGCATTTCTTCATAAAGCATTGGTTTGGCATCTTTTACAATACCCGCTTTTCCGATAGTTAAACCTTGATTATTTGTTTGCAACTGGAAACTCAAAGCTGTTCCTTTTAATAGTTTTACGTCTGTTTCTGTTTTGATTTCGTTTTTTGGGTTCAAACGGTCAAAAAAACGTGCTTTCCAATTATATGTGCTGCCTGCCACCATCGGATCGCCTGTATCCATGTTGATGTTTAAGTTTGCGGCATCTTGTGGAGAGATTCCAGAGTCTTTATATTGAGCAAAAACATCTTCAGATTCTGCCAAAATTTTACCTGTAGAATCACTAACAACCATTGAGCAGCCAATGAATACTTTGCCGTCTTTTTGTTCCAAATTATTTAAACCTGCAACAAACAAGAACACATTAGAACCGAATAAAACTTCGTTTTTATCGAGTCTTTTTCCATCTACTTCCAAATAAATATCACCAGCAACCAGACCACTTTTTTTTACTTCCAAATCTTTACTACTTTTAGAGCAAGAAGTTGCTAAAAATAATACGAAACTTAATACTGTCAAAAGTTTGACACTTTTGAATATAGCTTTACCTTGAGTCATTGTTAGGAAATGTTAATCTTAAAAAAAATTTTGCAAATGTATGCAAAAAAAATCAAAAAACAAAATTGTTTCTAAATCTGTAAAACTCAATTTCTTTTTTGTAAAGTGTATTTTTTTTGCCTAAAACATTGTTTTTTCTTATTTTTTTGTACTTTTGATCAAAACTTTGTGAGAAATTATGAACGACATCGAAAAAATAGAGCTGGAATTATTTTTATCTGCTATTTTCTTACGTTATGGATACGATTTTAGGCATTACGCACAAGCCTCTATTCGCAGGCGCGTACAAAATATGTTGGCAAAAAGCGGAGCAAAAAATATCAGTGATATGATACCCAAATTGCTATACGACCCTGTTTTTTTTGAAGAATTATTGTTTGACTTTTCGATCACCGTTACAGAGATGTTTCGCGATCCAGATTTTTTCTTGGCTGTACGACAAAAAATTATTCCTTATTTAAAAACACATCCATTTATCAAAATTTGGCACGCAGGCTGCGCCACAGGTGAAGAGGTATATTCGATGGCAATTTTGCTAAAAGAAGAAGGTTTATACGACAGATGCACCATTTTTGCAACCGATTTTAACGATACTGCCATCAAAGCAGCCAAAGAAGGCATTTATAAACTAGATAGCATACAAAAATTTACAAAAAACTATCAAGCAGGAGGAGGTAAAAACTCATTTTCAGATTATTATTTGGCAGATTATGATTCGGTAATAATGGATCAATCTTTGAAAAAAAATGTTACTTTTGCCAACCATAATCTGGTCAGTGATCACGTTTTTGGCGAAATGCACTTGGTTTTTTGTCGAAATGTAATGATTTATTTTGATAGAACGTTACAAAATCGCGTGTTCAAATTATTTAGTGACAGTTTGATTCACAAAGGTTTTTTGTGTTTGGGCAACCGCGAAGCCTTGCGTTTTTCTGATGTTTATGCACAATTTAACACCATTGACGAACAACAACGCATTTATGTAAAAAATGAAATTGTTAAATAATTATTTTTAAAATTTTTATGAAAAAGAAACTATTTTTTGGCTTAATTTATATTTTTTGTACGTTTTGGCTTAGTTTTTCTGCTGATGCAAAAAAATTTCATGGCGAGATTTCTGGCGATCTTATCTACCAAAACCGTTATTTTTATTACAAAGTAGAAAAAGATAAAAATCAACCCAAATATTGGAGAATTACTATTTTTTCGGTGGATAATGTGAAAAACAAATCGGCTTCTAATTCGATGTTGGCGTATAACAGCACCATTTCGATCAAAGAAAAGCCAAGCGGAGAAATAGAATGGGTCAAAATTTTTGGAGCAAAAAGACAAGGTTACATTTGGAACGCCATGCTTTCCGATTATTTCAAAGCAACTTTTGATTATTCCAAAAATCAAATTAATTATGAAAATAGCGGAACTTTAATGCAAAATCCTGCCAAAATTTCAGAAAAAGAACAAATTTTTAAGTTCGATCCCAAAAAAACAGTCGAACAAATTGCAGTTTTGGCAATTAATTCTTTCATTATGTCGCACAATTTGCTTTTTGATTCTTCCGAAAAAACTCAAAAAACAGAGCCAACAAAAAAAATAGCGGGAAACATTGTGTCGGATAGCAAAAAAATTTCTTACGAACTTAGTTTTGATTTTTACCAAAAAGGAGATCACGAAATCAAAATTAGAGATGCAAACGAGGCAATTCTGTTTTCGAGCATTTGCAGAATTGAAGACAAAATTAGCTCAACAAAAAAATTGAAAATCGAGATTTATCATGCGGTCATGAAAGATTTTGCTTGGGGAATTTACGAAAGCGATTTTGAAGAAATTATTTTTGATTTTGAAAAAGGCACAGTTCAAACACGCAAAGAAGGCGTAGTAATGCCTGTTGGCGAACAAAATAAAGGAAAACTTAGTAATTTTGACCCAAATTCTGACCTGCAAACTTGCGTAGCATTGGCGGTAAAACGTTTTACAGAACATTACCATGAAGTTTTGTTAAAATATTAAAAAAAGAATAAAAATGATTCTGAAAACGAATAATTTAGTAAAAATATACAAAGGTAGAACGGTGGTAAACAACGTTTCTGTTCATATTGAGCAAGGCGAAATTGTGGGTTTGCTCGGACCAAACGGCGCAGGGAAAACGACCAATTTTTATATGATTGTAGGTTTGATCAAACCCAACAGCGGGCAAATTTTTTTGGACGATGAAGAAATAACTAGCCTTCCTATGTATCGCAGGGCAAAAAAAGGTGTGGGTTATTTGGCACAGGAAGCCTCTATTTTTAGAGATTTGACCGTTGCCGAAAATATTTTAGCACCCTTAGAGATGACCAATTTAACAAAAAATGAACAAAAAGAAAAAGTAGAATTTTTGTTGGAAGAATTTAGTTTGACTCATGTGCGCAAAAATTTGGGAAAAGTCCTTTCTGGTGGAGAACGCCGCAGGACTGAAATTGCGAGGGCTTTGTCGGTTGATCCCAAATTTATTTTGCTTGACGAACCTTTTGCAGGCGTTGATCCGATTGCTGTTGAGGACATTCAGTTTATTATTGCGCAACTCAAAAGAAAAAATATTGGCATTTTGATCACCGATCACAATGTCGATGAAACTTTGTCGATCACAGATCGAGCTTATTTACTTTCCGAAGGAAAAATTTTGATGGCAGGCACTCCCGAAGAATTGGTAGAAGACGAAACGGTCAGAAAAGTGTATTTGGGGCAGAGTTACGAATTTAAACGCAAAGACTTTTCGTTTAGAAAATAGTTGTAAATTTGAAAAAGCGTTTTTCAAAAATTTCAGAACCAATGTTTTGTTTTTTACAAAAACTTAGTTCTGAAATTTTCAAACTACAAATTTGCTCTCAACAAAGGCATACTCATACAATGTGATCCGCCTCTTGCTCTTGACAATTCTGCCGAAGGAAGCATGATCAAAGTGTTGGTTAAAGTTTCAGGCGAAAGTTCGTTAGCTTCAAATTTGTTCAAC
>RDXG01000281.1 GCA_004292785.1 Bacteroidota bacterium
AGAAATAGACATCAAAGCCGATTTGTCCGAATTTGACAACGAAGACCATTATATGAGCATCAAAACCCAAAAATTATTGGATTTTGGCGTAAAACAAGTTATCTGGATTTTGACCGAAAAGCGCGCCATTTTAGTTGCCGAAGCAAATGCAGAATGGTTAAGAAAATCTTGGAATGAAGAAATTGATGTTTTGGGTTGCATGGTCAATTTGGAAAAAATTTTGGCAGAAGACGAAAATAATTGGTAAAAAAACATAGAAATGAAACAAAATTATTCAAAAAATAAAGCAGAAAAAAGAAAGCCTGAAAACAGCTTTGAAGTAGAAAAAGAGGCAGAATTACTTGCTTTTTTGTTAGAAAAAATGCCAAACAAAAGTAGGCACAACGTCAAAGGTTTTTTGACAGGAAAACAAGTTTTGGTAGATGGAAAAATTGCCAAACAATACAATTATGCCTTAAAAATTGGGCAAAAAGTAAGTATTCGAGATACCAAAGCTCCCGAAGAACAAAGATATCGCGGTTTGACCATTATTTTTGAAGACGAATATTTGATCATCATCGAAAAACAAGAAGGAACGCTATCTATTTCTACCGAAAAAGACGCTTTGCACAATGCGTACAGCACTTTAAGCGATCACGTAAAAAAACAAGACCCAAAAAACAGAATTTTTGTGGTTCACCGTTTGGACAGAGAAACTTCGGGTTTGATGATGTTTGCCAAAAGCCAAAAAATGCAAAAATTATTGCAAGAATCTTGGAACGCCACCATCGAACAACGTACTTATTTGGCGGTTGTGGAGGGTTATGTAGAAAAAAACAGAGGCACAATCAAGTCTTATTTGGTGGAAAGCAAAGCCTTAATTGTCTATTCAACCAAAAACAGAGAAGTTGGCAAAGAGGCAATTACGCATTATGAGGTTTTGGCAGGCACAGAAGACTATACTTTGCTAAAAGTAAATTTGAAAACAGGGCGAAAAAACCAAATCAGAGTTCATTTTCAAGACCTAAAACATTCCGTTGTTGGCGACCGAAAATATGGCTCAACTTCCGACCCGATTGGGCGTTTGGGTTTGCACGCTTGGGTTTTGTCTTTTACGCACCCAATGACAGGCGAAGAATTGTATTTTGAAACCGAAGTTCCTAGAAAATTTTTGTTGCTTTTTTCTTAACATAAACTAATTTTTATAAAAATGAACACAGTAGAACCCATTTGGAATTCGAATTTATACGACAGTAAACACGATTTTGTGTCCAAATATGGGCAAGATGTTGTCAAATTATTAGCACCCAAAAAAGGAGAACACATTTTGGATGTAGGTTGCGGCACAGGCGATTTGGCAGACATGATTTATCAGGAGGGAGCTTTTGTTTTTGGTATAGACAATTCGCCTGAGATGGTTGCTACCGCACAAAAAAAATATGCTAATATCAAGTTCGAAGTTCATTCTGCGGAAAATTTCAAACTTACGGAGCAATTTGATGCTGTTTTTTCAAATGCAACTTTGCATTGGGTTTTGGAAAAAGAAAAAGCGATTGACTGCATTTATGATTGTTTGAAAGACAAAGGGCGTTTTGTGGCTGAATTTGGCGGAAAAGCAAATGTAGAAAGCATTGTTATTTCCTTAAAAAAAGCCTTAACCGAATTGGGTTTTCTGGAAAATGCAAATACTTTGGTTTGGTATTTCCCATCTTTGTCCGAATACACTACTTTGCTCGAAAAAAGAGGTTTTAGAGTATGTTACGCCACACATTTTGATCGACCGACCGAACTCAAAGACGAAAACGGAATCAGAAATTGGTTAGAAATGTTTACCAAACTTTTCATGAAAAATTTGCAAAAGCCAGAAATAGATGCCGTTTTGGACAAAGTAGAACAGGATTTGAAAAAAACAAATTATCAAAACGGCAAATGGTATGCAGATTATAAAAGATTACGAATTTTGGCTATCAAACAATAATTTCTTATGAAAACTGTACTTTTAATCTTCATTTATTTGTTTTTTCTAAAACAAGGATTTGCGCAAAACAATTATGTTATGCCCAAAGATTATGTAATTTATAAAAACTTGGACAATCAAGAATCTCGAATTGACGCAGATTTGGACAAAGACGGAATCAAAGATTTGCTTATAGTTTGTGCCAAAAAAGGCTCTGACATGGGCGGAGAAATCGTGGTTTTGTTTTTGAGTTCGAATTATAAAAAAGACAAAAAGCCAGATTTTTTTGACTTTGAAGCACTTGGATATAATATAGAACTCAAAAATAATGTTTTGATAGTTGGTGCTTGTTTTGGAAATGGACGATTTTGCAAAACCCTAAAATTCAGATACGAAACCAAATTACAAAATTTGCAACTCATTGGTTATGACGAAGAAAGTTTCGGAAATGCGGTTCATGACGGCGCATATAATAAAAGTGTAAATTTATTAACCAATGCTTACAATCTTTCCAAATACAAATGGAACGAAAAATTGGAAAAAGACGAAACCTTTTTTCAAAAAACGGATAAAATTGCCATTCCTAGCATTATTTTTAAAGATGTAAACCAAAAAATGGAATCTTTGGAACAAATTGGAGCAAAATATTTGGAATAAATGAAAAAAAACATTCTTCGTTTTTCGCAAAAAATATAAGATATTTGCGAAAAATTTGGATTCAATATGTCTGTAATTGGTATTTTTGATAGTGGAATAGGCGGTTTGACGGTGGCAGCAGGACTTAAAAACTTAGTTCCAAACATCAAAATCGTTTTTTTTGGAGATACAATCAATTTGCCATACGGCGAAAAAAACAACGAACAAATCATTGCTTATACAAAAAAAGCCATCGATTTTTTTCTCGAAAAACAATGTAAACTCATTCTAATTGCCTGTAATACTGCTTCTGTGGCTGCTTATCCAATAGCAAAAAAATATGTTGGCAAAAAGGCAAAATTGTTTAATGTGGTTGATCCTGTGGTTGATTTTGTGGAAAAAAATTTTCCCAACAACAAAATAGGCTTAATTGGGACAAGTTTGACTATTCATTCTGCGGTTTATGAACAAAAATTTTTAGACAAAAAATCAAAAATAAACTTGCAAAGTTTGGCAACTCCAGAATTTGCAAGCATGATCGAATATGGGTTTTATAAAGACCAGCTAGACTACAAACTAATCCATCAATATTTGCATCATCCCAAATTCGAAAAAATAGATACACTCATTTTGGCTTGCACTCATTATTCATTGATCAAAAATTATGTCGCGCAATGTTTTGATTATCAGGTAGAAATTGTAGATAGTTCGCAAATTATGGCAGAATATGTAAGGCAATATTTGGGAATTCAAGACAATACAGATATAAAGCCAACTGACGAATTTTATGTTTCCAAAATTTCTGAATCATTTGAACAAACGGTCAAATTACTGTTTGAGAAAAATATTTCGGTGAGTTTTTTATCATTCTAAAATTCAGAAGATTGTAAACCTTTTTATACGCAATCTCTCTATAAATTTTTGGTTAATAAAGCATCAATAAATAGAAAACAAAACAAAAACATTCTATTTTATTTTATTTTTTTTAAACAAAACATTTTTTAGAATGTTTACGTACTTTAATTTATTATTTCTTACTAATTTTTCAAAAAAATGAAACACTTAATTCAAAAAAGTTTATTCCTATTGTTACTTTGTCTTGCTTTTGCAGCCCAAGCACAAAAATTTTCGCTAAGTGGTTATATCAAAGATGCCAACGATGGAGAAGAGTTGATTGGGGCAACGGTTCTGGTCAAAGAATTAGCCACAGGAACGACTAGCAATGTTTACGGCTTTTATTCATTGACACTTCCCAAAGGAAAATATACCATTACCTATTCTTTTGTAGGTTATCAAAGCATTGTTAAAACCATAGAACTAGACGCAAATCAGCAAGCAAATATTGAGTTGCCTGCCGAAGAAAGACAAATTGAGGGCGTTGAAATTGTGGCAGAAGACGAATCGCAGGACATTAGAAGCGTACAAATGAGTGTAAACAAACTCGAAATGCGTACCATCCAACGAATCCCAACTTTGCTTGGTGAGGTAGACGTGATCAGAAGTATCCAAACTTTGCCAGGTGTGAGTACTGTGGGCGAGGGAGCAACGGGTTTTAACGTCAGAGGCGGAGGAATTGACCAAAATTTGGTGCTTTTGGACGAGGCTCCTGTCTATAATTCGGCGCATTTGTTCGGTTTTTTCTCGGTTTTCAATCCTGATGCCGTAAAAGATGTAAAATTGATCAAAGGTGGAATCCCCGCACAATACGGAGGTAGAATTTCGTCCTTGCTCGATGTCAGAATGAAAGAAGGAAATAAAAAACGCTTTGAAATGAATGGAGGAATTGGCGCAATTTTTAGCCGTTTAACCCTAGAAGCACCCATTGTTAAAGACAAAGGATCGTTTATTATTGCGGCTCGCAGGTCTTATATTGATATTTTGGCAAAGCCTTTTTTAACTTCTGATCTTAAAGATTCCAAATTTTATTTTTATGATGTAACAGCCAAAGCCAATTATGAACTTGGCAAAAAAGACAAATTGTTTTTGTCAGGTTATTTTGGTAGAGATGTTTTTGGCTCTGGTTTTGAGTTTAATTGGGGAAATGCAACCGCTTCTTTGCGTTGGAGTCATATTTTTAATGACCGATTATTTTTGAATAGCACCGCTTTTTTTAGTAGTTATGACTATAAAATTGGTTTTGGACAAGACTCAAGAGACAATTTTAATTGGGGAGCTGAAATAAAAAATTATAGCATCAAACCCGAATTTACTTATTATTTGAACACCAACAATACGCTTACTTTTGGTGGACAAAGTATTCTGTACGAATTTATTCCTGGTAAAGCTGTGGGAACTAGCGGAGGTTCTATTTCTGATGTAAGTTTAGAAAATAAAACATCTTTGGAAACAGGAATTTACATTGGAAATGAGCAAAAAGTAAGCCCAAAAATCTCGATGCAATATGGTTTGCGTTGGTCATTTTTCAATTATTTGGGAGCAATTACTGCCTACGAATACGGAACAGCACCCGCAGGCACACGTAGAGAAGCCATCAGTGAAAAAAAATATGGTAATTGGGAAAATGTTACAACTTATAACAACCTTGAACCACGTTTTGCTTTAACCTACGAAATTAATCCAAAAACCTCCATTAAAGCAAGTTACAACCGTACAACACAGTACATTCACTTAATTTCTAACAGTGCAGCCTCTTTGCCTGTTGATGTTTGGACTCCTAGCACCAACAATATCAAACCACAAATTGCCGATCAAGTGGCTTTAGGTTTTTTCAAAAATCTGGGAGAACAAAAAGATTATGAGTTTTCGGTAGAAGCCTATTACAAAGATTTGCAAAACCAAGTAGATTATATTGATGGAGCAAATTTGTTTTTGAACAAATATTTGGAAGGCGATTTGTTGACAGGAAAAGGGCGTGCATACGGTTTGGAATTGTATTTGAAAAAAAATTCAGGCAAGTTGAACGGTTGGATCAGTGCTACCATTTCCAGAAGTGAACGCCAAGTAGAAGGTATTAATTTGAATAATTGGTATCCAAATCGTTTTGACAAATTACTTAGCCTAAACGCTATTTTGATGTACGATTTGAACGAAAAATGGAATTTTTCAGCCAATTTTACATTAGGAACAGGGACTCCAACCACTTTCCCAACCAACAGAATCGAGTTTGATGGCTATGTAATTCCTCAAAATTCTTTGGAAACCCGAAACAATTACAGAATTCCAATTTATCACCGTTTGGATTTGTCTGCAACTTATACCCCAAAACGCAAAGAAGGCAGACGTTGGCATGGACATTGGGTTTTTTCGATCTACAACGCTTACAATCGTAGAAATCCGTTTTCTATTTATTTCCGCCAAAACCAAAATAATCCAAACATGACAGAGGCTGTTCGCTTGGCTGTTTTTGGATCAATCATTCCATCTGTTACTTACAATTTTAAATTTTAATTTATGAAAAACTTAAAATTCATATTGTTTATAGCAATTTGTTGCATTTTTTCTTCTTGTGAAGATGTAATAAAGGTTAGCCTTGATGAAGGCACTTCACAGCTTACCGTAGATGGTTGGATTACCGATCAGGCAGGAGTTCAAAACATTCGTTTGACCAAAACGAAACCTTATTTTGACAATTCAGCGGCTAATCCTGCCAAAAACGTAAGCGTAAAAATTGCGGATAATGACGGCATGATTTACGATTTTACTGACCCTGATGGAGATGGAAACTACACTTGGACTCCAAAAAATAACGAAAAATTAGGAAAAGTTGGCAAAACTTATACCCTAACTATCAATTTCGAAGGAGAAACTTACCAAGCAAGTTCAAAACTCAATCGAGTGCCTGTGATCGATTCTGTGGGTTATAAATTTCAAGAAAAAACCATCTTTTTCCAAAAAGAAGGTTATTTGGCAGAATTTTATGCCACCGATCTCAAAGGAATTGGGGACTGTTATCGAGTAAAATATTACAGAAAC
Source organism: Bacteroidota bacterium (assembly GCA_004292785.1). GTDB lineage: Bacteria > Bacteroidota > Bacteroidia > Cytophagales > Thermoflexibacteraceae > RDXG01. Next base: position 6,506 of record RDXG01000281.1, read on the forward strand.
GGCAAATTAATGAACAGACCTATCGATTTGCAAGCAGGACTCGGTTATGACGGAGTTGGAAATGCAGGTTCTAATTCTGATGCCACTTTGTTCTTTTTGCCTTTGCGTCAAGCCGTCAATCAATTTGATAGTTTGTACCAAACAGGCGAAACGGTCAAGGTAGAACTTTATTCAATTACAGAAGATGCTTTTAATTTTTTTACAGAAGTTGTAACACAAATTAATAATGGTGGTTTATTTGCTACGCCCATTGCCAATGTGCGAACCAACATAAAAAATACAAATCCAAATGGCAAAAAAGCCACAGGTTATTTTGGAGCATCGGCAGTGAGTACGGCACAAACTACCATTCAAAAACGAAAATAGGCAGGATTTTTCCTGCTTATTTTAAACTTTAATTTATGAAAACCTTAAATTTTTTATTTTTTATTTCAATTTTATTGCTACTTTCTTCTTGCGAAGATGTAATTCAGGTTACACTTGATCAGGGAGCTTCCCAACTTACTGTTGACGGTTGGATCACCGATCAGGCAGGAGTGCAAACCATTCGTTTGATCAAAACTAAGCCTTATTTTGACAATTCGCCTGCAAATCCTGCCAACAATGCAAGCGTAAAAGTTACAGATAGTGATGGCATGGTTTATGATTTTACCGACTCAAAAGGTGATGGAAATTATACTTGGACACCTAAAAACAACGAAAAAATTGGTAAAATTGGTAAAACTTATACCCTAAATATCAATTTTGAAGGCGAAAGCTATCAAGCTGTTACAAAAATAGGAAGAGTTCCTGCCATCGATTCTATTGGTTATGAATTTCAAGAAAAAACTTTGCAGTTTAGCAAAGAAGGCTACCTTGCCAATTTTTATGCCACCGAACCCAAAGGTTCAGGCGATTGCTACCGCATAAAAAGTTACAGAAATGGCGTTTTAAACAATAAAATACGCGATATTGTAATTGCTTATGATGCGGGTACTAGTGATGGAGCCAATACTGATGGCATTTTGTATATTTTACCTTTGCGCCGTTCTATTAGCAGACCCGATAGTTTGTATCAAGTTGGAGAAACTGTAAAAGTGGAATTGCTCTCTATTACCGAAGACGCTTTTTACTTTTTTAGCGAAGCCCGAAATCAGTTAAATAATGGCGGTTTATTTGCCCGACCACCTGCTAATGTAAGGACAAATATTAAAAACGTTAATCCAAATGGCAAAAAAGCAACAGGCTATTTTGGAGCATCGGCAGTAAGCACTTCACAGATTACCATACAAAAACGAAAATAAAGAAGTATTTTTGCAAAAGCGTCAGATAAATTTTGACGCTTTTTTTGTGTAAACAAAAAAATGTACAAAAATTATGCTTTAATTGATTAAATTCTTACTTTGGCAATCAAATTGTTTTAATCAAAAATATATTATCTAAAAGATCGTTATTTTCTAAATTTTTTTTACATTTGCCAAACTCATTTGATCAATGATTGATAAATACATTAAGCAAATCCTACAAGAACAGCAAAAGGTAGTCATTCCTACGCTAGGGACTTTTACGGCACAATTAGAATCTGCCGATCCGCAAACGCTTGCACCTGCTAGTCGTTTGGTTACATTTGGAGAAAAAACTGACTCTGATGCAACGCTAAAAAAGGCAATTATGCAAGCCGAAAATCTTGATGATGCAGGTTTTGCCAAAAAAATGGCAGAATACAAAGACGAGGTAGAAGCGCATATTATTAGCTTTAACGAGTATAAAATTGAGGGTTTGGGAGTTTTGACCAAAAACGATAATGGTCAAATTATCTTCAAACAAATAGGTGAACAGACAATCAATTCAACTAATTTTGGCTTGCCACCTATTCCACAAGAAACAAAAATTGTGAAGGAGGAAATCAAAAAAGTAGTGAAAGAAACTCCTGCAATTGAACCGTCTATCTTGACAAAACTTGCACACGCCACTGAAGAAGCACATAAAAAGGCGGTCAAACACGAGACGGAAAAGGAGAATCTTGCTAAAATGCAAAAAAAATCATCTACTAATCAAACTAATACAGCAACAAACGTGGAAAAAATAGAAAAAAAGAAAACCTCCGAATTGGTTTGGTGGTTGGTTATCATTCCTTTGGTATTCATGCTTGCATTTCTGGGCTATTTATTTGCACAAAAAGACAATATGAGTCGTTTTAAAGCATATTTTAGCAAAGAACAAGATATTCAGCCAATACAATCGGTTGCCCAAAATCAGCCTGCTAGTAATGCTGTAGACACTACTTCTCAAAATGTTCAACAGCCTGCGGTGGCAGAAAATACGCCTGTAGCAGAGGACAAGGGAAAAGTAGAAGAAATTACTACTCCGCCTGCCAACGGAAAAGAGGACGCAGCCAGCAAAGGCACATGGTACGTAATTTTGGGAAGCTTCAAAGATATGCCAGCGGCACAAAAATTGCAAAAACAATTAGAAAAAGAAGGAATCAAGGCACAAATTATTCCTAATGAAGGACAAAGTTTTAGAGTTGGAGTTCCTTCAGAAGACAAAGCAACCGCAGAATCTAAAAAAGATGAAATGTCTGCAAAATTTAGCGGTTCTTGGGTTATGAAATACTAAACCAAAAACATTAAAATGTTGTCAATCAGAATTTTGGCAACATTTTTTTTGTTGGTAGTTTTTGTTTTTTGTAAAATACTTAAAAATTGCGTAATTACGCCCGCAAATAAGATTATTTTTATTGCTGTAAAGCTAATATTGAACTTTATAAAACACATAAAATCTATGCAATACCCTAAAATAAGCATTATTACGCCTTCTTATCAACAAGGACAATATCTGGAAACCACCATTTTGTCGGTTTTGAACCAAAATTATCCTAATTTGGAATACATGATTTTTGACGGCGCAAGCACAGATAATAGCGTAGAAATTATCAAAAAATACGAATCTAAACTAGATTTTTGGCTTAGCGAAAAAGATAATGGGCAAAGTGATGCCATAAACAAAGGTTTTGCAAAGGCAACAGGCGAAATTGTAACTTGGCTCAACAGTGATGATCAGTTGGAAGAAGGTACTTTGTTCAAAATTGCAGAATATTTTACGCAAAACCCAAAAATTCATTTGGTTCATGGGCAGACTTTATTTTTTGGTGATAATATTTCTACTTGGCAAAGCCAACCAATTTTAAAAGATTTACAATATTTACGTTTGTCAGGAATGTGTTTTGCGCAACCCGCAGCATTTTTCAAAAGGGCTTCTTTGGAACAATTTGGATTCTTAAATCCTGCTTTTCATTATGCTATGGACTACGATTTTTTTCTGCAAATTGCCCTTCATCACGATTTTTTGCAGGTAAACGACCTTTTTGCACACTACCTGATCCACGCCACAAGCAAAACCACTTTACACAATCAGGGTTTTGCCAAAGAATATGCCCAAATTTTAAGCAAATTGTTGCGGTCTTTTTCTTTTGGCAAAAAATATATCCAATTTCTCAAAGATTTGGATTTGTATTACGAAGGTTCGGATTTGTATAGTGTTGGAAAAAATATTTCTGAAAAAGATTTGGAAAGAGTATTTTTTTACAACCTAAATTCGCAACTCAAATTCTATTATGACGATTCAGACTTACATCAAAGCCTTAAAATTACCTCTTTTTTGAAAGAAAATATGCCTAGCTTCTATGCGGAACATTCCGAATTGGCGCAAGTTTATTGGCGATCCAAATATTTAAACAAAGATTTGATTACGTTTTTAAGAAAAATAAAAAAAATGCTTTAATTTTATTGGAAATTGTCAAAAAATTAAAATAAATCATTAAAAATCTGAATGAAGATTTACTAAATTCGGATTTTTTAGAAATTACATTTTTCAAGCAATGTAATTTCTAAATTACTGTTTTATTTTTTCCATGCCAAATCAATTTTTTCCATTTGCAAAATCGTAAAATCAAGAATTTGCACAACTTCCAAATAACGATCAAAATCGGCTTTTTTCAAAATTTCGCCTTTGCGATCTTTGAGCCATTTGTCCAGCACTTTGTAGCCACCAATCTGAAAATCAAAGACTTGCAAAGGGATTCCCGAAATATAATTGCCTTGTCCAACAAATATTTTTTCGTCTTGATATTTGATTTGTTCTACTTTTGCCATGTGTGAAATGCTATGTTTGACCGACAAATTCGATACAGGTTTTTGTTTAAACAAATGAATATCAATCAGTTCCGAACCCAAAACCGCCAACTTTTGAAAGCGTTGAAAATCAGACACAAAAGGGATTTTAGGAAAATCTATTTTCAAATATTCCGCATATTTTTTGCGATAATTTGGGCTATACAAAATGGCATAAATGTAAGCCAAAATTTGTTCTGCACTCACTGTTTGGGCATACAAAGCCTCGATAAATTGGCGAAAATTAGATGTAATATTTTCTGTTTTTTCGTCATTTTTATAAAGATACAAAGGAAAAACTGTTCCAGCACCGTTATCTCCTCCGCCTGCCAAAAAGCTTTCGTCAGAAATAATATTTGAAATAAAACAATGATACCAAGTCGAATTAGTTTTCATTTGTCGGGGAACAATTAAACCTAAATTTTCTTTTTCCAAAAAATTATCCATCACTTCGGATCGGCTTCTGGAAAGAAAATTTTTGTCATAATAGATTTTTTTTGTGCTAAAAGGTCGATGGTCATAAGTTATGATTTTTGTAGGATCAAAAATACTCACAACCGAAGTGTTATATTCCCAAGTTGTTTTGCGATCAAGCCCATATTTTTTGGACAAATCAGCAATAGAATACTCATTTTCCAAAATATCTTTTACTCTTTGAGCCAATTTTTTAGCATCAAAATCAATCGCAATCGCATCGACTTTGGTTTTTATGCCTGTCGAATATGTGCCAAAAATTTTGTTTACACTCCAAAAATCGGGATATTCGGCATCTGAAAAATCTTTTTCTACAAACCAATAATAAGGCGGAATCATTGGCAATTTTTTCCATTGAACTGTTGCCATCTGGTTGGTTTTCAAGAATTTACGTTTTTCTTTGTCCTTATTTATTTCGTTGTCTTTGGTAGAAAAATAAAAAACTTCTTTTTCTGAAAGCGGATTTTCTAGTTTTTCAAAAATGGCTATTCCTACGCCAACTCTGATGTCAAACACATTTTCGTCGCCTTCTTTTTTCAAAGAATTGCCATGTAAGTTTAAGATGTAAATTCGATCAAAAGTTTCGTACAAACTCTGGCGCATTTTGCGGTGCGTAACGCCATCAAAATAGGAATTATTTGTAATCACAGCCACAATTCCGCTACCTGCCCGCTGAACCTTGTCGTGTGCAAAACGAATAAATTTGATATAATCGTCATCGAGATTGATTTTTCTTTCGTGCAAACCTTCCTTATAATCTTCTAATAATTTAAGAATAGAGGCGTGTTTGGTTTGTGTATCCTTATCCCTTTGAAAATTCGAATAAGGCGGATTTCCTGTGATCACCAAAACAGGCATATTCTTAACTGTTTGACTATCAATGGTTTCCTGTGCCATCATTGGCAAAAACACATCAGGTTCGAAGGTTTCTAAATTTACTTTTATTAAAGTATTGGTTAAAAAAACTTTCAAACGTTCACTTTTGCGCAATTCATAACCTTGTTCACGCAAATATTGCGAAAGTTTGAGATGTGCCACAGTATAAGGAGCAAGCAAATATTCAAAGCCATAAAAATTTTGCAAAATGTGCTTTTGAACCAGTTTTTTTAACACTTTTGGATCACGAGATTCTCTAATTTTGGTATTGTCAAAAACTTGTTTGAAAATTTCCAACAAAAAAGCACCTGTTCCTGTGGCAAAATCTAAAGCCGTAACTTCTTGATTAGCAAATCCTTGTGTTTTTTGGAAGTCTTTTTTTAGCAAATCGTCAGTCATTCGGACAATGAAACGCACCACTTCGGGTGGCGTGTAATAAACGCCTCTTGCCTTGCGAATGGTCGGATCGAAGGCTTCTAGGAAATCTTCATAAAAATAAATGTAAGGATCGAGTTCTAAAAGTTCCGATTCTTCTTCAAAAACCGCCGCCTGCGCTTCGGCTTGGTTGAGTTTTTCCTTCCATTTTTCAAAAGAAAGTGAGTTAAAAATAACTTCAGAATCAAAATTATTGAAAGTGGTCAGCAGGGCATCGACCATTCTTTTGATCGTATAAAGTTCTTTGTGTTCGAGGGCATCAAAAAAAGTAACCAATTCTTTGACGACTCGGAAAGATTTGGCAATAAAATTTTTGGCGTTTTTGAGTGTAATTCGCTTGTTTTCGGAGTTCATTCGGGCAATAAACAAACCGTAAACAATCGTTTGCGCAAAGGCGTTAGAAAAAGTGTCGATGCTGACCGTTTCCTGAATATTGCCCTTAAAACTTTCATAAATATTGTATAAAATGCCCTTTGTATGCTGTTCTTGGTGGTTTAGCGTAGAAAATAAATATTCCCTGATAACCGATGCTTTTTCGCCCAAAGTGAAGGCAAAATCTTTTAAAGTGGTAATAAAACGCACCTCGACTCCAAAAAAATCTTTCAAAAACTCTCGAAAAGCAAACAAATTTCTTTCATTAAGTTCTTGATTTTTGTTTTCTACGTCTTCTGCGGTGCAAAAATGAACGGATCGCATTTCTTCGCCTCTTCTGAACCAATACCAATCGGTATAATTTGTCAAAATTACGTGGTCGTATTGTTTGCGATAAGTTGCTAATTGACTCGATGAAAAAAGCGGAGTCAAATCTTCGCCAATTTGTTTGGTTTCGATGCAACTTACAGGTTCTTCGTTTTTTTCTACAACAAAATCGGGTCTAAAATTGGTATTTTCCAAACTCGGTCTTTCGTGAATGACCAAAGTAGCGTTCATTTGCCTTTCGAAATGTCGGAGCAAAACCTCAATATCAGTTCTAAAAGTATGCTCGTTGGCTTTTTCCAACGGAATTCTTTGCAAACCTTGCAAATAAGTATAAAAAAATTCGAAATTAGCGATCATATTTGTTTGTCTCAAAAACTTAGAAAACCGCCTGCAATTTATTCATTTTTTTTGGAA
>RDXG01000126.1 GCA_004292785.1 Bacteroidota bacterium
TGAAAGGCAAATCTCGATTAGCAACGCAAAAATCATAAAACATTTCAGGCGTAACTTGAATCGATTTTGGCAAATGCAATGTCATTTTTTCCATAAAAAATCATTTATAATTTCACACTCAAAAAAACTTCTTTCAAATCAATTTCTAAACCGACCAAAACGTCTTCACCTGTAATTTTTCCATCGAAATTTTCGATGCAAACGGTTGCACTATTTTTTTTATAAACCCAAATTTTTTCTTCAATTGGGTCAATAAGCCAAGCCAACAACACACCAAAAGACATCCACAACTCCATTTTTTTCTTTAAATCGGCAATTCTATCCGTTTGAGATCGAATTTCGAGAACAAAATCGGGTTCGATAGGTGCAAATTTTTTGCGATCTTCCAAAGGAATTTTTGCCCATCTGACCAGCGCAATAGCGGCAGCATCAGGCGAAAGAATTTTGCCGTTGGGCATCGTGAAAGCCCCTCCATTGCCAAAAACTTTGCCATATTTGCTCAACAAATTCCAACTGTATAAGGCGTGAATAATTGCAACATTAAAAATCTCTGTTTCAGAACCTGTCATAGAAATAATAATTTGATGTTCGTAAAGTTCGAATTTGAAAGGCAAATCTCGATTAGCAACGCAAAAATCATAAAACATTACTTGAATCGATTTTGGCAAATGCAATGTCATTTTTTCCATAAAAAGAAATGTTAAAAAATAATAACGATTTTGTGTATAGAAACAGACTAAAGTCTGTTCTACATACAAAATTGTTAAAATTATGCAATTAAAGCCTCAAAAAACGGTCTTCCGTCTGTATTTCCAAACATTTCTTGTGCGGCGCGTTCTGGATGTGGCATCATTCCAAAAACATTTCTGCCTTGATTACAAATTCCTGCAATGTTTTCTAACGAACCGTTTGGATTGCTATTTTCTGTAATTTTTCCTTCAGAATCGCAATATTTGAACAAAATTTGGTCGTTGTCATGCAATTTTTTGAGTGTATCCGCAGAAGCATAATAGCGTCCTTCGCCATGCGCCATCGGAATTTGATAGGCTTTTTGACTGTCCAAACTATGTGTGAGAGCTGTTTTTGAAGTAACAGTTTTTAGAAAAACGTTTTTGCAAACATATTTTCTGTTGTCGTTTCTCAACAAAGCTCCATCCAACAAACCAGATTCGACCAAAATCTGAAAACCATTGCAAATTCCCATCACATAACCGCCTTTTTTGCCGTGTGCAACCACACTTTCCATGATTGGCGAAAAGCGTGCAATCGCGCCACAACGCAAATAATCACCATAAGAAAAGCCGCCAGGCAGAAAAATAAAATCGCAATTTTGCAAATCTGTGTCTTTGTGCCAAAGTTTGACAGCAGGCTGTTGCATAACGTCAGACAAGGTAAAAATCATGTCGTCATCGCAATTTGAACCAGGGAAAACTACTACGCCGTATTTCATAAAATTGTTTTTTTCAGAAAGCAAACTTAATTCTTTGTTTGGAAATAAACAAAAAAATTAGAATTTCTTTAAATACAAAAGAAAAATAGGTTTTAAATTGTTAAATATTTAGGAATATAATTAAAAATTTCCTTTTTTGCATCAAAAAAACATGAAAAATCTTTTCTTTTTTGTTTTATTTGTTTGTTGTCAAATTGCTTTTGCACAACCGCCGCCACAAAAAACTATTCCGCCAAAAACCCGAATTTTGTTTGTTTTAGACGGTTCTGGAAGTATGAATGCCAAATGGGATGGCGGTTTAAGAATAGAAGTTGCCAAAAAAGTGCTGACTCGTTTGTTGGATTCTATGAAAATTAACAAAAACGTAGAATTTGCTTTGCGCGCCTACGGACATCAATTTGACAAAAAATATCAAAATTGTAAAGATTCTAAGTTAGAAATTGGCTTTAAAGCAGGAAATCATGCAGAAGTGATCAAAAAATTACATAGCATTCAGCCAAAAGGAACTACGCCCATTGCCTATTCTTTGGAACAAGCCACCAAAGATTTTCCAGAAAATGACCCAGATTACAGAAATGTATTGATTTTGATAACTGATGGTTTAGAATCTTGCGACGGTGATCCTTGTGCGATCTCGATGGGTTTGCAGAAAAAAGGAATTTTTTTAAGACCATTTATTATTGGCTTGGGAGTCGGAAAAGATTTTGGAAAAGCCTTTGATTGCATTGGAAAGCCTTTTGATGCTAAAAGTAGCACAGAATTTTCGAATTTGTTGAGTGGAATTGTTACGCAGGTCGTCAAAAAAACAACTATTACTTTGGAACTTTTGGATATCAAAGACAAGCCGATGGAAACCAACGTAAACGTAACTTTTTATAATAATGTAACAGGAAAACCGATTTACGATATTGTGCATTACAGAAACGAAAAAAACCTAACCGACACCATCGAAGTTGATGCTTTAATTTCTTACGACCTGATTGTCAATACGATACCGCAAGTAGAGAAAAAAAATATTGCTTTTGTTGGCGGAAAACACAACACCATTTCAGTAAAATCTCCGCAAGGAACTTTGCAATTTGCCATGAAAAATCCAAACGAATACCCGAATTTGTTGGGAATTATTCGAGAAAATAATAAAAATCAGACCTTAAACTTACAAGCCATCACTGCAAAAGAAAAATATTTGGTCGGAAAATATGACATAGAAGTTTTAACTTTGCCCCGAACTTATTTTAAAAATGTAGAAATTAAGCAGTCTGAAAGTACGATTTTGGAAATTGCCACAGCGGGAACTTTGGGTTTGCGAAATTTATACAACGGTTTTTGTAGTTTGTATTTATTCAACGAAAGCACAGGCGAACAAAGTTGGATTTACGATTTGGACATCAAAGGGCGTGAAATGAACCTTGCCATTCAACCAAATACTTACAAATTGGTTTTTCGAGCCACTGACGCAAAAGGAAGTATTTATACGATTGTTAAAAAATTTACCATTGAAGCAGGAAAATCTTTTACCATTGACATTTTAAAATGAACTTTAAAAATTTGCTTTTTGTTGCTTTTTTGATTTTTTTGCACAATTATTGATTTAAAAATATGCAAATAGCCAATCCGATTTACGATACTTTTTTTAAGTTTTTGTTGGAAGATACCAATATTGCAAAAAAACTACTTTCTGCCATTTTGGAA
>RDXG01000127.1 GCA_004292785.1 Bacteroidota bacterium
CATAGAAGCCTCTTTTAATTTTTCGCATGGAAATAAAAACCACAGGCAACTGAAAAACTTCGGGCAATTTTGTAATGCCAGCAAAAAAAGCACTTTCTATACCAAAAAATGTTGTCCAATATTCTGCGTCTTTTTTCATTGGGGCTTGGTCTGCAATTAATCCTGTCAAAGAAAACAAATTTTGGCTTTTGCATTTTCGTAATTCTGAAAATATTTTATCCATTTTTATAGGTTTTCCGCCAAAACGAGAACGCAAATCGAAGATAAATTTGTCAAAACTTGCGTTGTTGAGTTCTTTGTAAACCGCCATAATATTTTCGGATTTGCTTTCCAAACTGCAAATTGGTAGCAACCATTCCCAATTTCCCAAATGTCCTGTAAGTCCTATTGCTGATTGTTTGTTTGCCACATATTCTGCCATCAATTCAGGGTTTTTAATGCGCACTCTTTGCTTCATTTCGGCATTGCTCATCGACCAAGTTTTTAACACTTCTACGATCAAATCGGCAAAATGACGATAAAAATCTTTGGCAATTTGTTTAATCTCGGATTCTGTTTTTTCAGGAAAACATAGTTTTAAATTCTGAAAAACGGTTTTTTTTCGATATCCAATCAAATAATAAATCACCACATAAATACCATCTGCCAACAAATAAAGTAGCGAAAACGGAAGTCTGGAAATAAGTTTGAGTATAAACATGGTTTTCGTTATATTTTTTCGTAGCTTATTTTTTTATTAATAAATCCCAATAAAGCTGTCCGACAAATGTCTGACAAAAATCAATATTTTATAAAAATTATTCCTTATAAAATATTGATTGGTTTCAAAAATTTCGAGCTATCTTCTGGCACTAGCCGCAGGAAAACGCATTTTATAATCTGTATCTACTTTGCCCTTGCTAATGTTTTTTAGCTTATTTTGCAACAAACGTTTTTTTAGGTTGCTCAAATAATCGATAAACAAAACGCCTTCCAAATGGTCGTATTCGTGTTGAATGATTCGGGCTTTGAGTCCTGTAAATTCCTCGATGTGTTCGTTCCAATGTTCGTCAAAATAGCGCAATTTGAGTGTTTTTTTTCTCGAAACATCTTCTCTAATGTTTGGAATACTCAAACAACCTTCGGTCATTGCCCATTCTTCGCCCTTTTCTTCCAATAAAGTCGGGTTAATAAAAGTTTTAACAAAATCTTTCATTCCCGCCTCATCTTCTTCCATAGACGTTCCATCAACGACAAACAAACGCAAACTTAGCCCAACTTGTGGGGCAGCCAAACCCACTCCTTCGGAATGGTGCATGGTTTCAAACATATTTTGAATGATCTCGGACAAGTTTGTCGAGAAGTCATTGCTAATTTCTTGTGCTGGTTTTCTCAAAATAGGATCGCCATAAGCAACAATAGGATAAATCATAAAGAAAAAGACTATTTTTTTTTGCAAATTTAAGATTAAAAATTTACTTTTTTTTCAAAAATATCGTATTTTTGTGTAATAAAAAAAGATGCCATGAAACAATCCACTCAATTTGGTACAGACATAGACGTATTAGAAGAAGTAGAGATCAATATTGATCAACTTTTGGAACGTGAATTAATTGTTTATAATGATGATTTCAACACTTTCGAACACGTGATCGACACGCTGATCAAAGTTTGCAAACACAGCGCAGAACAAGCCGAACAATGCACCATGATCATTCATTACAAAGGCAAATGTTCCGTAAAATTGGGCAAATTTGAGGATTTAAAACCCATGCGAAACTCGATTTGTGATCGAGGAATTTCTGCTGAAATTGCTTAATTTTTAAAGAATTACGTGAATAAATATTTAAACAACCTTTGTAAGGCTTCAAGCCTTATAAAGGTAATATCACGCTGTCAGACTTATGTCGGACAATTTTACAAAGAGGATATAAAGATGATTCAGACTCAATATTTTGACGTTGAACAAAATGCTATTGATTGGTTGTTAAAATAATTTTTTTTTCCTTCCCAAAACTACGCATTTCTCAAAGATATGCGTAGTTTTGATATTTCTAGAATTTTCCCAAAAATAGATTAATTTTGCCATTCAAAGAAAATATATATGAACAATTCTATAGAAGTATATGCTCCTGCAACCGTAGCAAACGTTGCTTGTGGGTTTGACGTTTTGGGTTTTGCTTTGCACGAACCAGGCGATAAGGTTATTTTGAGAAAAAACCAATCTACAAAAGTTACGATTAGCAAAATTACAGGCGACGAAGGAAAATTGCCTTTGTCTGTTGCCAAAAATACGGCAGGTTTGGTGATCGAACATTATTTGCAACACATTGGATCGGATCAAGGAATTGATTTGGAAATTCATAAACAAATGCCTTTGGGAAGCGGTTTGGGATCGAGTGCGGCAAGTGCGGCGGCGAGTTTGTTTGCCATTAACGAGCTGATGGGCAGTCCTTTGACCCGAATGGAATTGTTGCCTTTTGCAATGGAAGGCGAAAGAATTGCTTGCGGAACGGCTCATGCGGACAACGTTGCACCTGCTATTTTGGGCGGTTTTGT
>RDXG01000282.1 GCA_004292785.1 Bacteroidota bacterium
TAGGCATAATGTAAGCCAAGTTTATGTGGATTTGACAGGTCCCGCTTTGAGTTATCAATATTTGGGGCAAAAATTTGTGAAAGGTGATAGTATTTTTATTAATTCCGAAACACAAATCAAACTTGCTGCAATTGATCCAGAATCGGGTTTGCAAAAAATTACTTATACCAACAAAAGTAATTCGGAAGAACAAACTTATGAAAAACCATTCAGCATTGCAGAATCTGGGACACACAAAATTAATTATTTTGGGTATGACAACGTAAATAATCGTAACATTGCCGATTTTGTGTTGGTTGTGGACAACGAAGGTCCTGAAATATATTCACATTACAGTATTTCGCCTAATTCTGTTGAAAATGGGCTTGAAATTTATCCTTCTTATGTCAATATATTTTTGGCAGCTACCGATTTGCAAACAGGTTATGACGACATTATGTATTCGATCAACGGTGCGCCAAATGTGGTGTATAAAGGTATGTTGCAGGGTTTTGAAAAAAATAAAAATTATACCATTAAAGTAAGTGCGATTGACAAATTGGGCAATCAAACTGAAACTGAAATTATTTTTAAAACGGATAAGTTTTAAAAATAATTTCAAATACCAACCATATTTTGGATTTCTATATATATTTTCATACAACAGAAAAATTAGAAATCCAAAATAAGTCTAACAGCATTATTTTTTAAGAATACAAAAGTATTTTAATAAATTTTTAATCTCTATCTTTTATGAGTTTTATTCAGGAATTTAAAAAGTTTGCGCTCAAAGGAAATTTGATCGACATGGCAATTGGTGTGGTGGTTGGAGCTGCTTTTGGCAAAGTAGTTTCTAGTTTTATCGAAGGTGTTTTTATGCCTTTGGTTGGTTTATTGACTTCTGGACAAGATTTTAACTCTTTGGCTTTTGTTCTCAAAGAGGAAATCAAAGATGGATCGGGAAAAATTATTCAGCCCTTAGTAACTATCAAATATGGTAGTTTTATTACTGTAACTATCGAATTTATTTTGATTGCTTTTGTGATATTTTTGGTAATCAGGGCAATGAATGTACTCAAAAAAGCCGAAGCACCTGCACCGCCTGCGCCACCAAGTAATCAGGAAGTTTTGTTGGCAGAAATTAGAGATTTGCTAAAAAAATAAATGAAGTTTTGAAAATTCTAAAAATGCAATGCGTTTTGTTATCAACGCATTGCATTTTTATAGTTTCCAAAAAATCTACACATTCAAATTTGCCATACTTTTGTATTGCATTTGGTGCAGATTGGCATAATAACCGTTTTTGGCAAGCAATTCATCATGCGTTCCGACTTCTTTAATTTCGCCTTTATCCAACACAATAATTTTGTCGGCTTTTTGGATCGTAGCCAATCTGTGGGCAATAATGATCGACGTTCTGCCTTTCATCATATTCGTAATTGCATTTTGGATCAGTTCTTCTGTTTCTGTATCCACCGAAGAAGTGGCTTCGTCAAGCACCATAATTGCAGGGTCATAAACCATTGTTCTGACAAAAGAAATCAGTTGTCTTTGCCCAACTGAAAGCGTGGCACCGCGTTCCATCACGTTATAATCAAAACCTTCAGGCAATTTTTCTATAAAAGTTTTTGCGCCAACCAATTCTGCCGCTTTCAAAACGCTTTCTCTCGTAATTTCAGGATTTGAAAGCGTAATGTTGTTCATGATGCTATCCGAAAACAGAAAAACATCTTGCAAAACTACGCCAATATTCTTTCGCAAAGCAGACAAATTGTAGTCTAAAATATTTCGTCCGTCTACCGTAATTTCACCTTTTTCAATTTCATAAAAGCGGCTCAACAAATTGATAATCGAGGATTTTCCTGCTCCTGTTGCACCCACTAAGGCGACGGTTTCGCCTTTTTTTACTTCAAAAGAAATATCTTTAAGCACATAATCAGTAGCATTATAAGCAAAAAAGACGTTATCGAATTTAACATTTCCCTCTACTTTTTTAGGAATATGACTTCCACTAACTTGAATAAAAGAATGGTCATCAAGTAATTTTAACAAACGGCTAGAACTTACAATTCCCATTTGCAAAGTGTTAAAACGGTCTGCAATTTGGCGAATTGGTCTAAAAAACATGGCAATATACATAATAAAGGCAATTAAAATGCCCAAAGTAACGTCTTCGTGTAACACGCCACGCGCTCCGTACCAAACTAAAAGTCCCGTTCCCATTGCGCCAATTACTTCTGCCACAGGAAAATAAACCGAATAATACATGACCGATTTTAAGTGCGCCCTGCGGTGTTCTCTGTTGATGTCATTAAATTTGTTAAATTCTGCTTTTTCGCTACCAAAAATCTGCACAATACTCATGCCTGTGATGTGTTCTTGTGCAAAAGTATTCAAGCTAGAAACTGCCGTTCTGACCTCATTAAAAGCATATTTTACCTTTTCTTTGAAAACATAAGTTGCCAAAATTAACAAAGGAAAAGCTGCCATGCTTACCAAAGTCAATTTCCAATCGGTATAAAACATCAAACCCAAAATAAAAATAAGTTGCAACAAATCTCCGACCATTGCTGCCAAACCGTCTGTAAACACATTCGACAAGGATTCAACGTCAGAAATGGTGCGCGTAATTAGGTTTCCAATAGGGGTTTTGTCATAAAATTGCAATTTGAGTTGAGTAATGTGTTCGTACAATTTCACTCGAATATCACGAACTATGTACTGCCCCAACCAACCCGACAAATAGGAATAAGCAAACTGCACCACTGCCTGCACAACCGACAAAATGACCATCAGCCAAACCATAAAAACTAAACCTTCGGCATCTCCAAGCAAAATATGCTGATCTACGGTAGCCTGAGTCAAATATGGGCGAATTGGGGCAAGAACGCCTGTGAGAACAGTCAAAAAAATTAATAAATAAAATTGTTTGATGTAAGGTTTTACAAAATCAAAAGTTCTTTTTAGGACTTTGGTGTCAAAAATTTCTCCGTTACTTTTTGCTTTTTCTGCCATAAATTTGTGAAATCTTATTTTTTATTTTGCAAAAATATAGATTATTTTAGCAATGATGATTGATTAGAAAATTAATCTGCTAAAAATAACATTTCTTAAAGAAATGTTATTTTTGAAATGAGAAGCAATTATTTTAACTTTTCGTTATTTTTGTGCCTTTCTGTGTCTCTTTTGGTTTTTTTATCCAAATTTTTTGCTAAGGCTTCTGTCAAATTAATTCCTGTTTGGTTTGCCAAACAAATCAAAACGAACAAAACATCAGCCATTTCGTCTGCCAAATCTACCTCTTTGTCCGACTCTTTAAAAGACTGTTCGCCATATTTGCGTGCCATAATTCTTGCTACCTCTCCTACTTCTTCGGTCAAAATTGCCATGTTGGTAAGTTCGTTGTAATAACGAACTCCTGTGGTCGTAATCCATTGATCTACTGTTTGTTGTGCTTCTTCGATGGTCATAAAAAAGTGTGAATAAAAGTTATAAATTTATAAAACAAGTAATTTATTTATCGAACAGTTTTTGTTAATTTCAATAAAGTTGTCCGACATAAGTCTGACAAAAAATTTAAAAGATAGATGTTTTAATATTTATTGAACCGTGCAAAGCGAAGCGCCAATAATCAAAGAAACAAATCCTAGCAACAAAGTAATCCACATCCAAGAAAAAATGGTGGTAAAAAGTCCAATAATTAAAGCTATGCCTCCAACAATGATTGCTAAAATACCAAAAAATCCCATAAAAACACCAAGATTATTGTCTTTAACCGCTTTTCGAATTTCTTTTTTCAATTCTTTTTTGGAAAGCTGACGCACTTCTACTGTGTTCGTACTCACATTGGTTACAGGTTGCGCAGACTGAAAAAATATTGCTGAAACAATGAATAAAAGCACAAAAACAACGTTTTTCATGAAATTATTTGTTTAAAAATAAAATTACTTTCCAATGCAAAATTTACTAAAAATATTTGCCAACAAATCGTCATTCGTAATTTCGCCTGTAATTTCGCCCAAATGATACAAAGCGTTTCGAATATCCAAAGCCAATAAATCGCCTGTGATGCCCGAAGAAATGCCGTTTAAAACATCAAAAAGCGATTCTTGGGTGTGCAACAAACTTTCGTAATGCCTGATATTGGTTACGATTGTATTTTCGTTTTTGAAAGAATCCAAATTTACCATACGCAACAAAGCATTTTGCAAATTTTCCAAATATAATTTTTTTTCCGCAGAAATAAAAACAATTTGATTTTCAGAAAAATCCAAATCAAGAATTTTATTTTTTATAAGTTCCTGATTTTCAAGCATATCTACTTTATTTCCGATCATCAAAAACGGAATATTTTGGGCATCTAAATCTATTTTTATTTTGCTTAATTCTTCCGTAAAATTATCATTGACATCAAACAAATACAAAATGATCGAGGCTTGTTTCATTTTTTGTTCTGTGCGTTGCACGCCAATTTTTTCAATCGGATCGTTGGTTTGGCGGAGTCCTGCGGTGTCAATAAACCTAAACGTAATGCCTTCAATCACCAATTCGTCCTCGATTACATCGCGAGTTGTACCTGCAATTTCGGACACAATCGCTTTTTCTTCGTTGAGTAAAGCGTTGAGCAAAGTAGATTTTCCCGCATTGGGTTTGCCCGCAATGACCGTAGGAACGCCATTTTTGATCACGTTTCCAACTGCAAAAGACTGAATCAAATGTTTGATAATGCTTTGTAATTCATTTACCAAACTTGTTAATAATTTTCGATCAGCAAATTCTACATCTTCTTCTCCAAAATCCAATTCTAGCTCGATCATCGAAGCAAAATGAATTAATTTTTCTCTTAAATGCTTGATTTTCAGAGAGAAACCTCCTCGCATTTGGTTTAAGGCAGTTCTGTGTGCCAATTCAGAATCTGCGGCAATCAGGTCGGCAACGGCTTCGGCTTGTGCCAAATCGAAACGACCATTCAGAAAAGCGCGCTTCGTAAATTCGCCTGCTTTTGCCAAACGAACTCCTTTTTTAATAAAAAGTTGCGTAATTTGTTGAATAATATAAGGCGAAGCGTGGCAGGAAATTTCTACGGAATTTTCTTTGGTAAACGAATTTGGCGCAACAAAAACACTTACCAAAACTTCGTCTAAGACCAGATCATTATCGCAAATTGTCCCAAAATGAATGGTATGGCTTGCTTGCTTTTCCAAATTTTTGCCCTTAAAAACTTGATTGACAATTTGAATACAATGTTGTCCAGAAAGCCTCAAAATAGCGATTGCACCCACACCTGCGGGGGTTGCGAGCGCAATAATGTCGTCTTGTGCGAAGTCTAATTTCTTCATTTTATTTAATCATTTCTTGAAAAGGTACAAAAACATCAAAACCTTTGTTTTTGAAATAATTTTGCGTTTCGTCTTGTGTTTTTGGGCTAGTAACCAACACAAAATCTCCGCCCCAAGCTCCCAAAGATTTGACTTCTCCCCAAAAATCTGAAAAATATAAATCCTTGACTCTCTGCATTTTAAGGCTTTCAGAAATTAAAGATTCGTGTTCTCTGATCAAGGCATCGAATTGGGAAAGTTCTTGTACTTCTAATATTTTTTTGGTAATTTCGGAAAGTTGCAAGATAAATTGCTCTTTTTGTTGGTTCAAAGAATGGTAATAATCGATGCCCTCTTTTGAACTTTGTTTTTTTCCTAAATAAACAAAATAAAGGCAATTTTTGAAAGGCGGATTGAATATAACTTCCTGTGAATGAGGGTTTTCGCCTTGTTTTTCGTAAACAATGGCAGAATTAGATTCGGCGCAAGCCACATCATAACCTGAACCGCCAATGGTTTTGAAAAGCAATTCGTAAGGGTTGATTCCTGCCCATTTTGCAATGTTATGAATCAAGGTGGAGCTACTTCCCAAACCCCACCAAGTAGGAAATTCGAGGAAAGTTTCAACCAAAATATATTCTTTGCCTCTCAAAAAATTCTTTGATAATCTGCGAACCATTCGCAAAATTTTTTGTAAAATCAATGATTTTTGAGAAACATATTGATCCAAACATTCGAAGGTTTCGACATCAAATTTGGCTTCTAACCACATTTCTCCGTTGCTGTCGTAGCTTTTCCAATGTAAAACTCGGTGTTCAGAAGGTGCATAGGAAACCTTCAAAAATTGTCCAAGTTTGGTGGGCAATGCCAAAGCTGATGCCCCGTCAAGTACATAGTATTCACCGCTTAAAAGCAGTTTTCCACTTCCGTAATAGCTTTGCAAGGTATTTAAAAATTTAACTTTTTTGTACTAATTTTTTACTAAAAAACACATTCATTCGAACAAAGTATTTTAATGAAATGTTTGTTTTAAACAGTTAAAAAAACAATTTTGTTCGCAAAGGTAGCCAAAAATAAGGATTTTACAAGTCTTCGATTTCTGCAACCACCAAATTACTGCCACCAATAAAAATTATATCTGCTTGATTCGCATTCTGCTTGGCTTGATTGATTGCCTCTTTAACAGATTGATATTCAACAGCTTGCAAATTATTTTTCACTAAAAATTCGGTCAAAATATCGCCTTTCATGGCTCTTGGCGAATCGGCTTGGCAACAATAATAGATCGCATTTTTGGGCAAAAAATCGACAATTTTTTCCAAATTTTTGTCTTTCATGACTCCAAAAACAAAATGCAATTTTTCGCAAATTAAAGTTTGTAATTGCGTGGAAATTTGTTTGATTCCGTCTTCATTATGGGCTGTGTCGCAAATTGTAAGCGGTTTTCGGTTCAAAATTTGCCATCTGCCTTTGAGTCCTGTGCGAGTTGCCACTTTTTCCAAACCCAAACGAATGTGCGCCTTTGTAATTCGGCTATCGTCTAGCAATTCGATCACTTTTAACACGCCTTTAATGTTGTGTTCTTGATAAAAACCTTTTAATTCGCAAGAAAGCCTGTCCATAAACAATTTTCCTTGTTTTTTAACCATCATTTCCTGCCGATTCAATCCAAAACTAATTTGATAATCGTTTGAAGCAAAATAAATCGGGGCATCTACTTCTTTGGCTTTATTTACAAAAACCTCTGCAATTTCTTCTTGTAACACACTGATAACCACAGGAATAGCATTTTTGATGATGCCCGCTTTTTCGCCTGCAATTTCTGGCAAAGTATTTCCCAAAACGTCTTGATGGTCGTAACTGATGCTGGTGATTAAAGAAATTTGTGGCAAAATAATGTTTGTAGAATCCAATCTTCCGCCCAAACCAACTTCAATAATTGCCATGTCGACCTTATTTTTGGCAAAAAAATCGAAAGCCATAACGGTAGATAATTCAAAAAAAGAGGGTTGAATTTTGGCTATAATTTCCTTATTTTTTTCCACAAATTCAATCACTTCTTCCTGCGGAATTTCTGCGCCGTCCAAACGTATTCTTTCGGTAAAATTTTTGAGGTGAGGCGAAGTAAAAAGCCCTGTTTTATAGCCCGCTGCTTGCAAAACAGAGGCGATCATGTGCGAAGAACTGCCTTTTCCGTTTGTACCTGCCACATGAATACTTTTAAATTGCGTTTGCGGATTTCCCAAATGTTCGCAAAGAGCTTTGATATTGCCTAAACCCTCTTTGATCGCCGCACTGCCATATTTTTGAAAACTTGGTAATTGTTCGTAAAGATAATTTACTGTTTGCTCGTAATTCATTGATTTGCAAATGGTTAATTTTTTATTTTTAAGATTTCGCATTGCAAAAGTAAAAAATATTTTAGGATTTTGTAACCAAAAAAATATTTTCCAAAAATCTTTTATAAAAAATCAGGTGAACAAAATATTTTATTTGCAGAACAAAAACAGATTTCTGTTACTTTTTTGCCTTAAATTCTGTTATTTTGCAAGATCAAAATCAAATATATGTTTAGCACTGCTTATAAACAACACTACCAGCAAACCGTAAAACTTGCCTTGCCAATAACGCTAGGGCAACTTTCTAACATTTTAATTGCTGTTGCCGACAACATGATGGTCGGAAATTATGATAGCCAATCTTTAGCTCCTGTTTCTTTAGCGAACAGTATTTTTTTGACTATTCTCTTGTTTGGCTTGGGAACAAGTCTTGGACTTACGCCTTTAATTGCCGCTGCTGCTGCACAAAAAGAGGTGAGATCATGCCAAAGTTTGTTAAAAAACAGCCTACTTTTGTATGGATTTTTAGGAATAATTTTGTCTTTGATTTCCTATTTTTTGGCGCAACATCTGGATTGGTTCAACGATTTTACAGATTTAACGGCAAAAAGTAAACCTTTTTTAGAGATCATTTCTTTTACTTTGTTTCCGTTTATGCTTTTTATGAGTGTACGCGGATTTATGGAAGGACTCTCTTTTACTAAAGAAGTCATGTATGTCAATTTTTTTGGTACTTTTTGCAATGTTTTTCTGAATTATTTACTTATTTTTGGCAAGTTTGGTTTTCCTGAAATGGGAATGATCGGCGCTGCGATTGCAACTCTTATTTCTCGTTTTTTGATGCTTTTATTGATCATTGGCGTGTTATTTTACAGGCAAAAATTCAAAATTTATCTCGAAAAAATAAATCAGACCATAATTTCAGTGCTGACCATCAAACAATTATCCAAAATTGGTTTCCCAATTGGAATGCAGTTGGTTTTTGAAGGAGGTTGTTTTAGTTTTGCTGCCATTATGATCGGTTGGTTGGGAAAAAACGAATTGGCTGCCCATCAAATTGCCTTAAACGTAGCTTCTTTGACCTTTTTAATGACGACAGGCATTGCTTCGGCAGCGGCGATTCGGGTGGCAAATCAAAGAGGAATGAAAGACAAAGAAGAAATGATTTTGGCGGGGAAAAGTGCGATTTTTATGGCAATGGGATTCATGATTTTTTGCGCAATAGCTTTGTTTACGACTCGTTTTTTGTTGCCTAGTTTCTATGTTGATGACCAAAACATCATCAATATTGCTGCTTCTTTGATGGTTGTGGCTGCTATTTTTCAACTTTCTGATGGCGTGCAAGTGGTTGCTATGGGAGTTTTGAGAGGAATGGAAGACGTTAAAATACCTACAATTATTGCCTTGATTTCTTATTGGGTGATCGGAATTCCTGTAGGTTATTTTTTTGGGATTTATATGAAATTGGGTACAGAAGGAGTTTGGTTGGGTCTGGTTATTGGGCTAACGGTGGCTGCCGTTTGGTTATACATTCGTTTTCTAAAAATTAGTCAAAGAGAAATTAAATAAGTTTTTTATTAAAAATAAAATTTTATGAAACCAATCAAAAGTTTAGGCAAATTTATGATGTTTCTTAATCGGCTTTTCACAAACCGCGAACCGTTTAAGGTCTATGTCAAATTATTTTTTGAAGAATGTATGATCATCGGCATCGATACTTTGCCTTTGGTAGCAGTTACAGGACTTTTTATGGGGGCGGTTACTGCCGTACAATCGGCTTATAATTTGTATAGCCCCTTGATTCCCAAATACTTAATTGGAACAATGGTACGCGATATGACCTTGACCGAACTAGCTCCAACTATTATTGGGATTATTTTTGCAGGGAAAGTAGGCTCTAACATTGCAGGGCAATTAGGAACTATGCGAATTACGGAACAAATTGATGCCCTAGAAGTCATGGGAATCAATTCGGCTTCTTATTTGATTTTGCCAAAAATTTTCGCTTGTACGGCAATGTATCCTTTGTTGGTTATTTTGGGGGCATCTTTGTCTTTGTTTGGCGGTTATGGAGCAGGTTTGTTGAGCAGTTTATACACTTCCGAAGAATATACCTACGGTTTGCGCTATGCTTTTGACAGTTTTATTCCCACTTTTGCCATCATTAAAGCCTTTGTTTTTGCCTTTTTGGTTGCTACAATTTCCGCTTACAAAGGCTATTTTACCGAAGGCGGGGCTTATGAAGTAGGAATTGCAAGCACGCAAGCCGTAACCAATAGTTGCATTGCAATTTTGTGTTCAGATTATTTATTGGCAAATTTATTGATGTCCCGATAAAAATAAATTTTGAATAAACTTAACTTTTATAAGGTTTCAAAGCCTTATAAAAGTTAAAATTTTAAATCTCCACTTAATAAAAACTCCATAAAATTATGAAAAAAATCCTCATTTTATTATGTTTTTTTTCTGCAAATTTGTTTGCGCAAAGCCCAAATTCTTTAAATGTGGACTCGGAAATTGAAAAAGTGCTGGTTTTTCTGAAAGGCGCGCAAATCAACAGAAAGGCAAAAGTGCAAATTCCAAAAGGAAAAACGGAATTGGTTTTTGTCAATTTGGCAGGATTTTAATTTGGTTGAAGGCGAAATGAATTTGTTTTTTGAAGGTGCTTTTATGGGAAAATCGGTGCTTGATTTGCAAAAAGCAAACGATACTTTGCTGATTTCTTTGGGCAGGGACAAAAATGTTAGCCTAAATCGCAAAAAACTCAAAGATTTTAATCAACGTCAATTTTTGGGCGGTTCGCAAACCGACATTCGCACTTGGGGAAATTTCTGTAAAAAACAACAAACCGCAAAACATCACGATCACCATAGAGGATCAATTTCCGCTTTCTACCCAAAAAAGCATCGAAGTAGAAAAATTAGACTACAAAGATGGCGTTGTGGAGGAAAATACGCAAAAAATTCGTTGGAAATTTACACTTCCTGCCAAACAAGAAAAAAAATTGGGTTTCAAATATTCGGTCAAATATCCAAAAAATCAGATTGTATATTTGGATTAAAAATAAAATGTTTGGGTTTATAAAGCCAAAAGGAATAACATGGTTTCTTAGAAAAATGTTATTCCTGACTTGCTATTTGAGATCAATTTGTTCGGAATTAAAATTTTTAAAAATTAATCCTGAACTCATTAATTTTTGATAACCTCTCTTTCCAAATCGTTATGAATTGGAGATTTGCATTACAAAATCATATTTTTATGAACAGAATCACAAAAACTATTTTGTTAATTTAATTTCAAACCTACAATCGTAATGTCGTCAGTTTGGTGGTAAGAACCAATCCAAGAATTGATGGTGTTTTCTAAAATATCTTTTTGTTCGTTTAATGGCAAATTGGACACAGAAAAAAGCAATTCTCTGAATCTTTTGGTCAAAAATTTTCTGTTTTCTGCCCCACCAAATTGGTCTTGAAATCCGTCTGTGGACAAATACAAAATTGTTGTTTCGTTCAACACTATTTTATGATTTTCAAACAAACGTTCTTCTTCTTTTTGCTTGCCCCCGATGGCGCGTTTGGTGGCTTTTATTTCCTTAAATTCCGCAGGAGCATCAACAGGGAAAGTAACATAATAAAACGGATTCATTGCCCCTGAATAATCAATTTCTTCAAAAACATTAGAATCTGTATTTTGGTGCAAAACAGTAATCAAAATGTCCATGCCGTCATTGTTGTCGGTTTGTTCTTGACGCAAAGCCTGTCTTACGCCTTTGTGCAAACTTTCCAAAATACGGTTGGCTTCATACACTTTATTTTTGATAATAATTTCGTGCAAAATTTGGTTG
Source organism: Bacteroidota bacterium (assembly GCA_004292785.1). GTDB lineage: Bacteria > Bacteroidota > Bacteroidia > Cytophagales > Thermoflexibacteraceae > RDXG01. The sequence goes on from RDXG01000282.1 coordinate 11,481, forward strand.
CCGATCATACTCATAAAAGCACCAGGAATTCCGTGTCCTGTGCAATCCGCAACTGCAAAAAAACTAAGTCTTTGGTGTTGTGAAGTCAAAATTTGCTCAAAGAAATAAAAATCTCCGCTGACAATATCTCTTGGCATATACATCACAAAAAAGTTATTTTCACCAAAAGCCGATTCTATTTTTGTCTGAAATGGCAACATGGCGCGCTGTATATTTCGGGCATAATTGATTGATGCCGTGATATTTTCGTTTTTTTCAGTAATGATTTCGCGCTGTTTTTCTACTTGCCTAATCATTACTTGCAAATTGCCATTGGTTTTGTTGAGTTCTGCGGTGCGTTGTTCTACTTTTTGTTCCAAATTGGCATAAAGCAAGGCATTGTCAATCGCAATCGCAATTTGTGTAGAGAGGATATTGAGTATCAAAAGGCGTTCTTCGGTAAATGCACCTGTAAGCAAATTATTTTCCAAATACAAAACCGCCGCCAATTTGCCCTGATTAAGCAAAGGCATAGCAAGCAAAGATTTTGTTTTTTGCGAATCGATGTAACGTTTATTAAGTAATTCGGTATTGTCGGAAGCATTTGCTAAAAGCAAACTTTTTTGGGTACGTTGCACATAATTGATCACTTTGACAGGCAAAATGTTTTTTTCGCTACATTCAGCCAAAGAAACAGATGTTAATAATTCGATCTGTTCTCCGTTTATTTGTGCCTCAACTACCAATTCATCGTTTTTAGGCAAAAGCAAAATACCGCGTTGCGCTCCTGCATTTTCGATCACAATTTTGATCAATTTGCTCAACAATTTTTCTAAAACTACTTCCCCCATGATGCTTTGCGTAGCTTTACTCAAACTAATGATGTCGAGTTCGTTAGAAGACCCCGTAGAACTATGTTTGCTCTCGAACATGGTATGTCGAGTGGTTGCCATTTTGGTTTGCCCAATAACAGTTTTTACCAACAAAAACGGATATTCTTGTTCGAGTTGTTCTACTTTGAGTTTTGCCCCCCAACGTTTGTAGGCAAAATAGGCATCTTGAATGTAGGATTCTTCTAGTTTTTTATGGTTAATTTTTTTGTAAAAATGTGAAGCCAACTCACTAAAAATTCCAATGTCAAACAGATTTCCGCTTTGTTTGCTTTTTTCGACAGCGGATTCTATTTTTTGCATGGCTTCTATGTAATTTTCGTTTTTCCAAGCCAATATTCCATCCAACATATCCACATATCGGGCAAAATTTTCGGGATTTAAAGTTGCCATTTGTCGCAATTTGGGCATACTTGCTTCCAAACGTTTGGCAAGTTCTTCCTCTTTTGCCAAGCCTTTGACAATAAGAAAGTTATCAAAAATGGGTTCTAAACACAGCCAAGCAATTTGAACAACTGTACCGCCCAAAGTAGGTAAATAATTTTCTAAAATGGACAAGATTTCTTGTGTTTCTGTCCATTTTTCTAAAACAAAAGAAGATTGAATTTTATATAACAAAGATACAGTATAAACAGTAGGATTGCTTTTTGAAAGTTTATCAAAATAATATTTTTCGTTTTTATTTTCATGAGAAAGTAAACGTTCTTTTGCATCTGCAAAATTGAGATAGGCATAGTACAAACTATGTGGAACTAAATAGTCAAGACCAGATGAATTTTGTGTTTTGATAGCTATTTTTTCATATTCCTCATATTTTTCCATCATTTCTTTGAGTGTTCGCCCTTCTTCTGCAATTCCAATCAGGCTTTGACCTAATAAAAAACCTGCAAATAATTTTTCGCCTGAAGCCAAAGCCGCTTGTAAACCCTCCACATAAACTGCCTGATGAGTTTTTACAGGTTTTATCCACAAATGCAAAAAAGCACCAATAACAAACATGACAGTGCCTTTCATGCGTTGGTTGTTGTATTTTTCGCTTAAAAATATGCCCACAAAGTATTTTGCCCTGACAAAAATGCCGCAGGTGCAAGGGTTGCGCGCAAAGCAATCGCTAATTTTGCCTGTTCGTCTTTTACATCATCTTGTTTGAAAACCTCCAAAATATCCCGACCTGCCAAATGTTGCGCCACTGCCCCAAAAGCGCCTCCGATGCCTGCCTCCAATTCGTTTACAGGCACAGGATAACCCAAAATTTCTAGCGTTTTTATGCCCAAATCTATTCCTTCCTGAAATTTTCCTTGCAAAGAACTTTGCATCACCAACACATTCAGAATTTTTGTTTTTTCTAAATCTGTTTTCAAATTTTCGATCATCAAATGGGCGTATTTTTGGGAAATTTCTATATTTCCGTTCAAAAACTCCGATTCTATGAGGTTTTCATACAAATATTTGCACAAATCATAATGTTTTTCCCAAGCATTTGCGGGCAAATCCTCTAAGGCTCTGTTCAGATACTGGTTGGCACTTGCGTAGGCAATCGAATTGATGGCTTTTTCGCCTGCTTTGATGTGTAGTTCCAACAAATTGAATTTTTCTTCAGAAGTCAAAATATTTTTTGCTTCATAAAGTTGATACACA
>RDXG01000283.1 GCA_004292785.1 Bacteroidota bacterium
AAGGCAAAACGTAGAAATAGTTTAGAAACGCTTTTGTCTATTTTCGACCAATCGAATCGGGCAGATAGTCGGCATATTTTGAATGTAAGCGAAGAGGATTTTCCAGAAGAATATCGTGAAATTATCAGGCGTTTGCAAAAGGCAAATGGAGAACAGGAAATTCGCAAACAAATGGATTTGGAAGACGATTTGGTGGATCAATTTGGAACTATTCAAGAAGTTTTGAAAGAAAAAGACCAATTAATTGTCAAAACCACAGAAGAACTCGATAAAAAAAGGCTAGAACTTAGTGAAAAAGACGAGTTTATTGCCAAACTTCAAAGAGAAATTGAAGAAATGAAAAATAAGAAAAAATAATTTTTTGTTAAAAAACTTGATTTTGTAAATCATATTTACAAAATTGCACTTGTTCAAAATTTACACATTGTAATAGAAGAAAATACTTTTGCTGCAATCAATTTCGAACACCTAAATAAATATTCAACACAGACACAGTTTACTTCTAAATTTACACCATCATGGGAAAATATACACTCGCTATCCACGGCGGAGCAGGTACAATTACAAGAACAATGCTCACACAAGAGGTGGAAAATGACTACAAAAATGCCTTAAATCTTGCGCTAATTGCAGGAAATGACATACTCAAAAAAGGCGGAATTGCTGCCGATGCAGTAGAAGCAGCAGTAAAAGTGATGGAAGATTCCCCTTTATTTAATGCTGGGAAAGGAGCAGTTTATTCTTCCGAAGGCACTCATGAAATGGAATGTTCGATCATGTGTGGAAAAACTTTGCAAGCAGGAGCTGTGGCAGGCATCAAATTGATCAAAAACCCAATTGCTTTGGCTAGAAAAGTGCTTTATGATGAAAATTTTGTTTATATTTCTGGCGAAGGAGCTGAAAAATATGCTCAAAAATATAAATTGGAATTTGTAGAAAACAGTTATTTCGATACGCCACATCGCTACGAACAATGGCAGGCAGTTAAAGATACCGATTTGGTTTTACTTGATCACGACGCTGATAACTTGGTTAATGACGGGAAAGGCGGCGATTATAAATTTGGAACAGCAGGAGCAGTAGCAATGGATAGTTACGGAAATTTGGCAGCAGCAACGTCAACAGGTGGTTTGACCAACAAAAAATTTGGCAGATTGGGCGACAGTTCCATGATTGGTGGAGGAACTTATGCCAATAACAAAACTTGCGCAATTTCTTGCACAGGCTACGGAGAATATTTTATTCGTTCTGTGGTGGCACACGATATTTCTTGCCTTATGGAATATAAAGGGCTTTCTTTGAAACAAGCCTGCGAATATGTGGTCAAAGACAAATTGGTTAAAATTGGTGGAGAAGGCGGGCTTTGTGCCGTAGATTCGCTTGGAAACATCGAACTTTGCTTTAATTCCGAAGGAATGTATAGAGGACAAATTTCATCTGACGACATGAAATTTCACGTTGCCATTTATGAAAGTTAGAAAATAATAGGTTTTGGATTTACATTTTTTGTTTCTAAATTGCACAAAAAAAGCAAAAATGTAAGTCCAAAAACTAAAAAAATGATTGGCAAAGATATTAAATTCGCAAAAAAATTATTAGAAGAAGGCAAATTGGTTGCCATTCCTACCGAAACTGTTTATGGATTGGCAGCAAATGCACTTGATATACAGGCAGTTATCCAAATTTTTGAAGTAAAAAACCGACCAACTTTCGATCCTTTGATTGTACATACACATAGCCTCGAAAAAATTAAAGATTTGGTGTTAAATATTCCTAAAAAAGCAATTTTGTTAGCAGAAAAATTGATGCCCGCCCCCTTAACTTTGCTTTTGCCTAAAAAAAATATCATTCCAGATTTGGTTACAAGTGGCTTGCCTGATGTTGCAATTCGAATTCCTAATCATCAAATTGCCTTAGAATTGCTCAAAAACCTTGATTTTCCTTTGGCAGCACCAAGTGCAAATCCTTTTGGTTATGTGAGTCCGACTTCTGCTATTCATGTAGAACAACAATTAGGGCATAAAATTCCTTATATTTTAGATGGAGGAAACTGCGAAATTGGTATAGAATCAACGATTATTGGCTTTCAAACCGATATTCCAACTGTGTATAGAATGGGAGGAATAAGTATAGAAATTATTGAAAAAATTATTGGAAAAGTGCAAATTCAAACCCATTCCTCTTCAAATCCGAAGGCTGCGGGAATGTTAGAAAGCCATTACGCACCTAAAAAACAATTAATTTTAGGAAATATTGAAGAAATGTTAGACATTTATAAAGACCATAAATTGGGTATTTTGTCTTTTCAAAAAGATTTTCAACAAAAAAATCAAATTATTTTATCCAAAAAAGGAAATTTGGCACAGGCAGCACAACATTTATTTGCAGCCTTGCGAACTTTTGACAGCTTTGATATTGATTTTATTTTGGCAGAACTTGTACCCGATTTGGATTTGGGCAGAGCCATTAACGATAGACTAAAACGCGCAAATTGGAAAAAGTAGTATAAAAAAATTGTTTTTTTAGAAAAACAATAATAACTTTGTTTTTCTAAAAAAAATTTGCGTAAAGGAACTTACATTTATAAATTTTGATTTGTAATATATAATCAAACAGTTTTAAGAGTATATAAAAATTGCAACTAAGCTATGGAGTTTTTAATCATTTTTATTGTTGATCTCGTCATTTTTTTTGGTATTTATTTTTGGCTAATTAATAAATATGAACTGCAAGGTCAAATTGCTTTCAGTTTTGGTCTTATTTGTTTACTTGTTTTACTAAGTTATTTTGTTTATAATTCTTTTGAGCCAAAAAAGGATATTTGTTCCTGTTCACAAGACTATTTAGAAGACAAATTACAAAAGATTTCAACTAAAAAAAGTTTGGCTAATTACGAACTAATTGATGAAACACTTTGTTGCTTTGAGGACAGGAATTTGAAAATTCTTGTCAAAGAAAGTGTTTTTTCAGAGGAAGAAGACATCAATATTAGTGCCAAACCAATTAAAATTAGTGTCAAAAACTACCTTAACTATCTGCAAAACGTCTATTCTGGGGATAGTATTAAAGTTTCCTTGATGAAACAAGCCGAAAACGGTCAGATCATTTATTTAGAACTTCAAGAAATCAATAAAAAATGAAACAGCTATTACCAACACCAAAATTTTGTTACCTTCTACTCACACTTATCTTCATTGGTTTTTCTGGCTGCAATAATGATGCTAGTTTTGAAGAAAGAGAGGTTTACAAAGAAAAAATTATGAATCAGCGAATGATGCTCGATGATGCCATTCAACAACTGAAATATGAAAAAAAACAAGTAAACTTACTTAAAAATCAAGTAAGTTTTAACGAAAAACAAGTCCTAACTTCTGCACCTGCTGTCAGCAAAAAAGAAGTGAGTGAAGACTACGAAGGTTTGAGGAGTCAGGTAGAAAAATGGCAAACTCAATTAATTTCTAAAGAAAAACAGTACCAAAAAATTAAAAATGATCTGGACAAAACCATCGATTTTTTGGTAGCAAATAATATAGATGTAGTTCGTAACAAACTCGGAGAAATTGAGAAAATTACGATTGCAGAAGACAAAAAACAACGTGTTTTGGTAGATTCTTTGCTCGCAACCTTGGAATATGAACGTTCTTATGCAAGCAAATCGGCACAACAATTTGAAAAAACTTTAAAAATGTATCGCAATGAAATTAGGACAATGCAAGAAAAATTCAATAATAACGGAATTTTCTTAAAAAATCATAAGTCCAATTTTGCTATTGTTTTGGAAGCTGATCCTTCCGAAAAAGGAAAAGTACGTTTCAAATTGGGAATCAACAGAGAAATTGGAAAGCCACAAGAAGGAGATTTGAAAGTAAAAATGGTTTGCAAACTTCCTGACGGCAACTATTACGAAATTTTGAATGAACAAATAGATTACGATAAAAAGCAGACTTATTTGACTGTTTCGCAACCAATGCTCATGAAATTAAGCGTAAATGGTGCGCACAAAGTCATTGTCTATCTTGACGAAGTAGAAGTTTATGCCAAAGAAATGGAATTTAACCAATAATTTTTTGCAGTTATAAAAAAAAAGCATAACGGATTTATTTCGTTATGCTTTTTTTTCTTTAAAATTTAGCATTAGCATTAATTTTGCTATACATGAGAATAAAAAAGTACAAGATTATTCAAAATAATACTTCTTATGGACGCAAAAAAATATCTGATCATATTCTTCATATTTTTGCTCGCAACACCAAGCTATGCGCAGACACATTGGGCAGAAAAAATAGAAAAACATTCTGACGATCAGCCTGATCAGCATCATATTGAGGCAATTTTGGGCAAACCCGATGTAAACCGATTTGGAATATTACACAGTAAAGCGTGGACAAGTAATTTTGAAAAACGAAATTACGAAAAACCGCATTGGATAAAAGTTTCTTTTGAGGCAATTCAAGTAAAAAAGATTTGGATTATTGAAAACTACGGAGTAAGTATAAAAAAAGTGTATTTGTATGACGAAACCGACAAACTTCAAGCAGAATTTGTATTGAATGACAATTTGGACACTTCATTGGGAATGACAGGCAAAATTTCCTATGTTTCGCTTTCAAAACTTACCTCTTACAAGGTAAAATATATCAAATTGGAAATTTATTCGCCTTTATATGAAAACATGAGTCAAATTGATGCTATTGGTATTCAGGAAAATGAATTGCCTTATGAAGAATTGGCTGCACCGCAAACAGAAATTGTTACACAAAATCTGAAAAGCAAATATGTATTGAGTGGCACAGTTTCGGTGGAAGGAACAAATAATCCGCTTGGAAATGCCGAAGTGCAAATTACTGATTTACAGACCAATGACTCTCAAATTGTGTTCACAGATGCCAGTGGAAGTTTTAAAGCAGAACTTGATAGGGCTTCCAATTATGCGATTGAGGCTTCAAAATCCAAATATTTTAAGTCTAAGAAAAAAAGTGTTTCTACTACAGGAAAGCGTTATGTCGATCCGTTTGGGGTTGAAATTGAGATGCGAGCCATGCTTTTAAATGCCGTTTATCAAATTCCAAACATACAATTTGCCATCAATTCTGCCGAACCAACAGAAGATAGCTATCCATCTTTGAACGATTTTGCTACTTTTTTGGCAAATAACAATACCGTAAAAGTGTCGATTGAAGTACACACAGACTCGCGTGGAAATGATGATTATAATTTGGAATTGACAGAAAAAAGGGCAAATGCACTCATCAATTATTTGGCAAAACAAGGAATCCAAAAAAATAGATTGATTGGCAAAGGTTATGGCGAAACTCGTTTGCTAAATGATTGTTTGAATGGAGTGAATTGCACCAGTGAAGAACATTTGCAAAACCGTAGAATAGAATTTAGGGTGGTTGGTTTTTTATAAAATTTGAAAGTCTGCTTTTGTATCTTGTTAAATTACAGATTAGGCTTTCTGTTTTTGAAAAAAACAACAATATGAGTATCTAAAATTATTTTTGCCATGATTTTATGAAAGTTTTTTTAGTGCTTCTTTAATTTGTTCGTCAGTTTCGTCACCAAGCCATTTTCCTATAACTTTATCCCAATTTGTACCTTTTCCAATTTCTTTTTGGTATTTTGAAGCATCAAAATTTCCATTTTTGATAAGTTCTGATGTACTATCAGGGTTTAAAGCTCTCAAAATTTGAACATTTAACCAATATTTCAACACAATTTGGTATTCTAAAGGCAAAGTTTGCACAAAATTCGTCATTTGTTCAAAAGATAGTTTTTTTTTTAATTTGATTTACTTGGCTTTTTAAAGTTTTTTGGCGGAACATATTCTGCTTTTACTTTTTTATTCCATTCCACAGTATTTAACATTTGCATCATATCGTATTTAATGTGTTCGATGATCGGCGCAAGCGAATCGTTTTTGATTGAGGTTGGAAAGTATAAATCTACACGCAAAAAGTTTTCTATCGAATCAGTTACATAAAACTGAAATTGACTTGGCACATCACCTTCCAACTCAAAAACAATCGCATGATAACCCTTTGGAGTTTTGATCACTGTTTCCTGAATGGAATAGGCTTTGATGTTATGTTTGTCAGCCAAACGGTGAGAATCGTTTACGTAATCCCTAAATTCGGTTTTTCCTTTGATTTTTTTGTAAGAAATATCCAAATTTGCCGTAAATTGTGGATAATAAACCTCTAACCAAAATTTTTCAGCCATAAAAGAAGTATCCGCAGAAATTTGGGCGTGTTTAGAATATTCAAAAGTATAGGGCAAAGTATCAGGCAAATTTACATATTCGTGTTTTGGAATTTCTAAACGGTGATAACCTCTTGGTTTAGGTGTGAAACCGTCACCTTCCTGCCTATTGCAAGTACAAAGAAAGATAACACATAAAAAACTATAAATAAATTTGTTCTGCATAATTTTAAAAATATCGTACAAATTACGTAAAATCAATTTATTATTTACAAATTTGTATGATATTTTTATTTTATGAACTGTTTTTTTAGTAAAAAGCCTAAAAACGAAACATAGCTTCCAAAAGAATTGAACCTTGCCTCAACGGGGTAGTATTGTTATCTTTATAACCCGCAATAAATGTCTGACGACCAATATTTAGTTGTGCAGCCACAATAAGTGCAGCAATTCCATGTCTTCCTGAATACCAATCAGCAATTAGACTAAAATTTTTAGTAATTGGTTGCTCAATTCCTGCCAAAGCACAAAAAATAGCATCATTATTACGCATCAAAACCCCGTTTTCATAGTTCCAAGCCACATCAAAAAAAATTGGCGAACCATAACTTGCACCCGCAGTAAGCCTTGTTTTTAAGTAAGGCAAACGCAAACTTGCATGAGAGTAAGTCCAAGCACCTACTTCAGGACGTTGCAAAGAGAAAAAGATATTTTGTCCAAAAGTAAGTTTGGTTTCCCACTTTGCTAACTTATCGTCTTGTTTAAAAAATTGGTGTACTTTTTTAAATCCGACTCCTCCAGCCAAATTATTCATATCTTTGTTGGCAACATTAACAACAGAAGCCGTAAGTTCTATGCCATTTCCAATTCCGTAACAAAGAAAATTAAAACTAGCCCATTTACTTTGATTCGGATTTGACCAAGTATTGATTTGGCTTTCGTGAGTAAATTCAAAATGTCCGTCATGGGCAACATCTGCACTAGGAATGCCTGCAATCAGCGATTGAGCCTGAGAAACATTTGTAATGCCAAATGCAATGAATAAAATAAAAAAATATTTAAGGTATGGATTCATCTATTTATAATGGTTATAAATAGAAAACCTTAAAAAAAGTTAAAATGTTTGTAAACAATTAAAAATAATTTGCAAAAATGCTTAATCCAATTTTACAGGCATTAATTCGCCTTTGTTGCCAATGATAAAATACTGTTTTTCTGCTTTTTTGAGCAAATAACGAACTTTTAGGTTATACATAAATTGCACGGCAGGCTCTAAAAACGAAGGATTGATGACCAAATCGAAGTTTTTGTAAGGATATTTTTCGTAATACATGGTTTTGGATTTGCGAGCTTGATTTACTGTTGTGTATTTAGAACTTTGTTGGCTGGGCGAGCTTTCGTAAGCAAAATATTCTTCATATCTTTCATAAGGATAAACGACATCACTTTTTTCGCTAAGAATATGAAAAATAGAGTCGAATTTGATGCCCAAAGACAAAAAAGGTTTGGTTTTTTTCTGTAATTCAGCAATGCTTTTTTCGCGCAAAGTGGCATAAATTTTTTCGCTTTCATGAATTTGATAATCTACTTTTACAAAATCATAAATTTCAGATTTGGCGGCGGTTTGCAAAATTTTGTCAAGCAAATTGCGATTTTTATAACGAATGTGTATGTTTTTTTGTAATTCAAAACCTTTTGGAACTTCGTTATACGTTTTACTCAAAAACTTTTTTTCGACGGAAAACTCAAAAACAGGCACAAAAGCAACCATATCCAAAAAAATATCTGTTTCCAAAATTCCCAAAGTCTGCAATTCGGTCAAAAAATTGGCATAACGTTTTTCAAAAAGATCGTTTACTTCACTTGCCGAATTTCCAGATTGTTTGATGTTAAAAACAGCCACGTATTCGTCTGCTTGCACATTCATCATGGCGTTTATTTCCAATTCCATAAACTCATTCGAAGCAAAATTTGCCTTTTCTACTTCTTTTTGGGAATGATTATTTCCATAATTTGAATTTCCATAATATTTATTTCCCGATTCCTGTGCAAAAATTTCAGCAGTAAAAAGCAAAATAGGGATCAAACAAAATATTTTTTTCATGATGATTTTGAATTTAAGGTTTTGTAGCGCGAACATTCTTGTTCGCGCTATAAACGAACAAGAATGTTCGTTTTACAAAAAAACGCTATTTTTGCTCCGACCATTTCAAACTTTTGATATTTTCTATCGACATTCTGTTTGCCTTCATTTTCCAATTTTTGACTTCTGAAAGCAAATCCATATCATAAATTTTTTCAGCCATTTGCTTGTCTGTGCGTTGATATTTTATTTCCACTTGCAAATCGTTTTCTGTGTTGGCAAGCAAAATGGTGGCTTTTTCGGTTTCGCCTACAAACAAAAATTTCTTTTTGGGCGTAGTAGTTTCTATTTTGAAACGTTTGGCGTAATAACTTTTGCTTTCGGCTTCGTAATAAATGACAGAAATAATTTGATCTTCATGGAATTTTTTGATAAAAACCACTTGATCGTAGCGGTTGGTTAATGCAAAATCGGAAAGTTCGTAATTTCCATCTTTGTAAATCACCAAAATTTTGTCATTTTCTTGAAAAGTACCCAAATCTAAGCCTTTTTTATCCGTATTTAACACATTTGTTGCAGGATCGTAGAAAATAGATTGTCCGCCAAGCGTAGAATTTCCTTGCTTTTTGAACTTGATATTTTTTACAGGATAACGTGTTAAAATATTGCCTTTTACTCCTCGCCCTTTGATCGCCAATTCTGCAAAATCGTAGTCAAAATTCTTGTTTTTGGCGGTGCAGGCAGCAGTCAAAAGTACGCCAATGGTTTGCGATTCGCCTTTTGGATTCGAGGTAAAATACAAAATTTTTGACCCTTTTCCGCCCGAAGTCAAATCGTATTCTTTTTCTCTGGTAATTCCGCCAATTTGAAACCTTTTGACCATCGTAAAACCTGTTTCTGTGTCCAAATAAGCCAAATTATATACTTTTCGCTGATCGTTTTTGTCAAAAATTTCGGCATGAAGAATATTTTTTCCTACAAAAACTTTTTCAGCAATTTTAACCACTTTAAAAATGCCATTGGGGAAAAATACAATCACTTCATCAATGTCGGAACATTCAGAAACAAATTCGTCTTTTTTGAGTCCGTAACCAATAAAACCTTCTTCGCGGTTGATGTAAAGTTTTTGGTTGTTTGCGACTACTTTTGTGGCAGTAATGGTGTCAAAAGTGCGAATTTCAGTTTTGCGTTCCCTTCCTTTGCCATAAGTTGCTAACAATCTGCGGAAATATTTGATGGCATAATTTACCAAATTCGCCAAATTTTCCTCGACTTCGGACAGTTCAGTTTTTAAGTTTCGTACAAATTCTTCCGCTTTAAAACCATCAAATTTAGAAATTCTCTTAATTTTGATTTCGGTTAATTTGAGAATATCATCTTGCGTAATTTCTCTGTAAAAATCTGGTTTATAAGGAGTTAATCCTGCATCAATCGTATTTAAAACGGCTTCCCATGTCGTTGCATTTTCAATATCTCTATAAATTCTTTTTTCTATAAAAAGCTGTTCCAAAGAAGCAAACAAGATTTTTTCCATCAATTCTGCTTTTCTGATCTGCAATTCTTGTTCGAGCAATTTTACGGTGTGATTGGTAGAAATTTTGAGAATTTCGTGAACGCCCAAAAACATTGGTTTGTCTTCCACAATCACACAACAAGAAGGCGAAACGCTAATTTCGCAGTCTGTGAAGGCATACAAGGCACTAATTGTAATGTCCGAAGAAGTATTTGGGGCTAAAACAACCACAATTTCAACCTCTTTTGCGGTGTTGTCAATCACTTTTTTGATTTTGATTTTGCCGTTCTCGTTTGCTTTCACAATCGACTCCATCAAAGAAGTGGTAGTTGTGCCAAACGGAATTTCTCGAATAACCAAAGATTTTCCATCAATATCCTCAATTTTTGCCCTAATTCTGACCTTCGAACCCTTGCCACCTTGTGCATAATTGCTAACGTCTGCCAAACCGCCTGTCAAAAAATCGGGATAAATTTCAATTTCTTTTCCTTTGAGAATGTCTATGCAAGCGTTCAAAAGTTCGCAAAAATTATGAGGCATAATTTTGGTAGAAAGTCCAACCGCAATGCCTTCCACACCTTGCGCCAAAAGCAAGGGAAACTTGACAGGAAATGCCACAGGTTCACGTTTTCTGCCATCATAAGAGAGCTGCCAACTAGTAGTTTGCGGATTAAAAACCACATCTATTGCAAATTTTGAAAGTCTAGCTTCAATGTAACGCGGAGCCGCTGCCGAGTCGCCTGTCCGATAATCGCCCCAATTTCCTTGTGTGTCAATCAGCAATTCTTTTTGCCCCAAATTGACCATCGCATCTGCAATCGAAGCGTCGCCATGTGGGTGATATTGCATGGTTTGTCCGATTACGTTGGCAACTTTGTTGTATCTGCCATCTTCAATTTCGTTCATAGCGTGCAAAATTCTGCGTTGCACGGGCTTTAAACCGTCTTCGATGGCAGGAACTGCGCGCTCCAAAATGACGTAAGAGGCGTAATCCAAAAACCAATCTTTATACATTCCAGACACAGGAATTGCGTCATGGGCTTGCGAATGATTTGATGTTATATCGTTTTTTGTGTTATTCATGCAAAATATTTTGGTGGAAGAAATAAGTATCTTTTCTTAATTTGTTATAAAATTGTCCGACAAATGTCTGACAGCAGTATTTATTTAATTTTTTTAATAAAGTCTAAACCAAATTTAGTTTTGCTACTTATTTTCGCAAATATAGTTTTTTGTTAGGAATTTTTGTAAATTGTTTGAATATTAACAATTAAAAGAATATCCAAGCCCCAAAATACGTTATTCAAAAATATGCCTTAAATTTATGAAAAACTTATTCTTTATTTTTTTCTGCCTAATTTCTGAATTACTTTTAGCCCAAAATATCAAAAATTATACGTTTAGCACCGATCAAAATTCGGCTTTGGTGGACATGAGCGCAGGCACAAACGAACTGATTGGCACAGAAAAATGGCTTTTTTCGTCTGATGTAACCCCTTTGGGCTTCGAATTTTGGTTTATGGGCAAGCGTTATACTGATTTTTCTGTGAATTGCAACGGAGTTTTGCGTTTTGGAAAAACCAAATTGATCGAAACAGGAAACAGTTATTCCATCGCAGGCAATGCCCGACTTTGCCTTTTGGGTTCAACTACTCGCGATGAGCCTTCGCAAAATGGTTCAGGTTTTTGGAAAACTTCAGCCACAGGAAAAGTGCATTACAAAATAATTGGCAACGCACCGAACAGAAAATTGGTTGTAGAATGGAAAAATTTGGCAATAAACCACGTCAGCAAAACAGAAGATGCCACTTTTCAAGCAATTTTACACGAAACTTCCCCAAATACCCAAAACCAAACAGGCGGAAAAATTGAAATGATTTATGGAAAAATGAATGCTGCCTTTGCAATTACAAATGTACGAATTGGCATCGGAGATGGCGATTTTGCGGACAGACAAGCCATAAATTTAGACACAAATCCGCTAACTTCCCGAATTGTAACCGAAACCAACGATCCGCCTTTTGCATTTGCGGCAGGGATTATCAATATTTTAAATACAAAAGGTGAAAATGCTTGCCGTAGGTTTGTTTTTACGCCTCCAAACCCGAATGGTGTGGCACAAAACCTCGATTTTAAATGCGAAAACTCAAATATTGTACTTTCTTGGGCAAATTCTGCGAATAATGCGGTTGGAAGTGTGTTGTATGTTTCTTCTGATGGCAAAAATTACAGTTTTATGACGCAAATCCAAGCCTTGACTTTGACGCAAGCCAATTCGCAAAATCTTTGTTTTAAAGTCTATGCAGTTACGGAAGGCAATTTGTCGGAATTGCAAACTAGCGGACAAATTTGTTTGACTTCTTCGGTTGGCGCACAACGAAAATTTAGCATTTGCGAAGGAAAATCTGTTGAGCTTTCGGGGCAAAACGACATGACTTACGAATGGTTTTTGAAAGGAATTTCGATTAGTAAAGAACAAAAAATTGAGGCAAAAGAGGCAGGAACGTATATTTTGGAAAGCAAAAACGCAAAAAATTGCTCGATAAAAGATACTTTTGAAGTAAGTATTTTTTCTTCGGATTTGATCAAAATTACAAATCAAACCAGCGGAGGAAGTTGCACAAGTTTAGGAAAAACGGTTTTGATTGCCGACATTCCCAGCAATGAAAAATTGACTTATCAATGGCAAGACGAAGCGGGAAATAATTTGGCTTCAGATTCGGTTTTGGCTGTTGAAACTGCGGGTTTGTATAAAGTTTTGGTTAGTAATAGTTTTTGTTCGGCTAGTAAAAGCACGAATGTAAGTATTTCTACTTCGGTTTGTTGCCCTGCGGTGATCGAAGTTCCAAACGCTTTTACGCCTCACAACACGCCAAGCAACAATGTTTTTCAGATCAAACACGAAAATTTAGTTTCTTATGAAATTCAGATTTATAATCGTTGGGGCATTTTGGTATTTTTTAGCCAAGACCCCGAACAAGGTTGGGAAGGCAATTTTCAAGGCAGTCCTGCGGCGGCAGATGTGTATCAGGTCGTGATCAAATACCAAAGTTGTAACAAGGGAATTGTGGCAAATAAGACTTATTTGACCGATTTGCATTTGTTGGAGTAGAGGAAAGATGATTGGTATGAATTAAATTTATAAACTCATAGAGGCGTAACGTTTGGCAAGATTCGTCTCTACGAGTCCATAAAAATTCGTAAAATTAAAGTATTTGCAGGCTCTTAAACCTAACAATAACAATTTCTTAAAACTGTTTTTTCTTGGTTTTGAGAAGTTTTTGACGTGTTAGACAATTTTTTTATAATATTACTCTTTTTTCCCAAAATTTGCATCAATTTTAACCCAAGTCGCCGCCAAAAAGCAAGGAATGGTAGAAATCATGACCCAAATAAAGAAATTTTGATACCCAATAATGTCCTGCAACCAACCCGACCACATTCCTGGCAACATCATTCCCAAAGCCATAAAACCCGTTCCGATGGCATAATTTGAGGTTTTGTGTTCTCCTTCAGAAATATAAATGGTGTAAAGCATATAAGCCGTAAAACCAAATCCATAACCAAACTGTTCGATAGCCACCGAAACGGC
>RDXG01000284.1 GCA_004292785.1 Bacteroidota bacterium
GTAGGAACAGAAATGCGTTTTTCTCGCAATTTTAGGGCATCTATTGACAGAATAGAAGGCATTTATATCCCCGTTCCACCTTTGGAAATACAAGCCAAATTAATTTACGAAATCGAAATTTTGGAAACACAAATCGCTGAAAATCAGGAAATTATCAAAAAATCGGCAGGCGAAAAACAAGCGGTTTTGCAAAAATATTTGTAACGTACCCTTCAGGCTGCGGTGCTTGTTTTTTCGCAGCCTGAAGAGTTGTTACATTTTTGATTTTTATTCTCAAAACCATTCCTTCGGCGCAAAATCTGGGTTGTAATAAAATGTAGGCATATCAGGCACAGGTTTAAACTGCGCACGCAACCAACGAAAAAACCGATCTACTTGCAAAGAAAAATCGGGATTTTTAAATTTTTTCTCTTGATTTTCGAAATAATAAGGGCAATAATAAAAACGAACCCTAAAAAGATCGTCTTTTCGATCATAATAACTAAAAGTTATAGTTTCGGTTTTATGGTCTGTGGGGCGAAATTGTGTGATTCCTTCTTTTTCTAGACTAAGATAATTGAAAAAAGTGTTTTCAAAAGCCAAAAATCTAGCCCATTCGCTATCACTGGTGATCAATTCAGTAACGCTAAACAAATGAGGATTTGGCGTAATTTGATCAGCAAAAAACATAAATTGACGATCTAAAAGATATTTTTGTATTTTTTTAAGATCACTTTGGCGAAGGAATAAATTAATTTGTTTTCCCATTTTCGTTTTTAAAATAGTTTTCATAATCTATAAAATTTACTTTGACATCAAAATGCGTTTCAATGTCTTCAATAGCCTCTTGTTCTCGTTTTACAGGTTTTCCGTCTTGATCAGTTTTGCCAACCTGTACAACTTTAAAAAAATGTAAGGGTTTTTCTTTACTAAATGCCGCCACATCTGCCACACGCCCTTTTTTCTTTCCGTTTGGAGTTGAAATAGGTACTTCTATATCTACCTTAACAATTTCAGTAGGAAATTCTAATTTTGTTTTTTCATATTCCGCATCTTGTACTTTTTGATGCAGTTCTGAACCTTTTTTACCGTTCAAACTAGCCATTGATATTGAGTTTAGGAAAACAAAGCTAATTTATTTTTTCGAAAAACAAACCCAAATCTAATTTATTTCTTCGAAAAAAATCAAAACCATTCCTTCGGTGCAAAATCTGGGTTGTAATAAAATGTAGGCATATCAGGCACAGGTTTAAACTGCGCACGTAACCAACGAAAAAATCGATCTACTTGCAAAGAAAAATCGG
The DNA here is from genome assembly GCA_004292785.1 of Bacteroidota bacterium. Classification (GTDB taxonomy): domain Bacteria; phylum Bacteroidota; class Bacteroidia; order Cytophagales; family Thermoflexibacteraceae; genus RDXG01. Next base: position 1,284 of record RDXG01000284.1, read on the forward strand.
GATTTTTAAATTTTTTTTGCACATCTTTATCAATAAAATGTTGAGGAAAATAAAAACGTAGGTGATAAATATCTTCTTTTTGAGCAAAGAAAGTACAAGACAGAACTTCGCTTTTCAAAGGATCAATACGAAATTTATTTTGCCCTGTTTGTTCAAGACTACGATAACTAATATATGTATTTTCCAAAGCAAGATAGCCTGAAGTTTCCCAAAGATTAAACAATTTTTGAGTATAAAGCGGTTCAGGGCGAAGTAAAATTTCGTCTTGAAACCATACAAATTTTCTTTTTAGAAGATAATTTTGTATTTTTTCAATATCTTTTTTTTGTATGTATAAATTAATTTGCTTTCCCATGATTTAAAATATATTTTTCGTAATCCACAAAACTTACACGAATATCCAAATGAGATTCTATGTCTTCTATTGCCTCTTGTTCTCTTTTTACAGGTTTTCCGTCTGACTCAGTTTTACCAACTTGAAGAATTTTAAAGAACTGTAATGGTTTTTGCTTACTAAATGCCGCTACATCTGCCACACGCCCTTTTTTTTTGCCATTAGGTGTAGAAATAGGAACTTCCATTTCTACCTTTATATTTGGCTGGTCGTCATATTCTGAAGTAGTTTTTTCAAAAACTTCTTTTTGCACATCTTGATGTTTTTGTGAACCTTTTTTACCGTTCAAATTAGCCATTGATGATATTGAGTTTAGGAAAACAAAGCTAATTTATTTTTTCGAAAAACAAACCCAAATCTAATTTATTTCTTCGAAAAATCAAAACCATTCCTTCGGCGCAAAATCTGGGTTGTAATAAAATGTAGGCATATCAGGCACAGGTTTAAACTGCGCGCGCAACCAACGAAAAAACCGATCTACTTGCAAAGAAAAATCAGAATTTTTAAATTTTTTCTCTTGATTTTCGAAATAATAAGGACGATAATAGAAACGAACCCTAAAAAGATCGTCTTGAATTCCAAAAACATGAAAAGTAATTACTTCGGCACGAATACCTTTAAGACGATATTTTTGTGTACCGTCAATTTGAAACTCGTTATAGTCCAAGATTGCTTCAGGAAAACTTAAATAAGTAGCACTCAAAGGATATTGGAGCAGATAATCTAGATAAGTCGGTTGAGGCAACTCACTAAGATCATCTTTGATCAACATAAAATTTCTAGCAAGCAAATATTTTTGTGTTTTTTCGATATATTCTTGAGTCAGATATACATTAATTTGTTTACTCATTTGCATTGGTTTCATAGTCTTCATAATTTACAAATTTAACTTTTATTTCTGTATGCTTCTCAATATCTTCAATGGCTTCTTGTTCTCTTTTCACAGGATTTCCATCTTCATCTGTTTTCCCAACTTGCACAACTTTCACAAACGGAAAAGGTTTTTCTGTGCCAAAGGCGGCTACATCGGCTACTCTCTGTTTTTTTTTACCATGTGGCGTAAAAACAGGGACTTCGGTATCTACCATAATTTTTTTGTTATTATCGTACTCTTGCTTTAATTTTTCAAATTCAGCTTCTTGTACTTTTTGATGCAGTGCAGAACCTTTTTTACCATTCAAATTAGCCATTGATATTGAGTTTAGAACACAAAATTAGAATTTTTTTTTGGGAAATAATAAAAAGCATATTTTTTTGTTTAATACTTCTTCGCAACGCTTCGAATATAAAAAGCGTCAAGTAGATGTTCTTCTCGAAAACAATTTTGCATTTTCAAAGTCTTTTTCGACAAAAAAGTTATTTTTGCAAGTTAATTTTAAAAAAATCATGAAAAGATATTTTTTTCCCCTATTGTTTTTGCTTTATGCCAATCATTTGTTTTCGCAATCTTCTTTTAGTATTGGTGGAAAAGGGGCAGATCAAGCAGTAGATATAGAAAGAGACACACAAGGCAATTTTTTGATGGCATCTTTTTTTTCAGATAGCACAGATTTTGACCCAAGTACAGGAGTAAATTGGAAAGTAAGCAAAGGCAAAGAAGACATTGGAATTGCAAAATATACCACCACAGGAAGGCTAAGATGGGCGTTTAGCATTGGAAGTACGCAAACAGATGTGCCTTATTCTGTTCGCCAAGATTCGCAAGGAAACGTATATTTGGCAGGTTCTTTTTCGGCTACCATGGACGTTGATCCTTCGGCAAATGTTTTTAATTTGGCAAACAAAGGTGGAACAGATGGTTTTTTGGCAAAATACGACAGTATTGGGCGTTTTATGTGGGCAATCGGGATCGGATCGAAGTCGGCTGATGCAGTTTATGACATCAAAATAGATAATAATGGCGGAGTTTATGTTTGTGGAAAATTTAGTGAAACCATTGATTTTGACCCAAATGAAAATGTCCGAAACCTTGTGAGCAATGGCGGAAATGACGTTTTTTTGGCAAAATATGCACAAAGCAATGGCGCATATCAATGGGCAATGAATTTGGGCAGCAAATCAGACGATCTCACAGAAATTGGGCAGACAGGTTTGTTGGTAACGCAAACAGGCGATTGTTATTTGTCCGCTACTTTTTCTCAATCAATTAATTTTAATCCGCTAGGAACGCAACAAGTTATTTTGAACGCAGTAGGAAAAAATGATGGTTTTTTGGCAAAATATAATAGAAATGGGGGCTTATTTTGGGTGGTACGTCAGGCTGCTACGCCTCAAAAAAGCATCAATATGCCAGCCGCAAATTTGACAGTTGACAATGCGGGTGATATTGTTGGTATAGGAAATTTTGTTGAAACCATTGATTTGGCAAGTAATGAAACCAGACCCTCTACTTTCACTTTGACAAGTTTTGGAGGAACGGACACTTTTATTTTCAAATATGATGTAAATGGCAGATTAAAAACGGCTTTTAGGGCAGGAGGAACTGCGGAAGATTGGGGTTATAAAGTAAGAACGGATCGCAGCAACAACATTATTTTTACAGGTTTGTTCAGGCAAACGGCTAGTTTCGACTCTGGAGCAGGAATTTTTACGATCAACGCTTCGGCTTCGAATAAGGCTTCGGATATGTTTTTGGCACGTTATGATGCTTTTGGAAATCCTTATTGGGCGAAAAATTATGGTGCGGTTAATCAAAATGACGAAATTACTTCTGGAAATGCACTTCTGATCGACTCTGATGACGAAATTGTGCTTGCAGGTAGGTTTCATACTTCTTTGCTATACAATTCGGCTAGTTCACCTTTTTTTAGCAAAGGAAATTCGGATATATTTTTGTTCAGAAACAATGCTGACGGCACTTTCTCGGTAGACAAAGGCTGTCGAGGAAAGCCAAATGCAGGCAGAATAAATACGCCTTCTATTGTTTGCTCGGCTTCTTTGATCAATATGAAATTGCTTGACTATTCAAAAGATGAAAATTTGACTATTCTTTGGCAGGAATCTAATGACAATAGAAATTTTACAAATATTGCTACTTCTGGAAAAAATGATGTCATTACTGTTGCCTCAATAAATAGAGATAAGTTTTTTAGGGCAATCGTAAGTTGTAGCAATAGCGGATCGTTTGACATTACTGAAACAGTCAAAATTTCACCTGATAATTTGCAAATAGATGGCGGAGAAGACCGAATTATTGCCCCAAACGAAGTCATTACGCTTGGCGGAAATCCGACTTTGAAAGATGGAGTTGGCAAATACAAATATGATTGGTTTCCGAGAACTTTGGTTAGTAATTTTCAGACAGCAAACCCTACTTTTTCGAGTCCAAACGAAGGGTTTTATGAATTTACTTTAAATGCAAGCGATTCTTTGTGTACTTTGACCAGAATCATAAAAATTACGGTCAGCAAAACGGTTGGCACAGAAGACGATTTAGAAACTCAATTTTTATTAAATAATTATCCAAATCCTTTCGAAAATCAAACATTTATTCGTTTTAGAATGTTGGAAAATGCTCAGGCAAAACTACAAATCATTGATGTTCATGGAAAAGTCATTCAGACCATTTTGGATCAACGAATTTCTGCGGGAGACTATGAATTTGAATTTGATGCGGGAAATTTGCCAAACGGAATGTATTTTTATCAGTTGCAAAGTCAAAATTCATTGATTACCAAAAAAATGTTGTTGTTAAAATAAAAAACCTAAGTCAGACGCAAGTCGGACACGTTTTACACTGTCCGACTTGCGTCTGACTTAGGTTTTAAAAATTATTGACGAGCTGTCAAATCTACTTTTAACATAAAGTTATCGTAGATGGTTTTGTCGCCCAAACCGTCAAAAAAGCTACCAGAACCGTATTTAACATCAAATTTTGTACGATCTACTGTGATGTCAGAAACTGCTTTTACTTCTTTGCCAGCGATAGTTACTTTTGTGAAAAATGTAATTTCGTTGGTTTTGTCTTTGATAGTCAAATTTGCAGTTACTTTGTAGTCTTCTTTTCCTTGCCAAACCGCTTTGGTGATGTCCAATTTTGCAGTTGGATATTTTGCAGTTCCAAAAAAGTCTTCAGCTTTTAAATGTCCGACCAATTTTGTTGCTCCTTCGCCTTGCAAATCTGTACAAGTGATAGAGTTCATGTCGATCTCGAAGCTTCCGCCTACCAATTTGTCGTCTTTAATTTCGAGTTTTCCTTTGGAAATATTGATTGTTCCATCGTGAAAACCTGTTACTTTTTCGCCTTTCCAAACCAATTTGCTTGCTTTGGCATCAACAGTGAAACTTCCAGAAATTGCTTTCCATGTGAAAGCCGACAAAGCAGCAAAAGCTACCAAAACAAAAATGAAATTGTATTTTTTCATAATGATAATGAATAAAAATGATAAACCTAATTTGATAACGCAAAATTAATGTATATACATCTATTGTGCAAACAATATTTTGTTTTTTATGAATTTTTAACGTTTGGGAACACTATAAAACAGACTTTAGTCTGTTTTTTGAATTTTATGTCAGACTTATGTCGGACATTTTAGCGAATCTATTTACAATTTAATCTGCACACCAAACATGATTCTCATCGGGTTTTGTGCTGCGCCTATCATTTGCAAACCGTTTGGATTGTTCAAATCGCTTTCTCTGGTTACGGTTCTGTAACGCACATCGAGTGCATTTCTAATATCTGCAAAAATTCCAAATTGTTTGTAATCGTAACGCATGGCAATATTCAAAACCTGATAACCGTCCAAAATTTGGCGAAGATCGCTGTCTTTTTGGAAAGAATTTAATCTTTGTGCGCCTTGCAAAATTAATCTTGGCGAAATAGAAAGCCCTTTGTAACTCAGATCGAAACCAATTCTAGACTGAAAATTAGAAATTTGCGGAATCTCAACTTTTTTTCCTTTGATGTCCGTAATTTCGCCATTCAAATAATCTGCGTTCAGATAAACGCCCAAACGCACATCTTTCCATTTTTTAACATAATCCATTTGAATCCCGCCACCCCAATTTTGCTGTTTATCACTATTAATAACCACCTCAATATAATCCACTTTCCAACCCAAAAATTTTCCGTTATAATAATTGGTATTTCCTGCATCAGCAGCATTGCTAAACAAACCACTCATACTCAAATAATAAGCATTTAGCGAAAGAGAAAAGTTTTTATGAATAATTTGGTTAAAATATAATTCGGTTTTGTCGAGTTGTATGGGTTGTAAATTTGGGTTTGGCAAATGCCAAAAAGGGGAGGAATAGGTTTTGCCACCATCTTGACTATTAAACGAACCATAAGCCTCGAAAGCGTTGAAAGGTGGCGGAGCTAAAAATGCTGTGCCATACAAAGCCTTGATAGTCATTGTTTTAGAAGGTTGAACCACCACACCCAAACGTGGATTAAAAGTACCACCAAAACGGCTATTGTGATCGTAACGAGTGCCTAACGTAAAATGCAACCAATTTTTTGGCGAATATTGAAGTTGTGCAAAACCGCCCGCATTAAAATAATTGATACTAAAAATTTTCATGGCTAAATCTGTTCCCAAATATGTCCCTGAAATATCTTTGCTCGGATCAATAGGTGCGCTCAAATCTGCAGTTTTGGGTTGTGCATAAAAACGTTCATAAGTAACTCCCAACATCAAAGTCATTTGACTATTTATTTGCCAAATCATCTGTTGATCCATTTTGAACATATTGCTAAAACCATATTTATAGCCTTTTTCCATGCCAACAAACACATTTCTAAAACTTGTTTTGGGATCAATTTCGTAAATACTGCCTTGTAATTGAGAAATAAAGGTAAGTTTATCCAAATTCAAGGTATAGCTCATATTGGCAGAAGTAATGTTTTGACCATAAAAAGCGTCTTTGTTATAAACCGTATTTTGCGGACTAACCGAAATAGAAGTAGAATGTTGTTCGTAATTTTTGAAAAAACCAAACTGAAAATTTTTGATTTTCAATTTGGCAAACATGGCATAAGTTTGCAAAGGTGACTCAAATTGAGGCGAAACTTTGGTTTTGGGTGTAATTTTACCAAAAATTGTATTAAAAGTACCCGATTGTTGCCCCGACATATCGTATTCAGGATAAAATTTACTCAAATCGGGCTGTGCATCATAAAAATATTGTCCTGCCACAGTCAAACTAATGTCTTTTGCAAATTGCTTTCCTGCATATAATTGGTAATTGGAAAGTCCATAATTTCCCAAACCTGCCGAAACAGTCAAATTATTTTTTTTGCTAGGGTCTTTGCTAATGATGTTGATAATTCCCGCCACCGCATCAGCACCGTAGAGAGCCGAAGCGGGACCATAAATAATCTCGATTTGGCGCGCAAAATGCACAGGATAATTTTCTGCAAAAACAGGAGCTTCGTTGGTTGGAGAGGAAATTCTAACGCCATCTAACAAAATAACAATGTTTTGATTGCCTCGCACTCCGTTCATGGTTACATCGTGCCTCCAGCCTTCCGTGTTGAGTTCATCAATTTTTATTCCGCCCAAATCTGCTAATACATCAACCAAAGAACGATAATTTCTCATTCTAATTTCTTCTTCTGTAATAACTCTAATATTGGCAGGAGCTTTTTTGGAAAACTCCTCCGTTTTACTTGCCGTTACTACTTCAAAATCAAAAATATTAGCATCACTTTTTTCTGCAATTTCGATATCTTTGGCAGAAAGTTCGAATTTTTGTTTGTCTTGCGCACAAACCAAAAAAGAGTGTATGCTCATAAAAAATAAGCCTAAGAAAAATTTTGTCTTCATATTTTTGAATGGAATAAAAAAAATAGAAATACTCGAAAGTTTTGTATTTAATTGTCAAAAAATAAATTTAAAATCATGTTGACAAGTCATGCCAAAACTATGCACAAATTCATTGATCCAAAAACTAATTTGTGCATAAAAATTTTATTTCATTGCCTTCAAAATTTCTTCATCGCTTGCAAGTCCTTCTTTTCGCCAAATTTCTTTGCCATCTTTGTAAACAATTAAAGTAGGAAAAGCATTGACTTTCAACTCTTTAAGGATTTCAGTTTGTTCAGCTCCATTAATTTTGAAGAGTTTAAACAAACTTTTATTATTTTCTGCAAGTTTGTCAATTCTTGGCTCCATAATTTTGCAAGGCGGACACCATTTTGCCCCAAAATCTGCCAAAGTATAGCCCGAAACCGCAATATTTTGCTGATATTCTGTTGAGGTCATTTGGCTAACTTTGTTTGCTCCTTCCACGTCTTTATTTGCTTGTTTCCATGCATTGATTCCTCCTTGAAGGTTATAAACCTGCGAAAAACCCGCTTCCTGTAAAGATTTTGCAGCAGCTGCACTTCTTTTTCCGCTAAGACAATAGACGTAAATAGGCGTATTTTTGTCTAAATGTTTGCTTCGTTCTGCAAATTGCGTTTGGTCGTTCCAATCGGCTTGAAAAGCGTTTTTCAAATGACCGCTTTTGAATTCTTCTGAAGTTCTCACATCCAAAATTTGCACATTTCCTTCCCTAATTTTTTGTTCGAAAGCATTGGCTTCCAATACAGTTTCTTGCTGATTTTGATTGTCTTTTTGTGCGCAAGCCGATTGAAGCATGAGCGCACATAAAAAAGTGGCAAATAAATTTTTCATTTTTTTGGTTTTAAAGTTATGGTCGTTATTTATGTCCGACTTTCGTCTGACTTGGGTTTCAGAATTTTCTATTTTTCCAAAGCCAACTGCCATTTCCAAGAGGAAAGCATCATGTCCTCGATGCCAAATTTTGGAGTCCAGCCCAAAGTTTTTTGCACCTTGCTGTTATCCGAATAAATTGCCGCCACGTCGCCCGCTCGCCTTTCGCCAATTCTGTAATTGAGTTTCACGCCTGACACTTTTTCGAAAGCCTGAATTGCCTCCAAAACCGTTACGCCTTCGCCAGAACCCAAATTCATGACATCATATTTGACCGTATTTTTGCCCTGAATCAAATAATTGATCGCCAACAAATGTGCGTTTGCAATGTCCGAAACGTGAACGTAATCCCTGATGCAAGAGCCATCACGCGTATCGTAATCTGTGCCAAAAACTACCACTTCTTTCATTTTTCCGACCGCAGTTTGCGTGATCACAGGAGCAAGATTGGTCGGTTTGTTTCTTGGATTTTCACCATTTAAGCCCGAAATATGTGCGCCCACAGGATTAAAATATCGCAGAGCAATGGCGTTCAGATGGGCATTTGCCACAAAAAACTCGATCATTTGTTCGCCAACTTGCTTGCTGTGTGCATAGGCACATTCGGCTTTTTGCAAAATATTTTCCTCATTCACAGGCAATTTGTTTACATTGCCATAAACCGAACAAGAAGACGAAAAAATGAGGTTTTTGACCTTAAATTTTTCGCAACATTTCAAAATATTCGACAAAGATTCCAAATTATTTTTGTAATACAACAGCGGATCAGCCACCGATTCTGGCACAGATTTGAGTGCCGCAAAATGAATTACGCCTATAAAATCTGGATTTTCTGCAAAAATTTGTTCTGTTTTTGCCAAATCACACAAATTTACTGCATAATTTTTGATTTTTTTGGAAGTAATTTTTTCGATAATTTCCAACACATGATCGCTAGAATTGTGTAAATTATCGGCACAAACTACTTGATAATCAGTTTGTTGCAACAATTCGATGATCGTATGTGAGCCAATGTAGCCACAACCACCTGTAACTAAAATTTTATTTGCCATAGATTTTTTGGTAAATTTGCTTCGCAATATCAAAACTTCTGTATTGTTCTGCAATTTTTCTTATTTTTTGATAACGTTTTTTAGGAGAATTTTCTTGTAAAAATTGATCAATTTGCTTGACCACACGCAAATATTCCTGCTCTGAAAATTCATGAATAATCGATCCAATGCCTTGATTTTCAATGATTTGCGCATCATCAGAAATGTTTGCTGTACTCACCACAGGCAAACCCAAAGCCCAATATTCGCCATTTTTGATGGGCGTACAAAATCTTTTGGTCGGAATCGGTTTGACAGGCGTAACTGCAAAATCGGCAAGCCCCATATAATCGGGAATTTGCGAATGAAAAACAAAACAAGTTTGAATAATTTTAAGGTCTAAATTGCTTTTTTTAGCAAAATTTTCAATTTCTTCGGCTTTATGATTGGTCAAAATTAGGATTCTGAAACGATCTTGCCAATAATTGTGTGCAACTTTGAAAAAATCGAAAATTTCTGTGTCCAAATAAATTCCGCCAAATTTTCCCGCATATACGCAAACTATTTTGTTTTCGAAGCCAAATTTGTTCATCAATTCCGTTTTTCGCAAATTTTTTTCTGAAAACAACTCCAAATTTACGCAGGCAGGTTTGACAAAAAAGTTTTCAAATTCGGCATTGTATTTTATTTTTGCATAATTTCTCATGCCTTCTGTGGCAGAAACAATGTATTTTGCGCGTTTGGACATTAATTTTTCCATAAAAAACAAAAACTTAAATTTCAGACTTTCTCGTTTCCAATCTTTGTTTTCTACGCAGGCTTCTGCGTGGGGTTCGTAGCTGTCGATCAACAAATTGGTAAAGGTAAAAACAGAAAGCAAATAGCCCGCAACTCCCGCAGGCGTGCAAAAACAATGGATCATTTGGATTTTTTTAGCAAAAATCAGAAAGAATAGCCTAAAAATGATCTGAATCCATGTTAAAATAGCCTGAAATCCAAAATTTTGGTAAGGATAAGAAATTAAAGTAATTCCGTTATTTTGCAAATATTCTTCGGTTTGTTGGCGTTCTGTTGCCGACATTTCTAGTTGTTTTTTTTCCAAAGTTAGCAAAAAAAATTTGCTTTTTTCGGGCAAATATTTTTGCATAATGAGCAAATGAGGCAAGGTATAAGTCTGAATCAAAGCATCTTTGTAAGACCAAAAAGTAAGCACCAATACATTAGAATTATGATTAGACATCATTTTAAAGCAATTTATTGAATAATTAATTTTGAAAACAAATCTTTCTAAGACTCAAAACCTTAGAAAGATTGTAGAAATATAAAAAATTTAAAACGGTTCTAATGTTAAAGTCAAAGTATATTTTAGTTTTTTGTCTAAATAGGACAAAATGACCTTATTTCGGTTTGCAAGCACAATTTTTTGTTTCATTTGCGTTCCGTCTTTGTCTTTTCGTAACAGTCCGCTGTCTCCGTCAATCAATTTCCAAGTGCCATTTACTGCTTTTGCTTGCACATTTCCTGTGAAAGTACCGTCAGTTTTATATTCCATAAATGCTCCTTTAAGGTTTGGCTTAAAGTTTTTTGCGTCAGGCGAAATAATGCTAACGACTTTGAATTTTCTGGCGATCAAATGATAATTGTCTTGTGCCTGCAAAAAAGTATTGGCAAATAAGCAATAAAAAAAAACAAAAATGAAAACTTTTTTCATAAAAAACGATTTTTAATTAAGATTTAAGATGTTTATAAACGTAATATTTATCAAATTTTTTGTAAAAAAAGTTTTTTATTTTTTTTATGAAATTTTAATTACAAAATAAAATGTTGATAATCAATGGTTTATCATTATTAAAAAAAAAACTATAAAAATAAATTTGCAAGTTTCAATTAATTCTTATATAATTGAAACTTAAATATTTATCTTTAAGATTTTTAAAGAAATATTTGTTTTTGGTGAAAATTGACTCAATTGGCTACAAAAACTTTGAATAAGCTCATTAGAATAGGTACTAGAGGCAGCCAACTTGCTATTTGGCAAGCGAATTGGGTAGCAGAACAGATCGAAAAGATCGGTTTGCAAACCCAAATTATTACGATTGAAACCACAGGCGATAAAAATCTGTCGCGAACGATTGCAAAAATCGGTGGGAAAGGTGTGTTCACAGACGAACTCGAAAATCAACTCCGACAAAAAACGATTGATATAGCGGTACACAGTGCAAAAGATTTGCCCTCAGATATGGATGAAGATCTCGAACTCATTGCTTTTAGCAAGCGAGAAATGGTGAATGACGTACTGGTAAGTTATAACAAATATTTTTCGCTTGATGTAAGTCAGCGGGTTGTTTTGGGAACTTCTTCGACACGCAGGGTAGCGATGATCAAGCATTATATGCCCAAAACCAAAATTGTGGATATGCGAGGAAATCTTCAAACTCGGATGCGCAAACTTGAAGACGGTCTTTGTGACGCGCTGGTGCTTGCTTACGCAGGAGTTCTGCGTATGGGCTACGAAAAGCATATTGTTAAACAACTTTCAACAGATACTTTTACTCCTGCTGTTGGACAAGGTGCATTGGCTGTTCAGTGCATCAAAAAACTAAATCCAACCTTACGAAAATACGTAAGAACAGCAGTAAACGATCCTGATACCGAAATAAGGTTGTTGGCTGAACGCGCTTTTTTGCATACCCTTGAAGGTGGTTGCAGTGTTCCTATCTTTGCTTTGGCAGAAATAGAGGAAGAGCAATTAACTATTCGTGGCGGAGTAATTAGTTTGAACGGCAAAAAGATTATACGAGAAGAAGCAGTCGGAAACATTCGAAAACCAACCATTTTGGGAAAAGAGCTTGCCCAACAAGTCTTAGAAGCTTGCCCAACAAGTCTTAGATCAAGGTGGAGAGGATATTTTGAAAGAAATAAGAGGAAAAAAATAGATTTTAATCCCCAATAAAAAAAATGGTATGTTAATAGAAATGTTAATGCCAAAAATGGGCGAAAGCGTCATGGAAGGCACAATTTTGAATTGGTTAAAAAAAGTTGGCGATACCATTAAACAAGACGAGCCTGTTTTGGAAGTTGCCACAGACAAAGTGGATACCGAAATACCAGCCACACACGGAGGTATTTTGAAAGAAATCTTGGTACAAGTTGGACAAGTGGTGCAAATTGGCAAAACCATCGCCATTATTGCCACTTCTGAAAGTGATCATGCAAACACAAGTGTTTCTGTTGTCAAAAAAGAAGTTGAAATACAAAGTTCAGTAAACGAAAACAGATTTTATTCGCCTTTGGTTTTGAATATTGCCAAAGAAGAAAAAATT
>RDXG01000128.1 GCA_004292785.1 Bacteroidota bacterium
GCATTGATGCTGTCATGAAAATGCAAATTTTTGATGTCGATCTCTAAATCGGATTGCAGACTTTTCATGTATTCGTTGGCAAGTTTGTATTCTTTTCGCGTTTCTGCCCAATTTGTTAGCGTAAAACCTGCGGTTACGCCCAACATCATGACTACCAATTCGATAGAATAGACCAGAATATAGATTCTAGTTCTTTTGTTTATTTTTGGCAAGCTAATCGTTATTTTGATTGAACGAAGTTTTTGAACAATTCCCACAATTTTATTGTATTTTTGTTCGAAAAATAATCAATATTTACGAAAAGACAAAAATAAAAACAAAAAAGACGCATTTTTTTTTAATTATTTTTTTTGCCAAAACCTCCCGCAACAATTCCGATGGCAATGGTGTAAAATATTCCCATAATGCTGCCCACAAATAGCCAAGAAGTATATTCCAACATGATTGCACAATTTTCCCAGATTTGGCTAAAAAACATAAAAAAAACGGTAGAAACCATACTTAAATGTAAAAAAAACATAAAAAATGCTGCCAAAACGACAAAAATATATCGCGGCTCAAAATGAATAATTTGATTAAATATTTTCATAAACGATCTTTTTTATTCAAAATCTTTGCAATTCGAATACCAAAAAATGGTTTTGAAAATATATTTTTCTTTTTGTGAACTTTTGGATAAATCTGCAAAAAAAATGTCCGAAATAAGTCTGAAAACAGTATTTTAAGCAAACTATTACCAAAAAAAGCATTTTTACATTTATCAATTCAAAAACCGACAAGACGCAAGCCTTGTCGGTTTTTAATCAACTAAATAATCTAATTCCTGCGCCGTTTGTCTTTGGAAAAATTACACCATCAGGAGTAATATTTACGCCTTCTGCAATTTGTTCTTTGATTAGCATGGCACCGTCCATGTCCACATAATCAAGGCGGGCAGCAATGTGCGCAATCGCAGAAATTCCAACTAAGGATTCGGTCATACAGCCCATCATGACTTGCAAACCTAGTTTTCGGGCTTGATCGATCATGCGGTGTGCAGGCGTAAGTCCGCCGCATTTGGTTAATTTGATATTTATTCCATGAAAAAAACCTGCGCAACAAAGTACGTCAGATTCTACAATGCAACTTTCGTCTGCGATCAAAGGCAGAGCCGAATGTTTGTAAACTTCTTTCATTCCTTCCCAATCATTGGCTTTCATGGGTTGTTCTATAAATTCGACGTTTAATTTTGCCAATTCTTCCGAATTTTTGATGGTTTCTTCCACGCCCCAAGCACAATTTGCGTCGACTCTAAATTTTGCTGTGCTGTGTTTCCTTAATTCTTTGATAATTTCCAAATCGTGAGGCGTTCCTAATTTGATTTTATACAAATTCCAAGGCGTTTCTTTCATTTTGAAAATCATTTTTTCGATGCTGTCAATGCCAATGGTATAATTGGTAAGCGGAATATTTTTTGGGTTCAAATTCCAAATTTCGTATAGCGGTTTCCCAATTTTTTTGCCATACAAATCGTTGGCTGCCCCGTCGAGTGCGCATTGCGCAAAAGGAATATCCGCCAAATCGGGCTTGACAAATTCCCAAAAATCTTTGGGATTTTTGAGTTCGTAATTTTGTATTTTATCCTTGATTTTGTGCAAGGCTACTTCCATAATTTCGAAAGTAACGCCATAATAAGGATTTTCTGTGGCTTCTCCATAACCGCTAATTTGTTCGTCTTTGAGTTCTACAATCAAAGTATTTTGAACATTTCTAGAGTCATGGGCAATCGTAAAAGTATGTCGAAGCTGTAAAGCGTATCGGTGCAAAATAATTTCCATTTGGATCGAATCAGGAAGTTGTTTAGACTATTGCAAAGATGTAATTTTTTTGTGAAACAAACAAAATTTTTATTTTTCAAAAAAAAATTGCCAACAAAAAGCCCAATTTTTTCGTAAATGTTCAAAAAACATGAAAAATCATTTGCCAACTCCCAAACAAAAACATTGGTTTTTGGGTAATATTGGGGCTTTAGTAAAAGACATCTTGCCGTACATTAGCCGTTTGACTACCGAATTTGATGGTTTTTGTTGGCTTACTTTCCCTTTTGCACCTTATTGTTTCATTAGCGAACCAAATTATATCAAGCACGTTTTACAAGAAAATAACCGAAATTACATCAAAGGAAAGGCTTTTAGGTTTTTGAAACCCATCGTTGGAAACGGTTTATTGACCAGCGAAGGCGAATTTTGGAAACGTCAAAGGCGTTTGGCACAACCTGCTTTTCACCGCGAAAAAATTGCAGCCATGACCGAAGACATGATCAAAATGGCAGAAAATTTGGCAAAAGAATGGGATAAAAAATATAAAGATGGTGATAAAGTAAATTTGTCTTTGGAAATGAATAAAATTGCTTTGGAAATTGTCAGTAATGCACTTTTTAAAAGTAAAATAAAAATTGATCAAGACCAAATTAATGCAGATTTTAACTTTTTGTTGCAACGCTT
>RDXG01000129.1 GCA_004292785.1 Bacteroidota bacterium
TTACTACTTAGGTTGATTTGTTTTTTCTAAAAAACTATTTTTTCTTGATATTCAAAAGTTTTGCCGTTGCTAGTCCAAGAAAGGACAATTTGATGAAGCCCTTTGCTTGCTACTGTAAAACTTTGCACATTTTCGCCTGACAATTTGAAAATTTTGTCTTGTAATTCGTCAGAGGTTTTTTGAATTTCTATTTTTCCTTGCGGATTTAGAATTTCGTCAGAAAAAGTGATTTTCAGAACCTGATTTTTGTATTCAATTTTAGGTTTTTCATTCAAATTTTGAACATTTTTTTGGGCTTCTATCGATTTTTGATAAGCCAAATCTTGTTCATAATAAGCTGTTTTTGGATTTTCGTTGGTCGAATAAACCATATAAATCCCCATCAAAAGCATAAAAATGATGAATAAAATCATCGAGATAACAACATTTTTCATATTTACTTTTTTTATTAAAAAAAACTACAGGCTAAAGCCTATGTTACAACTATTTTTTTGCGTATGCCACAGGCGAAGTGAAAGAAGTTTTGGTTTTTGTGATCAATTTGCCTTCCGAATAAACTTCAATTTCTAGTTTGCTGTTCATATTATAAATGTTTTTTTTGGGAACAAAAATAAAAAATGAAGTTTTAAATGCTTGTTGGCTTTCAACCGCCATTTGTGTGTCGTTGGTAACCAATTTTATTGTGCCGATTTCGTCTTTGACTTTGATGGTCAAATTCATTTTTTCGGAAGTTTTGTTGATCAATTCAATGTTATATAAGTTGCTGATAGTCAATGAGTCAGGTTTTTGAAACAACATTCCTGGCGTTTTTAAAACTGTAACTCCCACCATATCTCGGCTCAACAAAAAATAGGAAAGTAAGCCCAAAAGCAAAGCCAAAACGGTAGAATAAGCAGCAATTCTGGCGGTAAAACGCAAAGGTTTTTTCTCGGTAATGCCTTCCATAGAATCGTAGCGAATGAGTTTTTTTGGTTTGCCAATTTTTTCCATAATGTCATCGCAAGCGTCGATGCAAGCCGTACAATTTACACATTCCATTTGCGTTCCGTTTCTGATATCGATGCCTGTCGGACAAACTTGTACGCACAATTTGCAGTCGATACAATCGCCTTTTGGGGCAGGATCAACTTCATTTTTTTTGAGTTTTCCACGCGGTTCGCCACGCAAAAAATCGTAGGCAACAACGATGCTTTTATTGTCCAAAAACACGCTTTGTAGCCTTCCGTAGGGACAAACCACAATGCAAACCAACTCTCTGAACTTGGCAAAAACGTAATAGAAAAGGCTAGTAAAAATTAATAAACTAACAAATAAAGTCAAATTTTCGAGAGGCGAATGAGTAACTAAACGTTCCAATTCTTCGATTCCGACCAAATAAGCTAAAAAAGTGTTGGCAATGAAGAAAGAAATTAAAACAAAAATAGTATGTTTAAGCGTTTTTTTCCAAATTTTTTCGGAAGTCCATTCGCCTTCGTTGAGTTTGCGTTGTTGGTTGGCATCTCCTTCGATCCAATGTTCGATTCGTCTGAAAATTAGTTCTAAAAATATGGTTTGCGGACAAGCCCAGCCACAAAATACCCTGCCAAAAACTACGGTAAACAAAATGATAAATACCATAAAAACAAGCATTGCCAAAGCAAAAATGTAGGTATCTTGCGGAAAAAATATTTTACCAAAAATGATAAATTTTCTTTCCAAAACATTTAACAAAAGCAAAGGTTGCCCATCTATTTTGACAAAAGGTGCAGAAAAAAGAAAGGCAAGCAAGAAAAATCCAACAACATTTCGGGCTTTAAACAAAAAACCATCTACCATTTTTGGATAGATTCGTTTAGAAACCCCTTTTTTATCTAGCACTCCTAATGTATCTCGAAAGTCCATATTTGTAGAAATTTATTTGCTTTTCAGCAAAAAGAAAAGAAAAATAAGCGAGTCATAAGCGACTCGCCCTTTTATGTTTATTGTGAGGTTAAGTAAAAAAATTATTTTGTTTCAGCAATTTTGCCTTGTGGGGCTTTTCCGTTTGGCGGATTTGTGCCTTTCAAAGACAAAATAAAATTTGCGACATTGCTCATTTGTGTTGGCGTAATTTGCGTTCCCCAAGCGACCATTCCTTTTTCAGCTACACCGTATTTAATGGTTTTGAAAACGGATTGTATTGTTCCGCCATGCAACCAATATTCGTCTGTCAAATTAGGTCCGACTCCGCCTTCTCCTGCTTTTCCATGACAAGCGGCGCAATATTGCAAATACGTTCCTTTGCCTGCATTCAGCACTCCTGCGTCAGTAAGCAATTTAACATTAGTTTCGTTGGTGTCGTCTGCGGGAGCATTTTTTAGGCGTTCTGCTTTTGCTAATTGTGCTACATTTACTTCGGTATCGTATTCTTGTTTTTGCAAAGGAGCAGAATTCCAACTGTGATAGACAAATAAATAGAAAATTCCGATCACTACTGTACCATAAAACAAGGCATTAAACCAA
>RDXG01000285.1 GCA_004292785.1 Bacteroidota bacterium
GCAAAGTGGAAATAAGTAAATAACAGTTGGTTTGGTTTTACCAAAGAATATTCTGGTTCGATGGGTTCTTTTACTTTGACGATCATGTCTGCAATGTCGTAAACTGCTTTGATTGATGTCAAAATTTGCGCTCCTGCTGCCAAATATTCACTGTCCGTAAAACCGCTACCTTCGCCTGCAGTAGTTTGTACATACACTTGATGTCCTCTATCTACGAGGTCGGTAACACCTGCGGGAGTAATTGCCACGCGGTTCTCACTGTCTTTAATTTCTTTTGGAAGTCCGATGATCATTTTTATCGAATTTATAATTTTGGGTAAAATTATACAAAAAAAAATTCTATTAAATGAATTTTTGATTATTTTTTTTAAAATTTCATAAATATTTCGTTTTTCTTATTAATTTTGCATAGCAATAAATAATGGTTGCCAATACAAACCAATAACCAATCATTTTAACATACATTTTAATCTTGCACCATGAATATTCTTCAAAAAATTAATAAAAGTATTAGTTCTTTTTTTAGTTCACAGGAAGAGCGTCCTTTCACTACCGAAAAACTCATGACTCGTTTGAGAGAAGAAGGTAATTTAACCGACTTAGAACTGGAATCTTTGAAAGATTTGATTAGTCCACAGGAAATTTTGACCGAAAGTTTGCGAAAAGCAATGGAGGACGGAATTTTGACCCCAGACGAACTCAAAGAATTTTTGTTTTTGCAACAAAAATTAGAAATCTCTGATGAAGAACTGGACAGACTCAAATTTGACGTGTTTTATGAACTTTACGAAAAAGTAATCGAAGATCAAATTGTTACAGACGATGAACTTTCAATGATGAACAGTTTGGGCAAACCTCTCATCGATTCAGGAAAAAGTGGAGCATTCAAAGGACAAATTCAAAAAATAATTGACGATTTGACACTCATGAACAAACAAATTCCTGCGGTGGAAGATAATCAAAATGTATTTAAAAAGGTACAATTACTCCACGAACAAACCAAAAAAAGGCTCGCAGATAGCGAAAAAAAGGTATATGAAGCTGAAATTAGTTTTATCAGAACAAGTGTGAAAGCCATCAAAAAGGAAGGCAAAATTACCAATCTGGAACTGCGAATTTTGAGCCGAACAGAAATCAAACTCATTGCTTCTGGAAAAATGCCCGACGATTTGAGAGAGGAAATCGAGTTTATCAGAACGCTACCTGTAATATAAGCAAAAATTTGATGTATTGACAAGGATCAAATATCTTTGTCAAACATCAAACAAATTAATCGAAAATGATGGTTTTGTTTCCGCAAACAAAAACGCAATCGTCAAAAACCAGCTTTAACGACCTTGCCAACACAATTTTTTCCACATCTCTGCCTGCTTGCGTCATGTCGTTGGCGTTTTGGGTATGATCCACAGGGATCACGCTTTGTGAAATAATCGGTCCTTCGTCCAAATGGTTGCTCACAAAATGTGCCGTTGCGCCAATAATTTTTACGCCTCTTTCGTAGGCTTGTCGGTACGGATTTGCACCAATAAAAGCGGGCAAAAACGAATGGTGAATATTGATGATTCGGTTCGGAAAATAATTGACAAAAGCAGGAGTAAGCACGCGCATATATTTGGCAAGCACCAAAAATTCGGGATTGTAGTCTTGGATTTTTCGCAAAACTTCCAATTCATGGTCTTCTCGGCTTTTGTTTTCGTGAGAAATATGGTGGTAAGGAATACCAAATTTTTGAGTCAAATCTGCCAAAATATCATAATTTCCAATAACTGCTAAAATATTGACATTCAGCTCGTTAAACTGATGGCGCAACAACAATTCGCCCAAACAATGGTGTTCTTTGGTAACCAAAATGACCACATTTTTTTTGTGTTTTTTCACAAATTTTACGCTTGCATTTTTGGGAAGAATGGCGTACAATTCGTTCAAAATCAATAATTCGTTGATGTTTCCCGTAAATTCGGTTCGCATAAAAAAATGATTGATTTCTTTTTCAACAAATTCGTCATTTCGGATTACATTGAGTTCGTAACGGTAC
Source organism: Bacteroidota bacterium (assembly GCA_004292785.1). GTDB lineage: Bacteria > Bacteroidota > Bacteroidia > Cytophagales > Thermoflexibacteraceae > RDXG01. The sequence goes on from RDXG01000285.1 coordinate 2,036, forward strand.
AAAATGCCTGTAATTTTATGCACCAAGCCCTTTTCGTCGGGGCAGTCGATGAGTAGTAAATAATTTTCCATATTCAAATTAAATTAGATTTTTTCTATTTTCCAATCTTCTACTTTTTTTAGCACAGAAGAAAAATTAATTCCAAGCAAATAAATTTCCTTGTTTTGATTTAAGTAAGCCTTTGCATAATTTCGTTTGTGAATTTGTGCCAATGCCACATCAGCCGATTCGTCGAGTTTAAATTCCATCACATAAATTCTGTTTTGATAGCCCAAAACGGCATCTAAACGCCCAACCGCCTGATTTACTTCCGCAGAAATATAAAAACCTGCCAATTTTAAGGCAATAAACAAAATCGAATGAAAATAACTTTCTTTTTTTCGAATAAACAAATGACTCGGAATCGAGGAAAAAAGTAGGTTCATGGTCTCGATAAAAAGTTCTAAATTGTGGTTTTGGATCGAGGAAATAATGCTGTCATAAATAATTGCAGAATCGCTTTTGCGGGCATAATCCACGAGCAAATATTGCATCAAAGAATTTTCGACTTCGCGGTTTGGATAGTCCAAAATATAGGTATTGGTTGCGCTAATGCTTTTTACGGTCAAATAACCTGTCTGAAAAAGCAAGGCAATAGGTTCTAATTTTTCTACTTTATAATTGTCGAAAGCGGCAGGCGAAACAGGTATATTTTCCAAATTAAACCTAAAACTAGGGCGCAACAATTTGATCAAAAAAGTAGGCGTTCCTGTGGCAAACCAATAATTTTTGAAGGTATTGTCCCCAAAAAAATTCAAAATAGAAAAAGGATTGTAAACCCGATTTTCGCCATCCCACGAATAACCGTTGTACCATTCTTTAATTTTGGCTTTACATTCTTCTATGCTCATTTTGTTTTCTTGCGCAGCTAAAGTTATGCGATCTGCAAAGTGAGTATTAAGGTCTTCAGGCGTATAACCGCAAATATTGTTGTATTTTTTCTGAAAAGTAAGATCAACCAAATTGTTCAAATCTGAAAAAACAGAAACCTTAGAAAAACGACTAATTCCTGTCAAAAAAAAGAAACGCAAATGGGCAGAACTGCCTTTAATAATGCTATAAAACGACTTTAAAATATCTCTTTGTTCGCTTGCAACTTTTCCATTTTCCAAATATTCAGTGATGGGTTTGTCGTATTCGTCGACCAAAATAACCACTTGTTCGCCTGTGCTTTCGTGCAATTTTTCGATCAATTCTTTGAATTTTAAACCCAACGAATTTTCTTCCAAAAGAATTTTATAAGATTTTGCAATTCTGGAAAGTTCTATTTTGATCGCATTATATAAACCTGCATTTCTAAAATCTATTTTGCTAAAATCGATATAAATGACTGGATATTTCTTCCATTCTATTTTATCTTCGATAAAAAGCCCTTTGAAATGTTGTTTGTTTCCCAAAAAAATTTCTTTTAAAGTATTGACAAATAAGGACTTACCAAATCTGCGTGGTCTGGAAAGAAAGTAATAATTATGGCTTGTCATAAGCTGATAGGCAAAAGCCGTTTTGTCTATATACAGCGAATTTCTGTTTCGAATGTTAATAAATTCCTGTTCGCCTGTTGGAAGAGTTTGCATTTTTTTATTTTTTCGATTAAAATTTTTACAAAGATAACAAATTAAAGATTTTTTTCTAAAAAAAATCTTTAATTTGCAGACTCAATGAACACAAACATTTTTCTAAAAAAAAAGAAATTTGTTTAAATAATTATGAAAAAACCTTTTATTATTGGAATTTGTGGCGGTAGCGGATCGGGGAAAAGTTATTTTTTGCACCGTTTACTCGAACTGCTTGATCCTACAAAAGTCTGTTTGTTTGCACAAGACAACTATTATCGAGGCAGGGAATCGCAATCGGTGGATATTAATGGAGTCAGTAATTTTGATGTTCCCAATGCTATTGATCATCAACAATATGCAGCGGATTTATTGGCGTTGAGTCAAGGAAAAACCGTCGAAAAGCTCGAATATACCTTTAATAATGATCAAATGAAGCCAAAAATGTTGATTTTTGAACCAAAACCGATCATTATTGTCGAAGGTATTTTTGTTTTTCATTATCCTTTAATTGCCGATCAGCTTGATTTCAAAATTTTTATTGATGCCAAAGATTATATTCGCCTCAAACGCAGAATTATCAGGGACAACAAAGAGCGCGGTTACGGACTTGATGACGTACTTTATCGCTATGACAACCACGTTATTCCTGCTTACGAAAAATATATTAAACCATATAAAGATACTTCTGATATGATTATTCCGAATAATAAAGAACATAGTTTTGACAAAATATTGGTACTTGTAAGCACTTTTCTTCAATCAAAAACACAATGATCTCACATAAATTTGCAATTATTGGTTTGGGTAGTTTTGGACTTTCTGTAGCTAAAAATTTGGCACAACGCGGCGCGGAAGTCTTGGCAATAGACCAAAACGAAGAAATTATTGAAAGAATCAAAGACGAAGTTGCTTATGCAATTACGATGGATTCGACTGATATTAAGGCTTTGACTTCTCAAAATATTGCCGAAATGGACGCTGTTTTGGTTGCTATTGGCGAAAATACGGAAGGCTTATTGTTCACCACCATTTTATTGTTGGAACTCAAAGCCAAACGGATTTTGGCAAGGGTAGTTACGCATCAACAACGACTGATTTTGCAGCGTTTGGGAATTGAGGAAATAGTTGCCCCAGAAGATATGGTGGGCATGATTACAGCCGAAAGGTTGATCAACCCAAACATGAATTCTTCGATGGCTTTGCCCGACGAACATCATATTGTTGAGTTGAAAGCACCTAGAAAAATTTTTAAAAAAACCGTAGGTGAAATGAATTTTTTGGAAAGTTATGACCTTGATTTGATTGCCATCAAACGCCAATATGACGAATATTTTGAAGGAAAAAAAAAGACTATCGAACATTTGATCAAATCACCTAGCCCTGACATTATCATAGAAAGTTCTGATATTTTGATCATGCTTGGCAGAATTGATGATACCAACAAATTTGTGGAGATCAATTCCTAAAACGTTAAAAATCCAACGTTTGCCAAGGTCTTACAACCATTGGCAACGTTAAAAGTTTTAAGAATTTGCAGGAATAGTAAAAACAGGTTTTTCTTTGAGTTCCATATATTTTCCGCCCAAAGCCTCCAAAAATTTGCGTTTATTTTTGACAATTTCGTTGTATTTGAACAACAATTCGTCATATTTTTTTCTGCGAATAACATCTTTGTCATCGATATCGATCACAAATTTGAGCAAAGCCTCGCAATCCGCGCATTTGTTTACGTTTGGCGTTTCTTTTTGCAATCTTTTCAAAACAGAAATAAAATTTACCACAGCCGAATCAAATTTGTCAATGAGTTTAGAATCTGCCATAGACATCTGGTCGTATTTGCTTGATTCTACGGCTTTTGTGTAAATTGCCACCGAATCGAGTAGTTTTTTGTTTGCTTTTGGCAATTTTCCAATTTGTTCAGCTAACTTTTTGCCAACAGCCAATTTGTTAAAATCTTCGTTGTCGAGTTTTGCCCAAGCCGAATCGATGGCGGGAATAAGGCTGTCTAATTGGTTTTTAACATCTGCAACTTGCACAGAGTCTAGTTTGGTTTGCTCTGAATCTGTTGTTTTTTCTTCTTTTTTACAAGAATCTAACAAAAGCGTAGCACAAACAAAAGAGAAGATATAAAATATTTTTTTCATAAAAAAAGATTGGTTTTGAATAGCAAAATTACAATTTTTTATTCAAAAAAAAATCCATTTTCTAAAAAATGGATTTCATAATTTATTTTCCTCCGCCTTTTTCTGCTTCTTCTTTTTTGCGTTGAATGTCCTCTGGACTTAGCACATCTGCCACATTTACTCTTTCATTGTCTTTAAAAGCCACCAACCAAGCATCTTTTAAGCCCATTTTTTGCAAATATTTTTTAAAATTATCAGCTTCCCAATAATCCCGAAAATATCCGAGTGTATATTTGTATTTGCCATCAACTTCTTCTACCGAAAAATTTTGGCTGTTGCCTTCGTCAGTTACAATGGCATCTTTTACATATCGGATTTGGACTTTAAAAATAATGCCTTTTTTATAATTTTCTTGGGCATTTTCAGCAACTTTATTGCCGCCTCCGCTGCTACTATTACCTGCATCAGGGTTGGCAAGTAAGTTTGTGAGTTCTGTTTTAAGGTTTGTATTTTGTTTCTCTTTTGCTTCCAAAGCATCTTGAATAGAAGATAACTGACCTTTTAGCGATTCAATTTCTCCGTCGAGTTTTTCAGCAGATTCTGCAATGCCTTTAAACTTCAAAGGCTCCATATCTTTTTGTTTTTCCTTCCATTTTTTCAGAAGTTTTTTCTCTTTTTCCTGTTCTTTTTTCAAACGTTCTTTTTCACGTTTTTCGGCTTTGTCGCTTTGTGCAAAAGAAGAAAAATTGTTTAAAACAAAAATTATGGTCAAACAAATAAGCAAAATATTTTTCATAAAAAATTGGTTTTAAGTGAATTGATTTTGTTTGCAAAACAAGTGTTTTTATTCGTCTGTTTTTTGTACGTCTTGGATGTCGTTGCGAACATTGTCGTTGTAAAGCACGATATGGGTTTCTTTGAGTCCAACTTTTTTGAGTTGTTCCTGAAATTTTTTGGCTTCTTGAAAATCTCTAAAATTTCCTAGAGTATATACCAACCTTCCGTCTGTGTCTTTTTCGATGGAATAATTTTTTCCTTCTTCAAAAACTTCTCCGTTAATTTTTTTGACAACTCCAATTTGTACTTTAAACACTTTTCCCTGATTGTGTTCAGGATTCGCAGCCACGTCAAGCTCATCTTTGTCTTTGTTCATGGCTCGCCCAGAGGATTCTGAACGCAAAGAATCGATTTGAGAACGCGAAGCCTGTACTGCATTGTCTTGTTCTTCCAATTTTTTGCCAATTTCCTCGATCTGTTTTTTTAGTTTATTTGCCTCACTTGCTTGTTTGGCTTGCTGCTCGATCAGCGTTTTAAATTGTTCGGGGCTTAACGCCATTTTTTTCTTTTTCCACTCTTTTTCGAGTTTTTTGATCGCCTCTTTTTCTTCTTTTTTATTTTTTTGGGCAAAAGAATCACCAACTGCAAAAATTAAAAACAAAAAAAAGATGCTTTTTAATATATTTTTCATAGATGTTTGAAAGTTTAAAAAGACAAAAAAATGATATAAATTAAAAATTCATACGTTTTTTTTGTCTTTTGTATAAAATTAACTTTTTTATTTCAAAAGGTCTGCATTTTGTGCAAACTTAATCACGCTTTTTATTTTGCCTTCTTGATCTTTAAGGAAACCGTAAACTCCTTTTAACCTGATAATTTCTCCGTTTCCGTCTATTCGTTCAAAAGTGCCTATAATTTCTTTGCCCATTCTCAAATCGTTCCAAAAATTGGTATATTCTGCTGAATCGACTTTGTCTTTTGGAACAAACATACGGTGGTGTTTGCCTTTGATTTCGTCTAGGGAATATTTCATTTGACTTAAAAAAGCCTCATTTGCGTACAAAATAATTCCATGCACATCAAACTCGATGAAACTAACTCCCGTTTTGCCCATCAATTCTAAAATAACATTTTGGCGAAGGTCAATAGACGCATTTTTTTGCTTTAGTTCATCAAGAAAATGCTGAATATTTCGTTCATTTTCTCTCAACTCGTCTTCTCGTTGTCGGTAACCGTCCAATAAATCTGCTGTTTCAGCTTCTTTTTGAGACATTTGCTCTTGTGTTGCCAACAATTCTTCCATATTTTGGCGCACTTCCTCTTCTTGTGCGCGCAACTCTTCGGATTGTTGTTGCGATCTGCTTAACAACATTTTGGTTTGTTCTGAAATTTTAACATCAGAAACAGAAGATGCAATGGCTTCTGCCATTTTTTCGATAAACGCAATTTCGTGTGGCAAAAGTTCTTGGAAAGAAGCAATTTCTATCACTCCTTCGATCAAATCATTGCTTTTTAGAGGCACTAACAAAATACATTTTGGGTTTGAATTGCCCAAACCAGAGGTAATATTGATAAAATCGTTTGGAACATTTGTCAAATAAATTTTGTCTTTTTCGATGAAACATTGACCGACCAAACCGTCTCCAATGTTAATTTTCATTTCTGTATATTTTTTTCGATCAAAAGCATAACAAGCAGCCATTTCCAAAAATGGGCGACTTTCGTCTTGCTCGTTGATCAAAAATATTGTTCCTTGATTGGCGTTCAGATATTTTACCAAATTGCTAATGACTTGATCGCAAAGCACTTTCAAATCTGAATTGTTGCGCAAAATTTCGCCAAATTTGGCTGCTCCTTCGGTTGCCCAAATTTGTTTTTTGTCTTCTTCTGCCACTTTTCTTAGCTTGTCGCGCATGGTGAGTAAAGAATTTCCTAATTCGTCTTTTGCACTTTGCACTGAAAAATCTAAATCTAGTTTTCCTTCGCCAATGGAAGCCGCAAATTCAGACGATTTTTTGAGGTGATTGACCACAGAAGTAGCCGATTTTGCTAATTTTCCAATTTCGTCAGTAGTTTTGATGCCTAAATCTACCTCCACATCGCCGATTGCCAATTTATCGAGGGCTTCGGTTAATTTTTGCACAGGATTGACAATATTTTGTGTCAAAACCATGACTACTCCAAAAGAAATTAAAGCACATACGATTAGTAAAACAATGATTAGTTGGCGGGCATCTTCATAAATATCACTACATTCTAAAGAAGTTTCTCTAGCACTTTTAGAATTATAAGCAACTAAATTGAGCAAATACTCGTTGGTTTCATTGAATTTAGCCAAAGAACGTGTATAAATTAATTTTTTTGCTTCTTCTTTTTTACCTTCCTGTGAAACCTTAATGAGTTGTTCACTAACCTTGAGGTATTGCACATAGCTTTCTTCAAAATTTGCATATTGTTGGGCTTCATAGCCTTCTGTAACCAAAGACTTATAATTTGCTCTGATTTTTCTTACTTCAGAAAAGTATAGCTGCATTTTATCTTCTACATCTGCCATTGCAGGACTATCAAGGCAAGTAATGTGTTTATATTCTTGTAGACGAATATTTGTAACTGCCCCATGTAACATAGAAACCTGTTCGATGCTTGGCAACCAATTTTCACGCAAACTAACTGAAGCCAAATTGACTCTAGATAATTGAGTGATCGAAAAAATACCTTGCGCAATGATAAGTAATAAAATTGCTGAAAAGACAAGATATATTTTTTTGGAAATAGTTAATTTTTTCATATTTTTTTAGAATGTTGTTGCTCAAAAAGAATAGCCATTTGTTTATTAATGGCAATAATAAAAAATATATTTGACAAATATCGAGCAGATTTTTATATTTTGCACAAAATTAATCAAAATTATCTTTTTTATATGATTAGGCAAATTACTTTATGGCTTTCTGCCTTTCGCTTGCGAACCTTACCGCTTTCCTTAGCAAGTATTTTGATGGGAAGTTTTTTGGCAAATCGTTTGTTGGATTGGCGAATTTTTACACTTTCCATTCTGACAACTATCTTTTTGCAAATCCTTTCCAATTTGGCAAACGATTATGGGGATTCTATTCATGGAGCAGATAGTTCAGAACGAAAAGTGGCGCAACGTGCCGTTCAATCGGGCAAAATTACGGCAGAACAAATGAAAAAAGCAGTTATTTTGTTTGCCATTTTGTCTTTTTTGTCAGGAATGGCTTTGCTTGTGGTGGCGATCCAAAATTTGGCTACTTTTTTATTCTTTTTAACACTTGGAATTTTTGCAATTTTTGCTGCCATTGCCTACACCAACGGAAAACGCCCTTATGGTTATGCAGGACTTGGTGATATTTCGGTCATGATTTTTTTTGGCTGGGTAGCCGTTTTCGGAACGTATTTTTTGCATACTCAAAGTATTGATTTTCAGATATTTATGCCCGCTTTTACTTGTGGTTTTTTTGCAACTGCGGTTCTGAATGTAAACAACATTAGGGACATAGAAACTGATCAAAAAGCAGGCAAAATATCTATTCCTGTGCGTTTGGGCAGAGAAAAAGCGGTTATTTATCATTGGTTTTTGCTTGTTAGCGGAATGTTGTGTACAGTGATTTATACTTTTTTGCATTTTGAATCTGTTTGGCAATTCTTGTTTATCCTTAGTTTTCCTTTGATCCTAAAAAATGGTTTTGCGGTTCAAAATATCAAGGATTCGGCAAAATTAGACCCTTATTTGAAACAAATGGCAATTTCTACTTTGCTGTTTGTGTTGAGTTTTGGGGCAGGAATGTGGATTAGGCTTTTATAAAACTTCAAATTATTTTTATCATAAATCCTTGATAATTGTGTTTCATTACTCATCAATAACTAACAGTTTTTTGAGAACTGTTAGTTATGACGGTTTTTTATGGTTTAAGAAGGCAAAATTTGTGTAAAACTTGTAGGACTCACGACTTGTGCCAATAAAGCTCTAAATTGCCTTTTGCCTGTTTGTTCTATCCGCAGCATATTTTTTTGTGTGCTGTCAAAATAATCCCAAACTAAAACCTTTTGGTTATTTCCGCCAAAAGTAATGTTAAATAAATTGCCTGTTTGCTGAATTTCCTTAAAAAAACGCATATCCCCATAAGTCAAAACATTAGGTGGACTTTGGTTATCTAAGATTTCTTTGTCCAGATTTTCGTGAATGGCGTAAATGTTCATCGGAGAAGCCAAAAAACAAGTATGATTTGCAGCCGATTCTTGTTTGACCAACAAATGTATGATTTCGCCTTCAGATACCAATTTAAACTCTTTTTCTGAAAAACCATTTTGCCAATCGTATTGCAAATCTGTTTTGACTGACCAAGTTTTTAAACCAAAATCGAGCATATCGTTTGTTTTGAGATTTTCTACAGTCAAATTAACGACATCATAATTTTTGGTAAAATCTCTTGCTTTGGGAGCTTCAAAACTAGCCAAAACTTTATTCATAGTTGGTGGTGCAATATTATTATTTGCGTTTCTGCTTTGGTTTAAGCGGTATTTATACAAAACATCTCGCAAACATTCGTCTGCAATTTGCTGATTGTATTCTTTGACCATGTGCGGCAAACGAAACATATCTATTAACCACCAAATTCCTATACCACCAAAGGTAAACCAATAAAGAAATTGGATAAGATATTTTTGCAAATAAATATAGTGCGCGCTCAAAGTCATATCTAACACATACGCCAAAACTACATCCTTTTTCTTTTCTTTATATTCCATCATAAACTCTCTTTGATACTCTTCTGGAAGCTCCAATAGTTGATTATTGACTGCAAAAGGCAGTTCACGGCTCATAGAAAGTGGAATCAGTATATTTGACATAGCTTATTTTATTTTTCTTAAACTAAAAATACGTTTTTTTTGTAGAAATGATACAAATTTTAAGCTAAATTTTTTAGTTTTTTGTAGAAATAATATTTTGACAAAATATTATTTCTACAAAAAACTAGATTTATCTAATTTGTTGCCCAATGGTAAAGTGAAATTGTCCTTCCACGCCTTTTTGAAGTTTGCCTGGGTAGTTGTCAAAGCCCCAAGCATAATCAAAGCCAAGCATACCAAAAGCAGGCATGAAAATTCTAGCTCCTAGCCCCACAGATCGTTTGAGATCAAAAGGGTTCATATCTGAAACTGCTCCCCAGTTATTTCCTGCTTCTGCAAAAGTAACCACAAAAACCGTAGCCGAAGGTTGCAAAGAAATTGGATAACGCAATTCTAAAACAAATTTGTTATATGCCACTCCGCCGCTTGTACTTTTTACGCCATTTATATATTCGACAGGAGTAATTTTTTGGTCAGGATAACCTCGCAAAGCAATATTATCAACTCCCAAAATCACATTGTTAAAAGTCATACCGCTACCGCCCAAAACAAAACGTTCAAAAGGACTGCTTCCAACTTTGTCGGTATAAGTTCCCAAGAAACCAATGTGCGAACTGGCACGAAGCACTAAATTTCCTGCCAATTTTAAGTACCAAGAGTTGTCAAACATCCATTTGTGATATTCTACAAATTCGTAACGTTGTGCAGAAGTCAAATCTGACCAGTTTCTATCCATAAACATAGAATAAGGTGGAGTCAAATTAACGGCAAAAGTAATGCTAGAACCAGAACGAGGATAAGTTGGGTTGTCAATACTGTTTCTGGAAATGGTTGTATTCAACGAAAAGTTATTAGAAATCCCTGAACTAAAACCTGGAATAATCCCCCAATTATTCATTTTATATCGGTTAAACGAAAGAGAATTGATCATTGTAAAACGGTCATCAGGAAAAGTGAGACGTCGCCCAAAACTAATCGTGGCAGAAGTTACTTGCATACTTTGCGTGGTACTTGTCGGAGCAGTAACAACAGAACCCAAAAATGCTCCGCCTGCTTGCAAAGAATGACTCAAAGAAACGCTAAATGAATGAGGTTTTTTGCCTCCTAGCCAAGGCTCTGTAAAAGAAATGGAATAGTTTTGAAAGCGAGGTCCATTCGATTGAAAACGAATCGCTAACTTTTGCCCATCTCCTTGCGGAATTGGTCGCCATTCTTTAAATATTTTTCGCAAAGAAAAATTGTTGATCGTTAAACCCAAAGTTCCAATAAAACCATAAAATCCGCCCCAACCACCAGAAAGCTCGAACTGGTTGCTAGATTTTTCTTCGAGTTTGTATTGAATATTTACCGTTCCTTCGGCAGGATTTGGTTCAGGTTTGATGCTGATTTTTTCAGGATCGAAATAACCTAATTGCGCCAATTCTTGTTGCGTTCTGATAATGTTTGAACGGCTAAACTTTTGACCTGGCATGGTTCTTAATTCCCGCAAAATTACATGATCACTTGTTAAAGTATTTCCGTTTACGATCACTTTGTTAATGTTTGCTTGTTCGCCTTCGGTGATGCGCATTTCTACGTCAACCGAGTCCTCATCTACTTGAATTTCAATGGGTTGGATATTAAAAAACAAATAACCGTCATCTTGATACAAAGAACTAATATC
>RDXG01000130.1 GCA_004292785.1 Bacteroidota bacterium
AATGTTACAGGCAGATGCTACCCAGATTTGCACTATATGATGGATAACAGTGCAAAAATCCAATTTATACTCAATTTAATAGAAAAACAAAGTTATTTTGTAATCAATCGCCCAAGACAATATGGAAAAACAACCGCACTTTTTGCAGTAGAAGAGAAACTTTTGCAAACCGACAAATATGTTCCAATTCGGTTAAATTTTCAAGGAATAGATCAAAAATGGTACAAATCGGATTCTAATTTTGCAAAAATGCTTTACCAACAAATTGCAAATTATTTGGAATTTCAGAACAAAACTTTGTTCGATTTTGTAGAATTGCAGCGCAAAAATGTGTCGGATATGAATAGTTTTTCGGTTTTTATTACAAAACTTGTTCATTTTTCTGCCAAAAAATTGGTTTTGCTTATTGACGAAGTAGATGCAAGTGGCAATTATATGCCTTTTTTGAGTTTTTTAGGAATGTTGAGAACCAAATATTTGGACAGGACTTCTTTGCACAATTATACTTTTTATAGCGTTGTTTTGGTTGGAGTTCATGACGTAAAATCTTTGAAATACAAAATTCGCAAGCCCGAAAATGCCCAATACGATAGTCCTTGGAACATTGCGGTCAATTTTGAAACTGAAATGGAATTTAACCCAACAGAAATTGCGCCCATGCTCGCAGATTATTCGCAGGCAGAAAATGTATCAATGAATGTCAAAGAAATCTCGGAAAAATTATATTTTTATACTTCAGGCTATCCTTTTTTGGTCAGCAGACTTTGCCAAATTATGGCAGAAAAAGTTTTGCCTCAAAAACAGATCAAAACTTGGGAAGTAGAAGACCTTGAAAAAGCAATCCAAATTATTCAAAAAGAAGTCAATACCAATTTTGAAAGTTTGATCAAAAACCTCGAAAATCATCAGGATTTGTATGATTTGGTGTTTAATATGCTTATGAATGGAAAAATTTTTTCATTTGATCCGCACCAAGAAACCATACGAAAAGGCATGATTTACGGCATTTTTAGGCAAGAAAAGCAAGTAGAAATTCATAACCGCATCTATGAGCAAATTGTTTACAATTATTTGGTTTCAAATGTAGAAACAAAGCAAAAATTGGTTTTTGAAACCGAAAATCCGTTTCTTTTGCCCGATCAAAGCCTTGATTTTGAACGTGTTTTGCAACGTTTTCAGGCATACATGAAAGAAAATTTTAACCAAAAAGACAAGGATTTTTTGGAAAAACAATGGCGTTTGATATTTTTGGCATTTATAAAACCAATTATCAACGGCAAGGGTTTTGATTTTAAGGAAACCCAAATTTCAGACGAAAAACGCCTCGATGTGGTCATTACTTATGGAAAATTCAAATATGTGGTTGAACTCAAAATTTGGCGTGGACAAGATTATCACGAAAAAGGAGTCTTACAATTAGCCGATTATTTGGAAAAACAAAGTTTAAAAACAGGCTTTTTAGTCATTTTTGACCCCAGAAAAGAACAAATTTGGCAACAAAAATGGATCGAAACCGAAGAAAAACGAATTTTCGCAATTTGGGTTTAAAAACTATCTTTGCAAATTCAAAAATAAAATCTAATCAAAATTAATCATAAAAATATGGCTCGAAACCAAAATGACGACCTTCCAAAAGCAAAAATTAATTCGCAAAACCTAAAACAGTTTTTAGGAATTTATAAATTTATGACTCCTTACAGAATGTTTTTTGTGGGAGGATTGCTTTGTTTGGTGCTTTCTAGTGTAATTATTCTTGCTTTTCCGTTTTTGACAGGCAAATTAATTGATATTTCTCTGGGCAAAAAAGCACAATTTGAGTTCGGAGAATTTTCTTTTGCTTTGGATAACATCGACCAAATTGCTGTTTTTTTGATCTCTATTTTGCTGATTCAGAGTGTTTTTTCGTTTTTTAGGGTATATTTCTTTGCCCAAGTCAGCGAAAAATCGATGGCAGATATTAGAATTGCCTTGTACCAAAAACTCATGACTTTGCCCTTGCTTTTTTATGATAGCCGCAGAGTTGGCGAACTCAATAGCCGAATTACGGCTGACGTTGCTGTTTTGCAAAGCACTTTTTCTTTGGAATTAGCCGAATTTGTGCGTCAAATTACAATTTTAGTGGCAGGTTTGGGAATTTTGTTTGTCAAAACGCCACAACTCACTTTTTTTATGCTGGCTACCATTCCGATTTTGGTTTTGGCAGCCTTGTTTTTTGGCAAATCCATTCGAAAATTTTCGAAGGAAACCCAAGACAAATTGGCACAAGCAAACACAATAGTCGAGGAAACTTTGCAGTCAATTAGTATGGTAAAGGCTTTTACAAATGAACGTTATGAGGTAAAACGTTACAAAACTGCCCTCGAAGATACCGTAAAAACTGCTTTGCTTTCGGCAAATTATCGCGGAATTTTTGTTTCTTTTATTATTTTGGCAATTTTTGGCGGAATTGTAGCCGTGATTTGGTA
>RDXG01000286.1 GCA_004292785.1 Bacteroidota bacterium
GGTTTAATAAATCTGAACTTTGATATTTTTTAGAAATTTTTTGATTTAATTTGCATTTCTTGATAAGCATTTTTCGAAAAATCAAATGACTCACGGAAAGCAAATAAACTTTTTTTTGGAAACAAAAGATTGGGATAAAATAGAAAAATATTTAAAACAAAACATTTGGTAAAATTAAAAAAAATGGCAGAAAATAGATATAAATACAGTGATGCCCACATTGCAGACATTGGCAAAAAAAGGGTAATTGTAATTGGTGGCGGTTTTGGCGGACTTGAAGTAGTCAGAAACTTGCTCAAACAAGATTTGCAAGTAGTTTTGTTCGACAAACAAAATCATCATACTTTTCAGCCCTTGCTTTATCAGGTGGCAACTTCGGGTTTGGAGTCCAACTCTATTGTTTATCCGTTCAGAAAATGTTTTGAAGATGAGAAAAATTTTTATTTTCGTTTGGGGGAAGTTTTAAAAATTGATCCCGAAAATAATTATTTAGAAACTTCTGTTGGCGGTCTGAAATACGATTATTTGGTCATTGCTACGGGCGCAATTACCAATTTTTATGGAATGCAAGACATTCAAAAAAATGCAATTCCTATCAAAACCATCGAAGATGCTATCTTTTTGAGAAATAAGATTTTAAGAAATTTTGAGGAGGCTTTACTTTCCAAAAACGAAGAATATTTGAACAGTTTGATCGATTATGTAATTGTGGGAGGCGGTCCGACAGGAGTAGAAATTGCGGGAGCTTTGTCTGAATTGCGAGCAAATGTTTTTCCAAAAGATTACAAAGAATTGGATTTGAAGGACATGGACATTCATTTGGTTGAAGGTTCACCAAGATTACTCAACGGCATGGACGAGCAAGCGTCTGCTAAGGCAAAAGAGTTTTTGGAAGGCATGGGCGTACACGTTTATTTGCAGGATCACGTCAAATCTTATGATGGAAATTTGGTTACTTTGGCAAGCGGCAAAACTTTTATCAGCAAAACATTGGTTTGGGCAGCGGGAGTTTGCGGCTCACCGATTGCAGGCATCAGAGACGAGTGCATTGTGGCAGGAAGACGAATAAAAGTAGATGAATTTAACCGAGTTGTTGGTTACGAAAATATTTTTGCCATCGGAGATTGCGCCGCCATGATTACCGAAAAAACCCCCAAAGGACACCCAATGATGGCACCACCTGCCATGCAACAAGGCGAACTTCTTGCCCAAAATATAAAAAATTTGGTACAGAAAAAAACGCTTAAACCATTTGTTTACAAGGACTTAGGCTCAATGGCAACCGTAGGCAGAAACAAGGCAGTGGTCAGCATGAAAATGTTGAACACACAAGGAATGTTTGCATGGTTTATTTGGATGTTTGTGCATCTGATGTCTTTGGTAGGGTTTAGAAATAAAGTTGGTGTGTTTTTTAGTTGGCTCTGGTCTTACATTAGTTATGACAAATCTAACCGTTTAATTATTGGTAGGTCGGTGGCAGAACCGCCTGCTGTGGGAAAAAGAGATTAAAAAAGGCTAATTCTGTGAATGTAGCTAAAATAATCATTAGGAATTTTTCCAAAATAATCTGTAAAAAACGAAATTGATTTTGTAGAGATTCCGTATCCAAAAAGTATCGTGAACAAGAATGTTTGCGATACTTTTTTTGTATTTCTGCCTAAATCTTAAATTTATTTTTCTAATTTTCTCAGTATCTGTTCAAAAAAAATAGTTTCTTTGTGCGATCTTATTTTATTTTTTATGGAATTATTTGAACAAATAAAAAGCAATCCTTTTATTATTTCAGGTCCTTGCGTGATCGAAAGTGAGGCAATGGTGTTGGATTTGGCAGAAAGACTCAAAAAAATAGCCGATTCGATGGGCTTAATTTATATTTTTAAAGCATCTTTTGACAAAGCAAACCGAACTTCTGTAGATTCTTTTCGCGGGCTTGGCTTTGAGGAAGGTTTAAGAATTTTGGAAAAAGTACGCAAAGAAATTGGCGTTTATGTACTCACCGACATTCACGAAAGTAGCCAAGCAAAACCTGTGGCAGAAGTGGTGGACATTTTGCAAATTCCCGCTTTTTTGTGCCGACAAACTGATTTATTGGTCGAATCTGGAAAAACAGGAAAGATCATTAACATCAAAAAAGCCCAATTTTTGTCTGGAAACGACATGATTTATCCTTGTCAAAAAGTTGCTTCCACAGGAAATAACAAAATTATGCTCACAGAAAGGGGAAATATGTACGGAAACAACGATTTGGTGGTAGATTTTAGGAATATTTTGCAAATGCAAAAACACGGTTTTCCTGTCATTATGGACATTACTCATTCGGTTCAAAAACCCAATGCAGCAGGAGGAAAAAGCGGAGGAAATAGCGAATATGCACCTTATTTTGCCTTTGCAGCAGCTTCTATGGGAATCAGAGGTTTCTTTTTTGAAACCCATCACACCCCCGAAAAAGCACTTTCAGATGGTGCAAACATGATCAAATTTGCAGATGTTCCTGCTTTTTTGAACAAATTAATGAAGTTTTTTATAGCCTAAATTTGAGCTTAAAATAATAAAAACCTTCGAATTTCAATACTCGAAGGTTTTTTTTTGAGTTCAAAAAATATTTTCATTTTATAAAATTTGTTTTGCTATAAAAAATGTTATGTTTACAAAATATTTTTTGCATTCATGAAAATCTTTTTATTCTTCTTTTTGCTGCAAAGCAATTTTTTGTTTGCCCAATCTTTGGACAGTCTAAAATCTGTTTGGAAAAACGTACAACCCGACAGTACAAAAGTGGATATGTTGAATAATATTACATTAAAAATGATTTTCGAATCCATTGATTCTACACTTTTATACGCAAATTTGGCATATCAATTAACCCAAAAAATCAATTATCCAAAAGGGTTGGCGCGCCATTATGCCATGCTTGGAATTTTGTATCGAACCGAAGGCGATTATATTCAGGCAGTTTCCTACACCATAAAAGGTTTAGAAATTTACGAAAAATTGGCTTATTTGCGTGGAATTGCAAGCAGTTACGTAAATCTTGGTTTAATTTATGCCGCACAAAACCAATATGATTTGGCAATGGAAAATTATCAAAAATGCCTTGCGATCAAAAAAAAGCAAAATGATTTATTTGGAGTTGCAAATTGTATCAACGACATGGGAGAGCTTGCGGTCAAACAACAAAACTACGATCAAGCACTCAAATATTACATCGAAGCTGCCGAATTGCGCAAAAAACAAAACGATTTTTATGGCGTTTCGAGGATCGATTGTAACATTGCTGTTGTCTATCTGAAAACAGCTAAATTTTCAGAAGCAGCCAATTTATTTGACAAAGTAATTCCTATTTTGGAAGAACATCAGGATACTTTTTTGCTGCCAATCGCCTATAATGGTTTGGGAAAAATTTATGAAAACAACAAAGACTATAAAAAAGCACTCTACTATTTCGAACTTGCTCTTGACCTAAACAAACTTCATCACCACCAACAAGAGGTCAAAAATACCTATTACAACCTTAGTGTGTGCTATTTTAAACTAGGAAAAACGGATTTGGGCTTGACTTTTTTGCAAAATTATACGCATTTGCAAGACAGTTTGTTTAGCACCGAAACCACAAAAAAAATCGCAAAATTGCAAAATACTTTAGAAAATAAAAAGCGAGAAGCACAAATAGAATTGTTTGCCAAAGATAAAATTTTGCAACAAAAAATTATTTCTAGCCATGATTTTGAAAGAAATATGTGGTTTGTTTTTTCAGGATTAGTTTTGTTTTTTGCATTTTTTATGTTCAAAAAAATTAGAAAAGAGCGCAAAAATAATATTTTATTGAAAGAACAAAAAACAGAAATTGAAGATAAAAACAAAGAAATTGAAGTTCAAAATGAGGAAATGAAGCAACACCACGAAGAATTAATTTCTTCTAACGAGGCTTTGGAGCAGCAATATACACTTATTGAAACGCAACGACACGATCTGGAAAAAACGAATGGGCAACTTCAAGAAACTTCTGAACGCTTGAACCAAAGTATCCGTTATGCGCAAAATATTCAGCAAGGTATTTTACCAAAACAAGAACAGTTAAAAGATTTTTTTTCAGAACATTTTGTTATTTATTTGCCAAAAGATATTGTTTCTGGCGATTTTTATTGGTTTTCTAAAATATCTCTTGCACCTTTTTCGCAGGAAGAAAAAGAGGAAATTGCCATTTTGGTACTCGGTGATTGCACAGGGCATGGCGTTCCTGGCGCTTTTATGACCATGATCGGAAACACACTTTTGCACGAAACCGTAAATATCAAATGTATTTATGAACCTGCGCAAATTTTGAAAAATATAGATTCGGGAATTAGAACGGTTTTAAAACAAGACCAAACCAAAAATTATGACGGAATGGACGCAGGAATTTGTTTGTTTGAAAGATTAGAAAAAAAACAAACTAAAATTACTTTTTCTGGAGCAAAATCTTCTTTGTTTTATTCAGAAAATAACGAAGTTGCAGAACTCGTAGGAGACAGATTATCGATAGGAGGAAAATCGAACAGCACTAAAGATTTTACAGACAAAATTATTATCTTGCCAAAAGAAAGCATGATTTATATGTCTTCTGATGGTTTTGCAGACCAAAACGATAGCAATCGCAAACGTTATGGCATGGAAAATTTCAAAAAACTCTTAAATTCGCTTGCAAAATTGCCTTTACAAACTCAAAAAGAACAAATTTTATTGGCTTTAAAAAATCATCAACAAAATGAACTTCAAAGAGATGATATTTCTTTGATTGGGTTGAGAATTTGAGTAAATGCTTGTCAAACAACATTTCAAAAAAAATTTGTGTTTATTTTCCGTAACACAGACTTTTTCTGTGCCTAAACCACAGCAAAAACAAATTTTTTTTGTAGAATTTCAAAAAAATTGCTTATTTGCAAAAAAAAGAAAATTAAGAAAAATGCAAACTAGCGTAGAAGAAATTGAAAATTTATTGCTAAAAAGTAAAGTTGAAAAGGCAATAGATTTATTGTTAAAAAGTACAAAATCGGAAAATTTAGATGATTTGCATGATGATGTTTTTATGCAGTCTTCCGCTTTTTATGCCAATGAAGAAAAACGCATAGAACAAAGTATTTCTTTGGTTGATTATAATTTGCAAGATCAAATTATTAAACGAAATTTAAGGAATATTTTAAGACTTTACCAAAAGCATAGACAGGTTATAGAAAATGATTTGCTTAGACGCGCCGAACTAGAAAAAACCGATTTGCAAAAGCAAATAAGCACTTTAACGGCAAAATTGACAAAAACACAAGCCGATTCTAGCAAAAACCAAGAAATACAGACTTTGCAAGCCAAAATAGGCAAATTGGAAAGCCAAATAAATGCTTTAAATGCAGAAAAAGAAGGTTTTGCCAAAAAACTAGGCGAATTAAACAGAAATTTGGAAACTGAACGCTTAGAAAAAAGGAATTTGCTAGAAAAAATTAAGATTTTGGAAGGGCAAAAAAACATTTTTACAGACCAAATTTTTGACATACAAGGCATTAAGTTTAAAATGATTTTTGTAAAAGGCGGAACTTTTATGATGGGCGACAACGAATGGGAAAACACAAAACCCATACACGAGGTAAGTTTGGACAGTTTTTGGATAGCGCAAACCCAATGTACGCAAGAACTTTGGCAGGCGGTGATGGGTGATAACAAAAGCCATTTCAAAGGTGCAAAATTGCCTGTGGAAATGGTAAGTTGGAATAATTGCCAAGAGTTTATTAAAAAATTGAATGTTTTAACTAAAAAGACTTTTTCTTTGCCCAGCGAAGCACAATGGGAATATGCGGCACGCGGTGGCAACCAAAGCAAAGGTTACAAATTTGCAGGCTCTGACAACATTGAGGAAGTGGCTTGGTATAAAGACAATTCAGAAAATAAAACGCATGAAGTAGGTACTTTAAACGCAAACGAATTGCTTATTTACGATATGTCAGGGAATGTTTGGGAATGGTGCTTGGATTATTATGATGAGAATTTTTACAAGACTAAAACGCAAATCAATAATTCGTATAACAATAAAAAAAATGAACGTATTGTTTTGCGTGGTGGTTCTTGGCACAGCAATAGCAACAGTCGGGTTGCGTATCGGGGCAGCGGTGATCCTAGCGGCAGGAACGGCAGAATCGGCTTTCGTTTGGTCTTAGGTTTGTAACATAGCCTTTAGGCTGTGCAGTTTTCTGTGCGCCAAGCCCCCAAAATTTACGTTGCCAATCGTCTGTTTAGACGTTGGCAATCGTGGACTTACGTTTGGCAAGGTCAAGACCGTTGCCAACGTTGCGAATCGTTGGCAATCGTGGGTTTATTCACATTTCACGTTTGGCAAGGTCAAGACCGTTGCCAACGTTTTCTAAAATTGGTATTTCTAAGGCTTTGAAAATTTTTGTCATAATTAAAAAAAAAACCTACTTTTGCAAAAAAACTCAATATGAAAATACTCAAAAATCTGATTCCTCACGCCTTAGTCGTGCTGATATTTTATTTAATTACGATTGTTTATTTCAAAGCCGAATTTTTTGATGGCAAAACCATTGCCCAAGACGACATTGTTCGCTACGAAGGCATGGCAAAACAAACCGCAGATTACAACAAAACCCACGATTCTCCGACCCTTTGGACAAGTTCTATGTTTGCAGGAATGCCTGTGTATTTGTTTCAAGCACAATTTCCTGATCAACCACTTACTTTTTTAGACAAATTTTTCAAAGGATTTATTTCGCACAAAACTGCACATTTGCTGTTTATGACTATGTTTTGTTTTTATTTGGCAATGCTTTGTTTTGGCGTAAATTCCATAATTTCTACTGTTGGGGCGGTTGCTTTTGGGTTAAGTACCTACAATTTGGTTCTCATCGATGTCGGACACGTTACAAAACTTTGGGCAATCGCTTATTCGCCTTTGATTTTGGCGGGAACATATTTGGTTTTTCAAGGAAAAAAGGCTTTGGGTTTTGCAGTTTTTGCCTTAGCCATGACTTTGCAATTAAGGGCAAATCACTATCAAATTACCTATTATTTGGCTTTTGTGGGTGTTTTTTATGCCCTAAGTGAGTTATATTTTGCTTTTCAGAACAAAAAACTAAAAGATTTTGCCCAATCTTCCGCAATTTTGGTGGTGGCGATTTTGTTGGCTGTTGGCACAAATGCGGGCAGAATGATGACCACTTTGGAATACGCAAAATATTCGATTCGTGGAAAAGCCGAATTAACGCCAATCAATTTGGAAGAAAAAATAAAAAGAGGCGAAGGCGACGGTTTGGATAAAGATTATGCTTTTTCTTGGAGTCAGGGCAAAATGGAAACTTTAACCTTGTTGATTCCCAATTTGTATGGCGGTTCGAGCAGTGAAAAATTAGATAAAAATTCGGCTACCCTAGAAATTTTGAAAGGTGCGGTTTCGCCTGAACAAGTGCAACAGTTGGCAGAACGCAATCCGTTTATGTATTGGGGCGATCAACCGTTTACGAGTGCGCCCATTTATGCAGGTGCAATTATTTGTTTTTTGTGCGTCTTGGGTTTGTTAATTTTCGATCCAAAATTGCGTTTTTGGTTATTGGCAGGAATTATTTTGACCATGATGTTTGCTTGGGGAAAAAACTTTGAAACTTTTAACTTTTTGATGTTCGATTATTTCCCTGCTTTCAACAAATTCAGATCGGTTTCGATGGCTTTGTCTTTGACTGTTTTGTTGATGAGCATGGCGGCGGTTTTGGCTTTGCAACAAATTTCTGTGATGGAATGGAACAAAGAATTTAGCCAAAAAGTCATGATTGCTTTCGGTTTGACAGGCGGTTTGGCTTTGCTTTTGGCTTTTGCAGGAGGCATATTTTTGAATTTTCAAGGCGCAAACGATGCCCAATTCGAACAAATTATTCAGGCAGTTATTTCCGACAGAAAATCGATGTTGCGTTCTGATGCCATTCGTTCTGCGGTTTTGATTGCATTGACAATAAGTGTTTTGTATTTTTTCCTAAATAAAAAAATTTCTGCTACCATTGCTTTTGCTGTAATTTCGGTTTTGGCTTTATTTGACGGTTGGCAAATTGGAAAACGCTATTTGAACGAGTCGGATTTTGAAGCAAATGCCAAAGAAAAATTCCATGCACCTACGCCTGCGGATCAATTTATTTTGAAAGACAAAGACCCAAATTATAGAGTTTTTAACTTAAATAATCCTTTTAACGATGCCCAAACTTCCTATTATCACAAATCGGTTGGCGGTTATTTTCCTGCGAAAGCTAGGCGTTATCAAGATTTGATCGAAAGGCAATTAGAAAAAGAGAAAGACTTGTTAATCAAGGATTTACAAACTTCGAAAATGCCAAAATGGGAAAATTATCGGGTCTTGAATATGTTAAATACGCGTTATGTAAAAATTAGCGAAGACGCAAATGGCGTTCTGAAAAACGATTCTTTGGCTTTGGGCAGTGCTTGGTTTGTCAAAAATTTGATTGCTGTGCAAAATCCTGATGCCGAAATGCAAGCCTTAGATAGCCTAAAAACTGCCACAGATGCCGTTTTTGATGCCACAAAATTCCCAATCAAAGCCAAAACGTACAACACAGAAAACGCCAAAATTTCTTTGTTGGAATACGCCCCAAATGCGCTCACTTACGAGTCTAATTCGTCTGCCGAAGGCTTTGTAGTTTTTTCTGAAAGTTATTATGCGCAAGGCTGGAAAGTGAGCATTGACGATAAACCTGCTACCCAAATTCGAGCAAATTATGTGTTGCGTGGCTTAGAAGTTCCCGCAGGCAAACACGTGATTAAGTTTGTTTTTGAACCAGAATCGTATCAAATTGGATCGACTATTACGCAAATTTCTGCGATTTTGGTAAGTTTGAGTTTGGTTTTAGCGGTGGGTTTGATTTTTTATAAAAAAGAGGAAAAAGTTTTGTAAAATAATTTGGCAGGTTTAAGTGCCTGCCAATACTTTGAAATTTAATTGCATTTTTATTTTTTGAATAAATTATTTATTATCAATGTTGAAAATGAACAATATACAACTTTTATGTAAACTTTATTTTAACATTTATTTTTTCGCAAATTTTAATAAAAAAAATATCTAGTTTTGCTTAGATTTTATCAATTTAAGCAAAAATCTGATGAAAATTTTATACGCAATACAAGGCACAGGAAACGGTCATGTGAGTCGTGCTAGGGAAATTGTACCTATTTTAGCCGAATTTGGCGAATTAGATTTATTTTTAAGCGGAGAAAATTCACAAGTAGATTTGCCCTTCCCGATCAAATATAGAAGCAAAGGTTTGAGTTTGTATTACGACAAAAAAGGTGGTTTGGATTATCTCAAAATTTTTAGCAAATTCAAATCTCGCAGATTGGTCAAAGAAATCAGAGATTTTCCTATTAAAAAGTACGATTTGATCATCAATGACTTCGAATTTATAACCGCTTATGCAGCAAAACTCCGAAAAAAAGCCTGTGTAGGTTTTGGGCATCAAGCCTCATTTTTATCGCCAAATACTCCTCGTCCAGAGGAAAAAAGCTATTTGGGGGAGTTTTTACTCAAAAATTATGCTCCTTGTACTACTGCTGTCGGTTTGCATTTCGACAATTTCGATTCTTTCATTCATAAACCTGTGATTCGTAGCGAAGTTAGAGAACTGAAAATCAAGGAAAAAGAACATTTTTCTGTCTATCTTCCGCATTATGACGATGAAGAATTGATCAAATTTTTCAAGAAAAGACGAGAGGTGGAATGGCATATTTTTTCGAAAAATGTAAGGCATAAAGAACGCAGAAAAAACATCAAAATCTATCCTGTGCAAAGCGAAAAATTTTTGCGTTCTATGGCTTCTAGCAAGGGCGTAATTACAGGAGCAGGTTTCGAAACACCCGCAGAAGCCATTTATTTGGGCAAAAAACTCATGACTATTCCTATTGCTGGGCAATACGAACAGGTTTGTAATGCGGAAGCACTCAAAAAGTTGGGCGTTACGGTCATTAAAAAAATTAACAAAGAATTTGATCAAAAATTATCGAATTGGCTTGAAAATACAAATCATTTACAAATTTCTTATCCAGATCAGACGGCAAAAATCATTGAAAATATGGTAACAGAACATGGAAATAAAGTGCTTTTGGAACAGATTTGATGGTTTGCCAATGATTTGAAATATTGGCAAACCTAAAAAAATTATTTCCCAATCAACACAAAAGCCGACCAAAAATAGGGTTTGGCAAATTTTTCGTCTGTTAGCATTTGCAATTTGGCAGATCGCAAAGATTGGTTAAGTAATTGATTATCAAGGATATATTTATAAAAATCGATCATTAACAAGGACGTAGATTCGTCAGAAACTTTCCACAAAGAAACCAACAAATTTCGTGCGCCCGCAAAAAGTAACGCTCTACTCAAACCGATCATTCCTTCGCCTTTTGTGATTTTTCCGAGTCCTGTTTGGCAAGCCGAAAGCGTTACCAAATCCGCAGAAAGCCCCAAATTATAGATTTCGCCTGCGTACAAACTGCCATCTTCTTTGCCCAAACTATCCAAAGCCAAAAAAATTTGCGAAAGTTCTGGCTGACTTTCATTCACTTCACCATGCGTGGCAAAATGCAAAAAACGATATTTTTTTAATTGTTTCGATTTCAACAAACCTTCCTGTGCCTGATTTCTTAAAAAAGTGTCAAAACTTAAACCCTTGTTAGTGAACAAGTTCGCTATTTTTTCAACTTCATTTTGTGTTCCTAACAAAGTTTCTAACTCTGGACGAAAATTATTTTTCAAATCTGCTTTAAACTCTATTGGCGCAAACAAAAATACATTCGAAGCCAATTTTTCAGTTGTTTTTTGGGGATTTTGCAAAAATAAAGTGGCTGAAAATGAATAACTTACCGCATATTTTTTGATCAAAAAAGGCAAATCTTTGTACAAATTTGTTTTCAAAGATTTTACTTTTTGAGTCAATAAAGCCTCAAAAGGAATTGTTCCCAACCTGCCATCTGGAATGATGACGAGTTGATCGGTTTTGGAAGGTAAAATCTTGTCAAACAAGGTTTTATATAAGATATAGGCTTGTTTTTCGAAAGTTTTTTGAGAACGATAATAAATAGAATTTCTGAAAGCAATGATTTCTTTTTCAAAATCTGCGGGTTTGGGCAAATCCAAAACTTCGAATTTTTCCTTAGAAACCTGAAAATTATAAATTCTTTGATCCGAAATAAAAAAACTAATTAGCGTGGTTTTTGAATCAAGTTTTTGTTGAATAGTTGGAATATCTGCAATTTTAACGTTAAATTTTAAGTCAAAATATTCAGGAAAAGATTTTTCTAATTTGCTTCTAAAATCTTCATATTGGCGATTGAGGGCAAAAAGTTGATCTTTGTATTGATTTTCGATGCTTAATTCGGGTTTTTCTGCCAATTTTTGTTCGTAAAAAGCAATTTCTGCATTCAATTTTCGTTCGTTTTCCAACAAAGAATCAGGAATCCCTGCAAATTGTTTTGCTTGCGTGTCTGCAATGGCTTCTAGTAAAACGGCTGCTTTGCTTTTTTCTGCAAAATAAAATGCCTTCTGCCAATAATTTTTCCTAGAAACCGAATATTCTGCTAATTGCAAAGAAATTTTGATGGCATTGGTATAAATTTCTGTTGCCAAATTTCCCAAAGCAATTTTATCGTTTTGCAAAGTTCTTAGCTGCCTGATGTGATCGATCAAAGAATCGCAAGACTGTAAAGTTTGCAAAGCCATTGTTAAATCACTGAATTTCAATGTTTTACCAAAATGTCGCGCTTCCAAAGTTTGCGCTTTTAACAAAAAAGAAATGAGTTGCAAATCGGCTTGATAATAGTCTTGAACATTTGGGTTTAGGCGAATATCGCTTTTGTTAAAAACAGGACTATTTGCCAAAATTGCCTGCTGAAAATTATCCAAAGCAAGGTCAAATTTGCCCAAATTTTTATAAATAGAGCCAATTTGGTTGTAAGTATTTGCAATTTCGGGGTGCTTGCCGCCGTAGTGTTTTCGGTAGATTTTCAATGCCATTTCCTGATATTCTAAGGCGGTGTCGTAATCCATTTGCTCAAAATAAGTACGCCCAATATTGGTGTAAACAAAGGCTTGATGCGGGTGCGGTTCTGCGTGAATGGCGTTCCAAATATCCAAAACTTTTTGGAAATTTTCTAAAGCATCATCATAATGTTTTTGTTTGAGTTGCACCAATGCAATGTTATTGAGTGAAAAAGCCACTTTTGCGTGTTTTTCGCCATAGATTTTTAACAAAATTTGATAAGATTTTTCATAATTTTCGAGGGCTTCGTTTTCCAAACCGTAAGTCAAACCCAAATTATTGTAAGAAGCCGCCACTTCTACGTTTTTCTCTCCAAAAATTTTGTTTCTAATACTCAACGCTTTTTGGTGATATTCTCTCGCCAAACCAATATTTCCTGTATTCCCGTAAACCAAACCCAAATTATTGTAACACAAAGCCATTTCTGCGGTTTCTGTTTTTTTCAATTCCTCGCAAAGTTCGGTGGCGTGGGTAAAAAAATCGAGTGCCAAATCGTTTCTGCCTTTGTTGAGATACAAAAAACCCAAAGTATTCAAAATTTCGGATTGTTGCAGGTTTTTGGCGTTTGTTTTGGACTGATTTAGGCTTAAAGTCTGGTTGGTTAGCGTCAAAGCCTCATCAAATTTGCCTTTTCCTAACAAATTTTGAGAAATTTTATTTTGACAATGAATATAAATTTGTAAAATATTAGGTTCTGTGATCGTGTTTTCAAGGCTAGAACTTACCTTTTTTAAGGTCTGAATGGCGGCATCATAATCAGAATTTTCTGTCAAAGAATCAGCGGTTTCAATCAAATCATTCGCATTTTTTATTGTTTCTTGGGCAAAGCAAATGCGAGTGAATAGCAAAAATAAGATATAAAGTGTAATTTTTTTCATGAGAGTTTGTTTTTGTAACCTTATAACTTATAAGCGTGAAAAATCATTACAAGGTTACAAATTTTATTGTTTTTAAAAAAATTCCACTTC
>RDXG01000287.1 GCA_004292785.1 Bacteroidota bacterium
GATTCTGCGAGTGGAAGTATTACAAAATCGAGGAATGTAGAAAGCCAAGCGGTATTCAGTTTGAGAGGTAAACCCTTAAATTGCTTTAATTTAACGAAAAAAATTGTTTACGAAAACGAAGAATTTAATCTTCTTCAACATACTTTAAATATCGAAGACGGACTCGACGGTTTGCGCTACAACAAAGTAGTTTTGGCTACTGATGCCGACGTCGACGGAATGCACATCAGGCTGTTGATGCTTACTTTTTTCTTACAGTTTTTCCCTGATTTGGTGCGGGCAGGACATTTGTATATCCTTGATACTCCGCTATTTAGGGTAAGAAATAAGAAACAAACGATCTATTGTTATTCGGAAGAAGAAAAACAAAAAGCGATCAAAAAATTGGGCGTAAAACCAGAAATTACGCGCTTTAAAGGTTTGGGAGAAATTTCGCCTGACGAATTTGGAAAATTTATTGGCGCAGATATTCGTTTGCAACCGATCATTTTGCAGTCTGAAATGTCGATTGGCAAATTGCTTTCCTATTATATGGGCAAAAATACGCCAGAACGCCAACGATTCATTATTGATAATTTGAGAGTCGAGGAGAGTTTAGAGGCGAAAGAATAATTTAATTTACGTTGCCAACTTCTCAACAGATGTTTGGCAACGTTTAGTTTTATAAATTTTCTACAAAAAATAGCATCATTTTACAGCCAAAATTCTAAGTCCAACTTCATGAAAAAAAACTTTTTTCTAATCATATTTTTATCATTTTTTTCTTTGAACAGTCAAGCGCAAACCTATATTTTTGCCAAATTGGAAGGCACACCCATGAACACGCAAGGCTGGAATTTGGCGGGAAGTGCAAAGTTAGGAAGAACCAATGCAGGACTTTTCCCAAATAGCGAACTCATTTTAACAGACCCAATAAACTCCACTAGCGGCGCAGCTTTTTTTCAGAAACCTGTCAATATTTCGGAATGTCAAAAATGGACTGCCGAATTTGAGTACAGAATTTTTGATTCGCCTATCAATGCCGCACCTGCCGACGGGCTTACTTTTTGTTTCCTTGCCGATCCGCCAACAGGCTTTGTTTCAGGTGGCGGTTTGGGAATTCCCAACAATGCAAAAGGCTTGATGATTGCCGTAGATACTTGGAATAATAGCAACTGTTTTCCTGTTCCAAACCTACAAATTAGGTACAACAACAACGGTTCTGGCTATAACGAATGCCCAATTCCTGCACAACCAACCCTGATCGGGGCAAATAATCCTTTGTTTAGAGGAAACGATTATAATGCAATGAAAATTAATTATGACAACGGAAAAATAACGGTCAGCATCAAAACTGCCAACGGAACAAGCACGCTTACAGGTTTTTTTAACATCGATTTTATAGGTTATTTTGGTTTTACGGCAAGCACAGGTGGCTCTATTGATCGACATTCTGTTCGTAATTTCAAACTTTATACTTCAAAACCAATCGTTTCTCCGCCAAATGCAGGCAGAGATCAAACTGTTTGTAGCGATCAAGAAATTGAAATTGGCACTCCCGATCCGACAGGAAAATATACCTACAAATGGACTCCTGTTACAGGTTTAAGCGATCCAAAAATTGCAAATCCGAAATTAAAATTAAGCAATAATGGCAATTCTGCACAAGTTTTTAAATATTTTGTTACCAAAGATTCGCTAACAAACGATACGCTTTGCGCCTATTCTGACGACGTGCAAATTACAGTTTTGCCCAAAGGCAGACCTTCACAAATTGCCGATCAAACGCTTTGCGCAGACGAAAGAAGGTTTATTAATTTTTTGGGAAAACCCAATTATTTCTATTCTTGGCAACCTACCACCTACCTTTCTGCCCCAAATTTATTAAATACTTTTGTGCAAATTCCCAATAACGACAGCATTCCCAAAACCTATACCTACCTTATTACTGCCAAAAATGCGCAAGCAAATTGCACAGACACTTTTACGGTCAGAATTAAGGTTTTGCCCAAAATTACAAGCAAAAAAGGCATCACAAAATACCAAAATTGCACCACAGACTCGCTAAAAATTGGCAATTTGGCACAAGCAAATTATACTTATGCTTGGTCTCCGACAAATTACTTAAGCAATTCCAGAATTGCAAACCCGACTGTTTTCAGAAAATTAGATTTTGCACAAGATTCCATTATTCAAAGGTACATTCGAACTGCAACTCCAAACAATTCCGTTTGCGTTTTGCGAGATACTTTTGATGTTATTTTTTACCCAAAATCTTTTATTTCTGCTTCAGAACCGAATAAATTGCTTTGTTCAGACGAAATTTTAAAAATCGATGTTGATGTTCAAAAACTAGGTTTTGACCTAAAAAAACCGCTTTTTTATACTTGGACTCCTGCTTTGGGTTTGTCTAAAAACAACATTCCAAATCCTATTTTTTCTTTAAAAAACGAATCGGATAGCACTTTTACAACGGTTTACGAATTGGCAATAAAAAACGCAAATGGCTGTAAAACAGGACTTTATCGCATCAAAATTGCGGTCAGCCCAAAACCTATTTTCAAAGGAAATAAAATTTATAAAATTTGCGTAGGCGAAAAAATACAAATTGGCACAGAAACGCAAAAAAATGTCGTTTATCGTTGGAATACAAAACTAAATCTATCTGATTCTACGGTTTCTAAGCCTTTTTTGCAAATTTTTACTGCCGATTCTTCTTTTTCTACGGTTTATGTTTTGACTTCAATTAACGAAAATTGTGTAAAACAAGATAGCATAAAAATTAGGGTTTTAAAAGAATTACAAAAGCCTAATATTCAAGGAGTTAGGTCGGTTTGCCCGAATTTAAACAATGCTTTGTATGAGATAGAAAAGCCACAAAAAAACGCAATTTATCAATGGACAATTTCAGGTGGAACTTTGGCAGGCGGACAAGGCACAGAAAAAATTAGGGTAAATTGGGCAAATAGCAACACAAACGCCAAATTAAGTGTCAATTTGATAGATACTTCGGCTTGCAAAACCGCTACAGGCGAATTTTTTGTAACCGTAGAGGTCGTTCTCAAAACCCAAAAACCTAAATCTGTTTTAAACATTTCAGATACGATTTGTTTGTCAAAATCTAAAAATATTGCTTATAAAACCGCAAAATCGGAAGGCTCTGTTTACGTTTGGAAAATCGCTAACGGCTTGATTATCAGCGGACAAGGAAGCAATGAAGTAAAAGTAGATTGGACAGGAAGTTTGGGCAAAATTTGGGTTTCAGAAGAAGTAAATACACTAAATAACCGTTGCGCAGGCGTTTCGGATACCTTAAAAATCTTAGTTGTGGACGATCCAAAACCTAAAATTGTAGGAAAAACAGAAGTTTGCGAACAAAATACGGAAACCTACAAAGTAGAAGGTTACGAAAAATCGGTTTTTGTGTGGAAAGTAGAAAATGGCGAAATTGTAGAGAAAAAAAATGCAGAAATTAGCGTAAAATGGGCAAAAACAGACAATTTGCAAATAAAAAGGGCAAAGATTTCTGTTAAAGAAATTACGTTTTTTGGCTGTGAAAATCAAACGGACAGCTTGATTCAGATTTATCCAAATCCAAATCCTAAAATTTTGCAAAACGATTCGGTAATTTGTCAATTTTCGCCTAACAATTTGATTTACAAGGTTTTAGGAAACGAAAATTCTGTTTTTATTTGGCAAATTGAAGGCGGTAAAATTACAGAAAACAGAAATAATCAAGTCAAAATAGATTGGGATAATTTGGTTTTTCCAAAAAAATTGTCGGTGGTTGAACAAACAAAAATTTCTTGTTTAAGCCCAAAACTCAATTTTCCTTTGTTTTATGACGCTACTCGCCTGATTATCAAGGCAGTAAGTACGCAAGAAAGTAACGAAAAAAATGTTTCGATTGGTTTTGAAATTTCGCAAACGCCTAATTTGCCCCAAAATTTTGTTTTCCAAAAACAGGCAGGAAATGCATGGTTAGATTTGGCAAAAATTCAAAAAAATGATAGCTTATTTGTTGATAATCAATTAGATACGGATAACCAAAATTTTGCCTATCGTTTGCAAAGCAATTTGTCTTTTGCAACTTGTCAAGCGGTTTCTTTGGTGCATCAAAATATTTTGTTAAAAGGTACGGCATTTGAAGCAGAAAAAAAGATAGAATTGCAATGGAATCCGTATTTGAATTGGGAAAAAGGCGTAAAACGTTATGAAATTTGGCGAAAATTAGACAACGAAAATGCTTTTTCTTGGTATCAAAACAGCAATTCTGACCGAATTACTTTTGAAAATACAAGCGGAAAAGATGGTTTTTTGCATTGTTTCAGAATTAGGGCAGTGGAACAAAACTCAAAAACTATTTCTTGGTCAAACGATATTTGCCTGATTTTCAAGCATTTAATCACGATTCCAAATGTAATTACGCCAAACGGAGATGGCAAAAACGATTTTTTTGTGATCAATAATTTGGAATTGTATCCTGATCACGAACTCAAAATTTTTAATCGTTTGGGAACGCAAATTTATGTTAGCCAAAATTATTTGCAAAATTGGCAAGCCGAATCGCAATTTGGCGGCACTTATTTCTATTCTTTGATTACTCAAAGGCTTGACGCTTTAAGTAAACAAGTTGTAAATCAGTCGTTTAGCGGTTGGATTCAGGTTTTGAAATAAGGAAAAACTAGCATTTTTTTGAGAAATGCTAGTTTTTTTTGTGTTCAATCAAATCCCACAAATTGCCGTACAAGTCTTCAAAAACGGCAACTATTCCGTATTCTTCTTCTTTGGGCGGTCTAATAAAATTGATCTCGTTTTCGATCATTTTTTGGTAATCTCCATAAAAATTATCTGTTTGCAAAAACAAAAAAACTCGCCCTCCTGTTTGGTTTCCGACTCGGCTTTTTTGTTCTTCATTACTTGCTTTTGCTAACAATAAAGCACATTCGCTGCCTTTTGGTGCAACTAAAACCCATCTTTTGCTTTCGCTTAATTTAGAATCTTGTAAAAGAACAAAACCTAATTTTTCTGTGTAAAACTGAATTGCCAAATCGTAATCTTCGACCACAATGGCAATGTGTGTAATTTTTTGTGTCATTTTCAATTTTTTTTATTAATCTTTTCCTTTCAAATCGCCTTGTTTAGCTTTTTTGGTTTTCGAAAATTTAAACGGATTTGAAACAGTTTTGGATTTGGCAGGACATTTGGTATTTCGCCCAAGCCAATCAGGTTGGTAGCGTGCGCCAACAGAAATAATGGCTTGTGGCAAAAAATCACTGCCAAAATAATCGTTGTAAGGCGTTTGCAAAAACCATTTGTAACGCAAAAAAATGCTCCAATAATATTCGGTCAAATTAGAAAAATCGTAACCAATACTGATCGTAAAAGGCAAAATAACAGAAGGTTTGCCAAAATCATAACCGCTTTCGTAAAGTCCATCTTTGAAGGTCATGGTTGCAAAAGGGCGAAAATAGTGCAAATAACCCACTTCCAAACTCCCATCAACAAATAAACCCAAATCCATTGTGTAGCGGTAGCCGATTCCTGTTGCCAAATAAACTCCAGAAGCATTGTAACGGTTATAAAAAATTCCCAAACGAATTGGCGAAAAAACGTGCTGATTTGAGTTTCGCCACCAAGAATATTCCGTTCCAAAAGTGATGGCGGGGTGAATGGGCAAACGAAAAATTCGATAAAAAGGCAAACTAACCGAATGGTTGCCAATCGCAAATTCTAGCGGAAAAAGGTTGTATTTTGGCACAGGTCTGCCTATTTTTTTGTCTTGTGCGCAAGCCAAATTTACCAAAAATAAGATCAAAAAAATGGGTAGAACAGATGTAATAATTCTGCCTAATTTGTTGATAATTCTTTGAAAAATAGTAGGTTTATAGCGTTTTTGAAAACAATTTTGCAAAGCCAAATTTGCTTTTTTGGACAATTTAATAGAAATTTTTTCGACTTTTACAAAATCTGTTTGCGGTGAAGAAGAATAAAAATCGTCTGGGGCGCAATTTTCGCCTGAACTATCGAATCCGATATTTTGAATTAAGGTTTTTTTAGGAAAAAGCACCAAACCGCCTTTCAAAAAAACCGAAGCGTGAAAACGAACCGCCCAAGAATTGATTGTTCCTGCTGCTTGCATTTTCAAAAGTTCGAAAGAATAGTAATATTTTAGGTTAAAATCGTCAATTTTTTGTTGATTTGTGAATTGATCCATCAATTTTTGGGCATCAGGCTCGAAAATTTGCCATTTTTCTGCCCAAGTTGCCCAACCCCAAGAACAAACGTTTTTCAGAAAAAAAGTTTCTGTTTGGATATTTTCATAATTGGCAGGATAAGTATAAGCCGAAATTTGATAAACCAAATCTTCATTTTTATAAGTTTCTAGAGCTTGGTTCATGTAAGTCAAAAAACCTTTGGCGGTGGTCAGATCGTCTTCTAAAACAATGATTTTTCCATGTTTTTGCACAATTTCTGTAACTCCTTCAATGATCGATTTTGCCAATCCTTTGTTTTGTTCTGATTCTCTAATTTGCACTTCTTTTGTCCATTTTTTTGAATAAATAATTTTTCTAACTTCCTCAAAATCAATACGTTGATTTTCTGTGGCATTATTTTTTAAGCCATCAGCAAAAATATACAACAAACTTTGATCCGCCAAGTCGTTTTTGCGAAGTGCTTCTAAAGTTTGCGCAGTATGCAAAGGACGATTATAAACAAACAAAATAATTGGAGCTAATGGCATAAAAATGAACATTCAAAATTTATAAAAAATTTAACAAAAAATTGAGCTACCAAATATATAAATCTGGACATTTGACGTGGTTAAACAAATAAGTCAAAGAGATGCCAAAATAGTAATATTGGTCAGAGTTTTCTTCGTTAGTTTTCTGAAATTTGCTTGCTTGCGAATTGTTGTACGGAATTCCCTCTAGTTTGTCTGTAAACGTTTGGCGGTTGCCAAATTCAAAATTCAAATTCCAATTTCTGCTCAAATAACGTTTCACACCGACCCCGTATGGAATTGCCATTTGCAAAGAATTTGAAAGCAAATCGGATTGGTTATTGCTTGAATTTGCATAAAAAATGCCAAGTTCTGCAAACAAATAAGGTGACCATTTTTCGAAATGACGGGTGTGTTTGCGAAAATTAAAAAAATTATACTCAAAACCTGCCGAAAATTCTACCATATTCGCAGAAAACTTAAAATTTCTTTGCTTTTGAAAAGGATCACTACTATTTTGATCATCTGCCGAAATTTGAGCCAACAATAATTCGGAACGCAAAGTAATTTCGTAAGTCAAATTATATTTGAAAAGCAACTGCACTGCAGGCTGTGAATTTAAAATATGGTATTCAGACGACAAATCACCTTTGTAATTGGTCGTTCCAATGCCTAATCCGATCTCGATTTGGGCAAAAATTGGCAAAGAAAACAATAAAAATATAGCTAGAAAAACGTTAGTTTTCATTTTCAATAGTTAAAAAGAAAAAGGTAATGATAGAAAACTAACGATAGAAAATGGTTTTTTATTTGAAACAAAAAGATAAAAAAGCACTTTGGCAAAGTTTCAAACTCTGCCAAAGTGATGTATTTTGTTATTGTTTGATTGCTTTTGGGGTTGAAATAGGCAAAAAACTTTCTTTTTTCTGCGAACCTCTAAAACGTTTTTTAAATGGTTCTGGACAACGTATTTGACCTGGTAGTAGGTATGCCAAATGAATTCCTGTAGCCAAAAACGAATCTTTATCTCTGGCATTTCCGCGAATATTGGTATCTACGCCATATTGTTTGTCATTTCCGTAGCCGTCAAAAACGGTATAAGAACGCCCATCAACGCCAATATAAGTATAATCGGAAGGCACATAATCAGTTTCTAATTTTCTGTTTCCTTCTTTAGAACGGTCGTGCATGGCTCTTGCCAAATCATCATCTGCAAAAGTTCCTAAATCGATATAAGTTTTGCTTACGTCATCTAAATAATCTGTGATCAAAAATCTCATATTGACTTCAAAAGACAAATCCCAACGTTGTCCGATTCTTTTTCTGAAACCAAAGCCAATTGGAATAGCCAACTGAAATTTAGAATAAGGTGCGTCATAACCCTCTCTGCCTTGTCCTTCTGTGCCAAGCGGTCTTAAATTTACCAAGTCTCCTCCAAATGCTTCGGGTGCATTTGATTGTGGATTGTGATAAAAAACACCTAATCCAAATGTTACATAAGGAATTACTTTATGGGGACGGTCATAAAAAACTTCACTGTGTCCCGCCAAATCAAAAAGTCCGCTTACGGTTAATTCGTAAATTTCATTTCTGAAAGACAAATTTCTGATGTAACGAAATTGGTCATGGGAACTAGTTTTGCTCGCCGAAATACTATCCGCACCTGTGAGAACTCCATACGCAAACATCACTCTGCCTGTAAGAACACGCGAATAACGTTTTTGGGCAAAAACACTAAAATTGCCTCTGGTATAGCGAATATCTGTGCTATAAAATCCAGGGAAAGGCGTAATGTCGCCAAAATAATTCATGGCATTGAGTCCAAAACCAATACTAGCATAGCCTTGACGTTGTTTGTTCCACGTCCAACTTTGTCTGTGTGGCGGTCTAAAACTTCGTTTTTGTGCAAAAATATCAGTAATTTGCACAAAAAAACAGAACAGTAGCAATAAGAATATGTATTTTTTCATAATATTTTGCAAAATAGCCTAAAATCGATATTTATTCAACGATCTTTTTAGGCAAATTGATATAAAGATTTATAAATTTTGATTTTTTTAGCTTCGAATTCTTTAAGTAAGATAAAATAATTATCAAACACCTCAAAGGTGTCGGATATTTTTGATTATCAATGAGTTATAGCAGTGAAATAATGTAAACTAATTTATTCTCACTACTTAAACAAATATAAATTCATATTTTTTGCCAAACTCTGGCAATTTAAAAATTTCTGAACAAAAATAGTTTTTTTTGTATCTTTTTCAAAATTTATTTGTTAAACAAAGTCAGTTTTATTTTTTTTGTTACATTAAAATTCTAAATTGCTTTTATGAATGTAAAAAATATTATTTTCGATTTGGGAGGTGTCATTCTGAATTTGGATATGAATCGCACTTTGACAGCCTTAGAAAAATTGGCTGGCAAAGCCATAGAAATCAATTTGATCAACGGAAATCCTTTGTTTGAGGCTTATGAATCTGGTTTGATCACTTCGCAGGAATTTTTGAATGGATTAAGAGATTTTGTAGGGCAATCTCCCACAGATGAGCAAATTATTGAGGCTTGGAATGCCATGCTGCTCGATCTTCCGCAAGAAAGAATTGATTTGTTGCGAACCATCGCCCAAGAAAAACGCATTTTTTTGTTGAGTAATACCAACGAAATTCACTTAAATGCTTTTCAGAAAATAGTAAAAGCAGAAACCGATCTTCAAATTTTGGACGAAGTTTTTGAAAAAGCATATTATTCTTACCAAATGTTTGATCGAAAACCAAAAGCAAGTATTTTCCAAACAGTTTTGAACAATCATCAACTTTTGCCTTCAGAAACGCTTTTTATTGATGACACCGAAATTCATATAAAAACAGCTCAAATGTGCCAAATTCAGACTTTTCATTTGAAAAAACCGCTTACTTTATTCGATTTGTTTGAAAAAAATGGGAAGATAAAATCATAATAAATTCAGATGCTTTTTTGGGCATCTGAATTTTATTTGAAAATTCAATAGAAATTTTTATTTTTTAATAACTTTTCAAATCTGTAACCCTTCCATCAATTTGAAACCTGTTTTTCAAGATTTTTTGCAGTTGCAGGGCTTTCTCTTTTTCTTGATAATTGCCTTGCAAAACCATAAAATTAAAAGTTCCATTATATTGATCACTCATAATAAAATAAACTTCTTCTTGTTGACGTTTTTTCATGAGTTCCAATTGAGATTGTGCGCCTTCCAAATCTGAATATTCGCCTATAATAACCGACCAACGGTTTTTTTCCACAATTGCCCCAGATTCGTTAAACAAATGCGAATCTCTTGGATCAAACGCAATGTAAGGCGGAAAATAATTGGTAATTTCCATTTTTTTGCCTGTACTGTCTTTCAAAGGAATTATCCAATCGTGTTGCAAAATTTGAAATTTTTTTACTTCTTTATCACCTTTGGCAATGATGTAATTGCTTTCGCCTTTGTCATTTTTAAGTTGAACCGTTTTTCCGTTGTTAAATGTAAAAGCGGTAATTAAATAGTCTTCTTTTTCTGTATTTTTATTCGAATTTTTTTCTGTTTTCTTAAAAGCAGCTCGCAAAAAATCAAGGATTCCATCAAAATTGAAATCACCAAAAGACTCACTTCCTTCATAAATGCTCGAAAAAGAAGCCTGTTTGATCCGATTAGCATCACTTAAATCGTATAAATTGTAACAACGATATTGACAATCTTTGCCCGAACATTCTTCCCAAAAAGAAAATAAACATAAATAATCTTTTCCTAAATAATTAAATTCGTACATATCCAAAAATGTGGTGGCATTGTGTTTGACGCTTTTTTCGGGATCACAATGAAATTTGAAATGCTGTTTGTTCAAAAAAATTCCTGTCGGATTCGGGTTAAACAAATTGTTGTATGTTTTGCCATCGCCGTCCACAAAGTACAATTCCATTGGCACTTTTGCGTTTTCAAAAATGGTGTAGGTTGTATCTTTGCTCATCCGCAAAGCCGTTGCTTTTGGAATATTGGTTTTGTTCACTGCCCCCTGCGAAAGAGCTGAAAAAGTATATTCTTGAGCATACGCACAATGAGTAAAAATGAGGAATAAGAAGAAGATTTTTTTCATAATTTTGCCAAAATTTTAATTATTTTTTAAAGCAAAAAGTGATCAATTTTTGTTTTTTCATTGAAAATTGTAGATAAATTTTCATAAAAAAACCAAAACCAACAATTCTAAAAAACTGTTGGTTCTGGTTTGGCAATAAAAAAAATAAAATTAAGCCTCAAAGCCTTCAAAAAGTGGATAATTGCTTACCCAATTATTAACTTCTTTTTTGACTTCTTTAATTACTGTTTCATTTTCGTGGTTCATCAATGCTTTGTCGATCAACTCTACAATTTTGATCATATCGTTTTCTTTCAAACCTCTGGTTGTGATGGCGGGCGTGCCAATTCTCATTCCTGAGGTTACAAAAGGCGATTTGTCATCAAAAGGCACCATATTTTTGTTGATCGTAATATCAGCTTTGATCAAGGTATTTTCGGCAATTTTGCCTGTCAAATTTTTTGAACGCAAATCGATCAACATCAAATGGTTGTCTGTGCCATTCGAAATTACTTGATAACCTTTTTGCACAAACAAATCGGCAAGTAATTTTGCATTTTTCTGAACTTGTTTGACATAAACTTCATATTCAGGTTGCAAAGCCTCACCAAAAGCAACCGCTTTCGCTGCAATAATATGTTCCAACGGACCGCCTTGTGTACCAGGAAAAACTGCACCGTCAAGCACTTGCGACATCGTTTTTAAGTTTCCTTTCAAATCGGTTTGTCCAAACGGATTTTCGAAATCTTTGCCCAACAAAATCAAACCTCCCCGCGGACCGCGCAATGTTTTGTGAGTGGTCGTGGTTACAATATGGCAATGTGGCATCGGGTTGTTGAGTAAACCTTTGGTAATCAAGCCCGCAGGATGCGAAATATCTGCCAACAACAAAGCTCCAACGCTATCCGCAATTTCGCGCAAACGCTTGTAATCCCAATCTCTAGCATAAGCCGAAGCTCCACAAATCAATAATTTTGGGCGTTCTTTTTGGGCAGTTTGTGCAACTTTGTCATAATCAATTACGCCTGTTTCTTTTTCGACTCCGTAAAAAGAAGGTTGGTACAATTTTCCTGAAAAATTAACAGAAGAACCATGCGTCAAATGTCCGCCATGCGAAAGATCAAAACCTAAAATTTTGTCTCCTGCATTCAAAATTCCTAACATGACTGCTGCATTTGCTTGCGCTCCCGAATGTGGTTGTACGTTTGCCCAAGCTGCTCCAAATAATTGCTTGACTCTTTCTATGGCTATGGTTTCTACTTCATCAACAATTTCGCAACCACCATAATAGCGTTTTGAAGGCAATCCTTCGGCATATTTATTGGTTAGCACCGATCCTGCTGCTTCCATTACTGGCGGAGAAACAAAGTTTTCGGAGGCGATTAACTCTAAACCAGAACGTTGTCTGTGTTCTTCTTTTTTAATTAAATCGAAAATAATGCTTTCTTTTTTCATCTTAGATTTCTAATTGAGGTTACAAAAATAGATAAAATTTTAAGGTTTTTTCTAAAAACTATCTTTTTATGTAATTTTTTTCTAAGAATTGCGCAATATTTTGCTTCGCATTTTGCTAAAAAATTCAGGCGTAACGCCAATATAAGCTGCAATGTATTTTTGGGCAAGACCATCGATAAGGCTTGGATAACGCTTGCAAAAGTTTTCGTAGCGTTCTTCGGCTGTCAAACTCAAATTGTCTAACAATCTTTGTTGATGACTGACCAAAGATTTTTCGGCAATAATTCTGAAAAAACGTTCAAATTTTGGAATTTCTGCAAATAATTTTTCTTGATTTTCTCTAGAAAACAAAATAATTTGACTGTTTTCGATAGATTCGATGTTCAAAATGCAAGGTTTTTGAGAAAAAAGACTGTATAAATCCGAAATCCACCAATTTGGCGGAGCAAAATTGAGGATGTGTTCAAAACCATTTTTGTCGATAGAAAAACTACGCAAACAACCTTCCACCACAAAAAACGAATCTTTGCAAAAATCGCCTTCTTGCAAAATCATTTGTTTGCGTTTTACTTTTTTGTGTTGCAACAAGCCATGAAAAAAATCTATTTCTTCTTGGTTTAATGCAATATGTTTGGCTACATTTTGATCTATTGAGCTAAAATTCATTTTTTTTTATAATTTATTTTCAAAAGAAACATTTTTTTGTGTGAAAACAAAAATGATCAAGCAAACAACTTCAGTATTTGGTAGTGCTGTCCGACAAATGTCTGACAATA
>RDXG01000288.1 GCA_004292785.1 Bacteroidota bacterium
AGGATTTTGGCTAAGTTTTAGGTCTGAAAGTTCTAACAATTTGGGTTGCAAAATCGCGCACAAACCACCACTTTCTCGATAAGCAATTTTCTCAAAAATTTGAACATTTACCTCTATAATTTCTACTTTTTCTGAAAGTTTTTTTGCAAAACTCTCAAAAGTTTGCTGTTCCATCATTTCAGGACAAAAAAACAAGGTTTTAATGTCGTGTCCTGCCTCTATTGCCAAACGAATTTCACGCAAACCTTCCACCACAATTAGGTTTTGCTTTTTGCGTTCTTTTGCCTTTTCGGTTAATAAAATGCAGTTTTTGATGCTCGGATTTTGTGGACTTGTAATTTTTTTATACATAAAAATAAAACTTTGAATTTACTCGTCAATTCGAGAATCGTTGAAATATTCACGCGGAGTTTTGTTCATAATCTTTTTGAAAGATCGGTTAAAAGCCGTTTTCGAATTGAAACCTACCTCGAAAGCCAATGCCAAAAACGTATAATTTTTGTGTTTTTCACTAGTCAAAAGTTTAGTAAATTCATGGATTCGATAATAATTGATAAAATCGTGAAAATTTTTGTCATAACTTTCATGAATCACTTTTGAAAGCAAACGCATTTCTGTATTCGTCATGTCAGCAAGTTCGGCAATGGTTAATTTTGGGTTTGTAAAAGGCTTTTTTTGTTCAATTAATTGATCCAAACGTGCCTTTATTTTTTGAAATTGCTCTTCATGCTCCTTATTTTCTAGTTGTTGGGCTTGAAAAATTTGCTGATCTTTTTGGTTAAATTGCACTTCCGTTACCGCTTGTCTATGCAACATATCATCTTGATAGACAGGCATTTGGTTGGCAACAATAATTGGTGAGCCGCTATTTGCCAAATTTTCAACAATGGTCGGCGCAGCAAAAATTGGAGAGTTTTCAGCATCATCTTTTACTCTTTCTGCTTGCGACAACCTAAAAATTTCTGGCTGATTCATGGCAAAATAACCCATCATATAAATCAAGCCTGCAAACAAAACCCAAATCAAATCGGTACTTTTTTCGGTAATCCAAATGGTATCATAATTGATCAACCAACCTGCCAAAGGCGAAATATAAGTAAATAACCAAACTCCCAAACAAAAGGCTTTTAAAGTCATGACCTTGTTTAAATAGTTTAGGTTTTGATCAAAAGCGTAGGTTTCTGCCGATTGGCGTTGATAATAATCGATCAAACGTTTGCATTGATACCAATAAATGGCGTTATAAATTAAGGCAATTCCGCCTGCAACCGCAAACCAAATGGTAAAATCTTTTCCTACATTTCTGTATCTAAACGTATCATTATCCAACAAAATCAAAGGTAAATAGGCAAAAAAATGGATCGCAAAAGGAATAAAATGATACCAAGATTTAAAATAAGATTTGGCTCTGATGGTTAATAGTTTTTGGATATAAAAATAAAATAAAGGGGCATAAGCAAACAAAATAATATCTGAAAGCAACATCAATTTGGGATAATTTCTGAACAATTCTTTGTAATCGACAGAAACACGCGAAAACAAAGCAATAGAAACCATGAAAATAATGCCTGAAAGCAACTCGTTTGCCTCCCGATTGTTGTGTTGAATACTAAATAAAGCAATAATTAATAAAATTCCTTGAAAAGCAGACAACAACAAACTCAAATCGTAGGCATTGAAAATGGTGTACGCCAAATCTTCCCAACCTGCAATTTCGGATTCAATAATTGATGCAATTTGATGATTGGTTCTCAAAAAAGTTCGGTTATTGATAGCTTGTCCGTTGGTTCTTCCTTCTACTGATCCCCAAGTTCCGCGTGTAAATTTGTATTCCAAAGTATCCATTCCGCAGGGTATGGTTAGGCTATAGCTGTTGTCTGGATTTTTTTTGAGTTTATAATTTTCGTGATTCGGATTCCAATCGTTAAAATTTCCTGTTACATAAATTGAAGCATCGTGTGGCGTATCTTCAGGAATTTTTTTGACCACAAAAGTATAAGTCCCGATGTCTTCCCAGCTCGAAATTTGGATCGGAATGATAGAATGTTTGACATCTCTTTTCAAAAAAATGCGATTTGGGCGAGTCCACCCATTGGTATGCCCTTCCACAGAGAGCCAATTTCCTCGTGTAAATTTGTACTGAAACGAATCAGGCGGAGAGATTAGAGTAATAGAATATGTGCCATCATTTTCTTTGAGCAATTTATAATTTGGGTCGTTGGTTGCCCAATTATTAAAACTGCCCACCAAATAAATATCCGCATCTTTGGGCGTATAAAGCGGGATTCTGTCCACTTTAAAGGTAATTTGCGCCTGCGTTTGCGAATAAAAAAAAGAAAAAAATAGTATTAAAAGTAAAAGTGCGTTTTTCATGGAAAATTATTCTGTTGTTTTTTTTATGTGCTAGTAGAGTATTCAAAGTTATGTAAATTTTTTATTAAGTTTACAAAATTTTTAAAGATTTAAGATTAAAAAATATTATTTTGCTTTTTTTTTGTAAACAAAACGTAATTTTAATGAAAACAAGCATAGAATCCTTATTTACAGACAAAACAACTGTTGATAAAGTACAACAAAAATTGCCTAAACTTTTTCAAGTTGCAGAATTAGAAACTACGCGCGGCGGGAAAGTAGGTATGGAAGTAGGCTCACTAAGAGAAAGAGTTTTGGTGGCTTTACTTATTCATCAATTTGGGGAAGAAAACGTAAAAACGGATATTCCAATCACAGCCGCAGAAGCTGATGTTTTTGTATTCGACAAGGCATTTTCTATTAAAACTTTGTCAAATTCTCTGTCTGGTCTAAAACTTATTTGGACTGTTGATGCGCAAAGTGCTTTCAAATTTAGCCAAGAATATGAACCAAGTTGTGATATGATTTTTGTTCATATTAATTGGTCAAAACACGGAGGTTTATATTGTATTCCCAAAAAAGTGCAGTTAGAAATTTTTAATAAAATAGGTAGAAATGAATATATCAAGCTACCCAAAGAAGGCACTAATCCAAGAGGAGTAGAAATGCAAGGTAAAGCCTTAAAAAGTTTGGTAACGCATACCGACACATTAAAAATTGACATTCATTGGGAAAAAGAAAAAATTGATTTTGATGTTTTTGAACGTTGGATCGAACTCTGGGCAGAAGATGATGAATAAACAGGAACTTTTGAGAAAGGCTTGCGAAGGTTTTAGTCAGGCTTTTCTTATCGAAGTTATTTGGGGCAAAGAAAATATTAAGTCTTCTTACCGTTCTATGATTAGCAAACGATTAAGCGGTAAAATTGATTTTGGTATTTTGGAAATAGAAAAGTTGGAAACTTTTTTTAAACTCAAAAAAAAAGAATTTGAAGAAGTTTTAAAATAAATTAAAATATTTAC
Source organism: Bacteroidota bacterium (assembly GCA_004292785.1). Taxonomy (GTDB): domain Bacteria; phylum Bacteroidota; class Bacteroidia; order Cytophagales; family Thermoflexibacteraceae; genus RDXG01. The sequence continues at coordinate 3,375 of RDXG01000288.1, forward strand.
AAAGGAAACATTTGTTTCTTTTATAAATATTTATTTACTTTGTGAAAAATAAAACTCAAAAATTTACTTTAATTAGAAATGAAAATGGATACTCAAAATGGCACAAAAACAAGCAGTTTTGGCACAAATGGAAGAATAAATCATAATTCGGATCAGTTTTACAACTCAAAACTCTATTCAGATTTGGCTGTAAAGCAAACGCTTGATAGTCAAGAAAACCCAATTTCTGTTGAATACGAAAATAAAATTATCTTGGGTAGTTCTGAAAATATGAAAGAATTGCCAAATAATTCGGTTCATCTGATGATCACTTCGCCGCCTTATAATGTAACAAAGGAATATGACGAAGATTTATCATTAACAGAATATCTTAATTTATTAGAAAACATTTTTACAGAAACATACAGAGTTTTGGTAAATGGTGGACGCGCTTGCATTAATGTTGCAAATTTGGGTAGAAAACCTTACATTCCTTTGTCTGATTATATTTCGCAAATGATGTTAAAAATTGGTTTTAATATGAGAGGCGAAATTATTTGGCAAAAAGGAGCAGGTGCAGGAGTTTCGATGGCTTGGGGAAGTTGGCTTTCCGCATCAAATCCTGTGTTAAGAGATGTTCATGAGTACATTTTAATTTTTTCCAAAGGTGATTATAAGCGCGATTCAAAAGGCAAAGAAAGCACAATGAGCAAAGAACAATTTATGGAATGGACAAAATCCGTTTGGACAATGAACACGGAAAGCGCAAAAAAGATAGGGCATCCTGCACCATTTCCAGAAGAATTGCCTAACAGATTGATTCAATTATTATCTTTCAAAGACGATATTATCCTCGATCCTTTTATGGGAAGTGGAACTACTGCACTTTCGGCTTTAAAAAATAATAGAAAATTTGTCGGTTACGAACTAGAATCCAAATACATCAAATTGGCTGAAGAAAGAATTTTAAAATACAAAACGCAAACTAACCTTAAATTTGAATGAAGTTTTCTTAAAATAATTTCAAACGCAAATATTTGTTCATTTATTTTTACCGTTAGCAACAGATTTGCCAACGGTAAAATCTTAATTTAACAATTCGTTTTTATAAATTGCCTTTGCTTTATCGCGCAAATTGTAGAAAGAAGTCATTACCTCACCGTATGCTCCCGCAGAACGAATTGCAATTAAATCGCCTCTTTGGGCTTCATTCAACGAAATTTCTTTGCCAAAACAGTCCGAAGACTCACAAATAGGTCCAACTACGTCATAATTTTGGGCTATTTTGTCAGAAGTCAAATTTTGGATATGATGATGCGCTTGATACAAAGCAGGTCTAATGAGTTCGGTCATGCCCGCATCAATGATCAAAAATTGTTTGCTAACTCCTTTTTTTAGGTACAAAACCTTAGAAATTAAACTACCGCATTGTGCCACCAACGCCCTGCCCAACTCAAAATGAACTTTTTGATGCTTGCGAATTTTCAACAATTCTGCAAAATTTTTGAAATAATCTTTGAAATTGCTGATCAAATTTTCGTCGGGATTTTTGTAATCGATGCCCAAACCGCCACCGACGTTTATATTTTCTAAAACAACTCCCTTTTTTTCGAGATTGTCCTGAATTTCATTGATTTTTAATGCCAAATCTTTAAAATTGTTCAAATCCAAAATTTGCGAACCAATGTGAAAATGCAAACCAATCAATTTAAGGTTAGAATAATTTGCAAAATTGTCGATGACCGAGTCCAATTCGTGCAAATTGATGCCAAATTTGTTTTCTGATGTGCCTGTGGTGATGTATTTGTGCGTGTCAGCTTGTACGTTTGGGTTGATTCTTAGGGCAATTTTTGCCGTTTTTTGCAATTTGATCGCCAATTCGTTGATCACTTCCAACTCTTGCACCGACTCGGAATTGAAACAAAAAATATCTGCTTGCAAGGCTTCCATAATTTCCTTATCCGATTTTCCTACGCCTGCAAAAACCACATGATCGGGTTTAAAACCAATTTCTAGGGCTTTTTTTACTTCATTTCCACTGACGCAATCTGCTCCAAAACCAAAATTATGAATTTGTCGGAGAATTTGGTCGTTTACATTGGCTTTTAGGGCATAATGCACCGTAAAACCGTATTTTTCGGATTCGCTTTTGACTGCTTGCAAAGTTTGTGCAAGCAAATCGGTATCGTAATAATAAAAAGGCGTTTCTATATTCTGAAACTGCTCGATAATTTCTTTGGAGAACATACAAAAATATTTTGCTACGAAAATAATGATAAAAAACAAAAAAGCCATTTTTGTTTAGAAAATGGCTTTATTTGTTAAAAGAATTTCAAAATCCTAATAACCTGCGTTTTGTTTCAAATTGGTATTTGCATCAATAGCCGCCTGCGGAATAGGAAAAACACTATATTTTGGATCACTGGCTGGTTTAAAATCGTGTGCCAACAAATATTTTCCAAAACGGATCATGTCTTGTCTGCGAAGTCCTTCCCAACAAAATTCTCTGCCTCTTTCGTCATACAAATCGTCTAGGCTTGGAGCAGAAGACAAGGCTGCCACTCCTGCACGGGCGCGCACTTGATCTACTAAGGCTTTTGCTGTTCCTGCGCTACCATTTCTGACCAAAGCTTCGGCTTTCATGAGCAAAATATCGGCATATCTGAACACAGAAAAATCGTTTGAAGTAGAATTGTTATTGAAAACAGCTTTACTAGACGAAGTAAGATCGGGCAAATATCTGACGTTTCTAGCTCCTTCTTCTACTCCCGCAGCCGTGATAGACGAAATATTTAAGGCATAATTTACTCCCCCAGGCTGTGCGCCTGTGATCCATTGCGCTTTTCTTTTATCGTCATTGCTGTATTTATTGACAAAATTTTGGTGAGCCGTTGCTCCGTTCCATGTGCTAAAACCAAGTACGGCTTGCCCATGCGCACCTCTCAAACTACGGATTCCGATAATGTTTCGGGGAGCTAAATTTGCCTCTACAAAAACCGCTAAAATTACTTCGGTATCAGGGCAACGATCTGCTGTGAGTTCCATATAATTTGGGTGCAAAGAAAAACCGCCTTCGTTGATAATTTTATCGCAATTTGCAATGGCTTCTGTCAAAGCAGGAGTTCCTGTGTAAATTTGTGCGTTCAAATAAATTTTTGCCAACAAAGCATAACCTGCCCATTTGTTGAAACGACCATAAAAATCGCCTCCTTTGGTAGATGAAAGCAAAGGCACGTTTGCGGTTAATTCTGAAACAACAAAATTATAAAGCGTTTTGCGATCCGTTTGTGGGATTTTGTCGATGGTAATGTTGTTATCCGTAAAAAAAGGCACATTTCCCCAGCCGTCCATCAATAAATAATAGAAATAAGCACGCAAAACTTTTGCTTCTGCAATTTTTTCGGGAGATGCTTTGGCGGTAGTCAATAATTCTACGGCTAAATTTCCTTTAAAAACAGCACGATACAACCAATTCCAAGTATTTACGACCAATTCAGAAGCTGCTCCGTATTGATGCAAATATAATTGCCTCCAAATTCCGTTGTCTGCCCAAGCTCCGTCGCTTCGGGTTGGAAGCATGAGTTCGTCTGTGGTAACTTCGTTTAAGTCAAACCAACCTCGATCTGCTCCTGCAATTCCTTTTCCGCCCCAATCGCCTCTAATTTCGCCATAAATATTGGCTAAGGCTGCATTTGCTCCTGCGGAAGTAGCATAAAACTGGTCTGCAACGCGTTTGTCAAAAATGCCTTCATCTAAATTGGTGCAATTAGACAAAGAAATTGCTAAAAATGTGATCAAAAAAAGTATCTTTTTCATGGAAATTTAATATTTTTAAAAATGTGTTTTTTATATTTTTAAGACGTTTGTCAGACGCAAGTCGGACAGAATTAAAGCAATGAATTTTGCTAAAAAATTGTCTGAATTAGGTAAAACGTAAAATTATAATGCCTTATTTAAAGGTAATGTTTAAACCAATCGCAAAATTTCTGGTGCGTGGATACACTCCGAAATCTGTACCAAAACCTCTGCCATCATTAGAACCTCCGTTGGCACTTACTTCAGGGTCTAAACCTTTGTAAGCTGTAATAACAAACAAATTATTTGCTGTGAAAGACACACGCAAATTTTGTAGATATTTAGAGGATTTAGTATTAAAACGATAAGCAAGCGTTAAGTTTTCCATGCGAGCAAAAGAACCACTTTCTAACCAAAGATCAGACGCATAAGTGATATTGCTTACGTTTGTGCCAATTGCATCTTTTAGCACATTTTTTTGTCCAAAACCAGCCAAAGAACTGCGTATTGCCCTAGAAGCGTTATACACACTATTCCCATAAACTCCTCGCAACACAAAACTTACGTCAAAATTTTTGTAGGTAATGGTCGGTGTGAAGGCATAAGAAAAATCGGGGAGAGCTTGCCCTGCAATGTATCGGTCTGCGCTGCGGTTTCCATCGTCAATACTACCGTTTCCGTTAATATCAGTAAGCACTTGCTCACCCTGCTCGTTTACTGCTTGATGTTTAAACAAATAAAAAGTTCCCACAGGCTGACCTGTAGTCAAATATTGGATACCATCATTAGTAGAAGCCGTACCAGTAGTGCCGCCGCCGCCCCAACGTACAAAATCGTTGTTCAAAGGAATACCATTAATAGAACCGTTTAACTGCTTGATTTCGTTGCGATTACGCGTAAAATTTCCACCCAAAATTACTTTAAAATCTTCCTCGTCAATCAAACGATAATTCAAACTAAGTTCCAAACCTGTATTCAAAACCGTTCCTACATTTGCTTTGATTTGCCCAAAAGGGAAAGGTGGTTGTGGTACTGTGTAATCAAACAACAAATCAGTAGTTTCGCCATAATAATAGTCAAAAGTACCTGTCAATTTGTTTGTTAAGAAACCAAAATCCAAACCAACATTCAACATTTTTCGAGTTTCCCAACGCAGATCAGGATTTGCATTTTGTTTGATCGAAAAATTAGGAATCAAGCCACCACCAAAAAATGCTGTGCCATCTGCTTCTACCAAACGAACCGAATTTAAAGCCGATAAACCTTGTTGATTTCCTGTAACTCCATAACCGACACGCAATTTCAAATCGCTAGCAATGCTTTGTTTTTTGAAAAAATCTTCGTCTGAAATTCTCCAAGCAAAAGACACGGAAGGGAAACTTGCCCATTTGTTGTTTGCCCCAAATTTGGAAGAACCATCTCTACGAAAAGTAGCCGTAAACAAATATTTTCCTTTGAACGAATAATTTAATCTGCCCAAAAAAGAAGACAAAGTTTGATCGTTTTTATAAGAAGAAATATCTCCGCCTTGAATTTTGGTTAAATCTCCTGATTGCAAAGAGTTGTAAGAAGTCAAATCGTCAGAAAAACCTCTGCTAATTGCTTTAAAACCGTCATAAGTTTGTTTTTGCCATTCATAAATAAAACTTGCATCAAAACTGTGTTCACCAACAATTTTTCTGTAATTTAACATGGCATTAAACAAAGTTTCGTCGCTTGCTTTGTCTTCTCTGGTGGCAATTCCGTTTTGAGAAACGGCATCCTGTTGGGTAGTTTTTGGCGATCTGTATTGTGCGTAAGCCTCATTTGTTTTTCTCCAAGAACCAAAAACGCTGGCGGTCAGTCCGTCTGTAATTTCATAATCGGCTCTCAAACTTCCAAACAAACTGTTGGTTTTTGCGCCGTCAATCATTTCTTTGGCACGCGCATAGGCATTGGTATAGCCAAAAACATTTTTATCTACAAAATACGAACCATCTGCATTATAAATTGGGTCGGTTGGACGTGCGCCCAATGCTCCACCAATCACGTCTGCATTGTTGTATTTTTTTTCCAAAATTCCAATATTGACGTTATAATTTAAAGTCAATTTGTCGTTTAAGGCTTTTTGAGTAGCTTGCAAACGCCCAATGTAGTTTTTTAAGCCAGAATTAATCACAATTCCTTGCTGATCGATGGCGGTAAGTGAAGCCCTAAAATTGAAACTTTTGCTACCTCCTCCGAAGGCTAAATTGTGGTTTTGGGTATAACCTACTTGGGTAACTTCTTTGAACCAATCTGTATTTCCACCGTTATCTGAAGCTGCTGCTACGCCTCTTTTGGCTGCTTCTGCTCTCCATTCGGATGCGTTGAGTAAATCATATTTTTTTGCAATGACCTCCATAGAACCCACACCGCTATATTCTACCGTAATTTTGTCTTCTGTGCCTTTTTTGGTGGTTACCAAAATAACTCCTGCTGCTCCTCTTGATCCGTAAATTGCGGTTGAAGACGCATCTTTCAAGATGTCAATAGACTCGATTTCGCTTGGCGGAATTTGGTTTAACAAATCCAAATTTCCTTGAATCCCATCAACTACGACTAGCGGATCATTACCACCAATCAAAGATGTAATTCCTCGAATACGAATACTTGGGTTTGTACCAGGTTCGCTGCCTACTTGTGTAATGTTTACGCCTGCTGCTCGCCCTGTGAGTTTTTGCAAAGGGTTGGTAATGGGACCTTGGTTAAAATCTTCTTCGCCAACTTTGGTAATCGATCCTGTTAGATCGCGTTTTCTTTGCGTTCCATAACCAACTACAATAATTTCTTCGAGTGCTTTGATGTCGGCTTGTAGCTGTACCATAAGGTTTGTTTGGCTACCCACCACAATTTCTTGCGAAAGAAAACCTGTAAAAGAGAATACCAAAACGGCATTTTGATCGGGTACTTGAAGTTTGAAATTTCCGTCTAAATCTGTAACTGTACCTGTGGAAGTACCTTTAATTAAGACATTTACGCCCAACACGCCAGCAGGTTCTTCTTCGCTAGACACCTTGCCCCCGACAGATATTTGAGCAAAAGCAGACAGTTGAACGAGCAGAAATACGGCACAAATCAACAAAAAACGTCTTACTTTTTTTAGACTGTGTAAGTATTTATTTTTTTTCATTTTAATATTACTTTAAGATTTTGGTAAGTTTTTTTTAATTCGTAAATGTATTTAATGAATTTTGTATTTACAAAATTTTTTTTGAAAAAAGATAAAAAAATAAATAGATAAAATACTAATAATTAGCAGATTAACCAAAAAAAAGATTTCAAAAAAACATTTTTAGATTTTTATTTGTGTAGTATTTTCTTTGCTTTTTAATTAATTTTGGATTTAAATTTATAAGAATCTAAAATCAATGAAAAAGATTAGTATAAGCGTGATTTTGCTATTTTTTTTACTTGCAAACCTTTTCGCACAAGACAGCACAAAAGTTATAGAACTCAACGAAGTAGTTATTTCTGCCAACAAAACTGAAGAGCAAAAATCGGATATTCCCCAACATATTGAAGTCGTAAAGTATAAACAAATTCAGTTTTTCAATTTGCAAAATACTGCTGATGTTTTGCAAAATTTAGGAAATTTGTTTGTGCAAAAGTCCCAAATGGGCGGAGGAAGTCCTGTTATTCGAGGTTTTGAGGCAAATAAAATTTTGTTAGTTATTGATGGAATCCGCATGAACAACGCCATTTATAGAGGCGGACATTTGCAAAATGCGATCACTGTTGATGCCAACATGATCGACAGATTAGAAATTTTGCATGGCACAGGCTCGACCATTTACGGCAGTGATGCACTCGGCGGCGTGATTAGTATTTTTACCAAAAAACCAATCTTTGAAAGTACCAAAATCAATACTTTTGCAAGATATTCTTCAGCAAATCAGGAGCAAACTTTTCATGCAGATTTGAATTTGGGTTTCAAAAAATTTGCCTTTTTGTCAGGTTTTACGATCAGTGATTTTGGAGATTTGCGCAAAGGAAACGGAGATTTTGGAAACTGTAATTATTTTGTGCAAAGAATCAACAATAAAGATGTGTTAAGCCAAAATTCTGACCCAAATATTCAAAAACAATCGGGCTACAAACAATACGATTTTTTCCAAAAAATTCTGTTCGAAGCAAGCAAAAATCAAAATCATTTGCTTAATTTTCAATATTCTACTTCTTCCAATATTCCGCGTTATGACCGTTTGCAAACCTTTTCTGTGGGAGTTCCCCGATTTTCAGAATGGTATTATGGCGCGCAAAAAAGGTTGTTGGCAAGTTATCAATTCGAATATAAAATCAACTCGAAACTTGCGGATTTGATACGCATTACGCCTGCTTTTCAGCAAATCGAAGAATCGCGTTTTTCGAGAAAATTCCAAAACGATTGGAAAGATCAAAACATAGAAAAGTTAAATATTTTTTCTGTAAATGCCGATTTTTTCAAAGAAATTAATCGAAACGAAATTCGTTATGGTGCGGAATTTACTCATAATCAAGTAGATAGCAAAGGAATTTCTAAAAATATCAACGATAGCCAAACAAAACCGCTGGTTAGCCGCTATCCCGATGGCGCAACGTATAGCACTACAGGAATTTACGCTTCGCACCGTTGGGAAATTACGGACAATTTGATTTTTTCTGACGGTTTGCGTTTTAGTTATGTCGATTTGCAAGCCAATTTTGACCCACAATTTTTCAAAACCGAACAGCTAAATGTGCATCAAAAATCGGCTTCTTTGAATGGAAATTTGGGTTTAGTCTATCTTTGGAAAGGTTTTAGGCTCAACGGATCGCTTTCTACGGGTTTCAGAAATCCAAATGTTGATGATTTGGGCAGAACTTTTGAAAATACAAACAGCACTTTAATTGTCCCAAATCCTGATCTCAAACCTGAACAAATTTTTTGTAGAGAAATAGGAATTTCTAAAACTTTTGCGAACAAATTGCAAATTTCTGTGCAAGGATTTTACAATACTTTGACAGATGCCATCGTGATCAAACCGACTACTTCCAACGGAAAAGATAGCATAATTTTTAACGGCACAAAAAACAAAGTTTTTGCAAATAGAAATGTTGGCAGGGCATACGTTTTGGGTTTTTCGGCAAATATTTCTTATCAAATTCACCGTTTTTGGGCATTTAAAAGCAATATTACTTACACAAAAGGCAGAGATGAAAGCAATGACGTTCCGCTAGATCACATTCCGCCTGTCTATGGAAATGCTTTTTTGAGTTTCCAAAATGACCGTTTTGCGGCTGAATTATACACAATTTATAACCTTTGGAAACGCAAAGCAGATTACAGTCCTTCAGGGGAAGACAACCCTGACAAAGCCACTGCAGAAGGCAGTCCATCTTGGCAGACTTGGAATTTGAAAAGCTCTTATTTGTTTGCAAAAAATTGGCGTGTGCAAGCAGGCATCGAAAATATTTTTGATGTCAATTATCGCACTTTTTCGTCGGGCATCAATGCGGCGGGAAGGAATTTGAGTTTGACGGTGAGGACAAGTTTTTAGTAGGAAAGCTAGGTTAGTTTGAAACTCAAACCTAGCTTTGATTTCAGATATTTACCCGCCACAAAAAATTAAATCATGAAAAATTTCTGCTGCTTCTTTATTGTTGATACATCTTAAATCAGATAAAAGAGACTCAAAAAAGTCTCCATTTTTATCTTTTATTCCCTTTATGTTGATAGAATCGTATTTTTATATACTAACGCAAGTTGCGCTATAAAAAAAGCGTTAATCTTGTCAAAAAAGCATAATTTTGTAATTATCTAAGCCACAAAATTACTTTTATGAAAGACTTTACC
>RDXG01000289.1 GCA_004292785.1 Bacteroidota bacterium
GGTTATTTTTTGCCTTTTACAGACAACCGAAATTTAAGAGGAATTAGTGTAAATTTGGCGTTTAATTTTGTGTTTTAAAACATAAAATCATAAAATATGTTTGATTTTTGTTTCATTTTAATTCTTAAATTTTATGAAAAAAATATGGAAAAGTCATTTGGGCATTTTGTTTTTATGGCTTTTGTTAAGCACTTGTGGCAAAGAAGAAGCGTTGCCAATAGGCATTGACATCGAGTTCTCTGTTTTTGATAATCGTTTTTTAAATATAGAAAGGGCGCAACTTTATCTTTTCAAAAACGAAGACGACTTTAAAAACAACCGAAATCCTGTCGATTCGGCTTATACGAACAAATACGGAAAAGCAGTCATCAGGCAACTGAACGCACAAATCAAAGAATATTATGTAAGTGCAACTTTTGGCGACGCAAACAATTTTAGCGGAAAAATTAAAACAGGAAATTTGAATTTGCAACCCGATTTTAATACCGTAAATATTCAGCTTTTGGAATCAAGAGTTTCTAATTTTTTGGCAGGGCGTTTCGAGAAGCGTTGGAAACAACTTTATCAGGAAATCAATGGTAGCCGTTACGAAATTTGCGAATATCAAAAAATATTTTCTTTTCGCAGAGATGGAACGATAGACATTTATTATCCCGCAGGCAGATGCTCTCCGACTGGTTCAGAAATTTTTTGTTGCAACAACATTTGGACTCCTGATGGAGCAAATTTTGTGATGGGACCGCCTAGCAATCCCAAAGAGATCAAAAATTTGACCATTTTGACCATAAACGAAACTACTTTAAAATATTATTACAAACCCGTAAATTCGGATTTTCCTGTAACTATTTTAGAGGAATATCAAGCGGTAAAATAATTTTTTTTGCAAAATAAAACCAACAAACACATGAGATTATCAGGAAAAACAGCCATTATCACAGGCGCAGCCAGCGGAATTGGTTTAGCCGCCGCCCAAATATTTTCCAAAGAAGGAGCAAAAGTAATGCTAGTCGATTTGTCTGAAAATGCCTTAGAAAATGCTGTTCAAGGCTTAGAAAATGCCGAATATTGCGTGGCAGATGTTAGCAAAGCCGATCAAGTGCAGAATTTTGTGATCCAAACCCTTGCAAAATTTGGGCGAATAGATGCCTTGTTTTGCAATGCGGGAGTGGCAGGCGAAAATAACTTTTTTTGGGATTGCCCCGAAGAAAAACTAGATTCTGTGATGAACGTGAATTTTAAAGGCGTTTGGCGTTGCATGAAAGCAGTTGTTCCGACCATGATCCAACAAAAATCAGGGAGTATTATTATCACTTCGTCGGTTTTGGGTTTGTCTGGTTTGCCTAAAGGTTTTGCCTATTCGTCAAGCAAACACGCCGTTGTAGGTTTGGCAAAATCTGCGGCAGGCGAGTTGGGAAGGCTAAATATTCGAGTCAATACCATTCACCCAGGTCCCGTAGAAACGCCAATGGTTCGGAGTTTGGAAACAGGAATTAGCCCAAAAGATGGAGCTTTAGGCAAAGATCGCCTCGAAAAATCCATTCCCATGCGCCGCTACGCCACACCTGAAGAAGTTGCAAAATTGGCTCTTTTTTTGGCAAGCGACGACAGTGCGTACATTACGGGTTCAGAACATAGGATTGATGGGGGAATGAGGGCAGTTTAAGAAAAATTAGGATTACATCATGGATTCAGAAGTAACATTTCTCAAAGAAATATTACTTCTGAACATTAAAAATATTACTTTTGCAAAAACCAACAAACACAAAAATTATGGATTCTAAGATTACACATATTTCGAAAATAGAAATTAAAAAACTTTGGGGTTTTAAAGATATTGAATGGAATTTGAACCCAGATGTCAATATTTTGGCGGGAGATAATGGCAGTGGAAAAAGTACAATTCTTAAATTGGTAGCGGGTTTAATGCTTGGGGTTATGGCTGATGACGTTAAGGAAATGGCAGAAGAGGTAATTATTAGTTTTAATGACATTAACAAAATTAATTTTTTTAGAGTTGCAAAAAGTAGTAAAGATATAGATTCTTCTACCAAAATGAATACTTATCTTGAAAAACTTACCGCAGATATGAAACAAAAAGGAGAAATTTATCTCAATCTCAATGTTGAAGCCCTAATGACTGAAAAAGAGCTTTACATTTATATAGACATGAATCATGAAGATTTTTTAAAAATCCTTCCCACCAATATTATAAATACTTTTGATCAAGCCTTAATTGGTGAAGAAAGCATACAAAAATTATCCGATAATCAGGTAAAAACGCAATTAGATTTCCAAATTTATCAATTACAAAACAAATACAAAGATTATCAAATTAATCTTGGAAAACGTGCCATCGAATCTTTGAAAAAAGAAAAAAATGGTTTAGAAGAAATTGATGCCAAGAAAAATTTATTTTTCGACACCATTGACCATCTTTTTTCTAGCACTCAAAAACACATTGATCGGCAGGCGAATGATATTAGTTTTGTGCTTCATCAAGAAAAAATTAGTCCTTATCAACTTTCATCAGGCGAAAAACAGATTTTAGTAATTTTGCTAACAGCTTTGATACAAGACAACAAAAATTGCGTCATGATTTTGGACGAGCCAGAAATTTCTTTGCACACAGATTGGCAGAAAGAGTTGATCAGAAATATCAGAAATTTGAACACCAATGTCCAAATTATCATTGCAACCCATTCACCTTTTATTGTTGCCAAAGGTTGGGCAAGCGAAAAATATGTTTTCCAAATGGATAAAATAACTTTAAAATAAAAATCTATGTCAAATTTGCTCGATAATATTGGAGAGGGACTTGAACAAGAAAATGTAGTTCATAATTCTAAAAGGGTAACAGTTTTTGTCGAAAACGAAGATGATATTCCTTTTTGGAAAGATATTTTTACAAAATTTGGCATTGCTACTTCCATTACGCCACCAATCCCCAACGAAAAAGACGAAAAAGGTTTAAAACGTGGAAAGGAAAATGTTTTGCGTTTTGCAGAGCAAACTAATAAGGCTTTTGTTTTGTGTGTGGACAGTGATTATGATTATTTGACAAACAACAAAACCAAAAAATCCAGATTGATTAATGAAAATCCATTTATTTTTCAAACCTACACTTACGCAATAGAAAATTATAAATGTTTTTCAGAAACATTGGATTTGGTTTTGGTAGAGGCTTGTTTGGTAGATGAGCAAGTACAAGTATTTGATTTTGAGCTTTTTATGAAAAAATATTCCCAAACCATTTATGAATTATTTTTGTATTCTTTTTTTTACGATCTCGAAAATCGCTTAAAAGAAGAATTGTATGATGTAGCTTATCAAAGTGCAAAAAAAGAACTTTCAGAAGAAAAATTAATAATCTGGGAAAAAGAAAATACTTTCACACATATTTTTTCTATTAAAGAATTTTGCAAAAAAATTCATATTTTAGAACAAGTCAATACTTTTCAAAAAGCATTGGAAGAGCTAGAAAGAATAAAAAATGAAGCAGATCATTGTCTGAATAGTTTGCCCAAAATAGAAACCGCAGAGTTAAATAATCTTAAAAATGAACTTGCTTTATTGGGAGTTCTTCCTGAAAATGTTTATCTTTTTGTTCGAGGTCATGATGTGTATAAAAATGTAGTTTGTATGTTTTTAAATCCGCTATTTGACTTCTTAAAAAATAAAAAATTACAAGAAATTAGCAAATCGGGTCAAACTCCAGAAGAAATAGAAATAAAGAGAAATGAATACGCAAAACTTGTTTTTACGACAGAAAAGGATAAAATGAGCGCAGTAGAACGAGTTTTATATTCGCATAAATACTATCATCGATGCTTTTTGATGCGAAAAATAGAGGCAGATGTGCAAGTATTTATGACTCATTTATCATAAAAATACATTTATCGAAATTTCCTATTCAATTATTTTTCAATACATTTGCAGAAAAACACAAAAATTATGTTAAAAGAAATCTCTATCAAAAATTTCAAATCTATTGCCGAAGATACCATTCAGTTGGGGCGAGTTAATGTTTTTATTGGCGAAAACGGTTGTGGAAAGTCTAATATTTTGGAGGCGGTGGGGTTTGCGAGTGCCGATAAACATGATAATGAATATTTGGCAAATTTGGGGATTCGAGTTGCTAAGCCTTCTCTAATTATTAGTAATTTTAAAGGAAATCGTCAAAAAAAGTATTTTTCAATAGACATTAAGTTTAATGAAAAAGAAAATAGATCATTTTCATTTTACACAGAAAATAAAGAAAATATAAATGAAACATGGAATATAGAACAAATGGTATCATCTAATTTTTTTGAGACTATTTATGATCTTATCAGTAAAAATCCTAATAAATTTCAAGAAATAGCCAATAGTATGGGAGAAAAGCAAGCTAAGGAAACAGAAGATTTAATTACTATGGTTAATGAATTAAAAAAAGTAGATTACAAAACTATTACAGAATTAAGGCAAAATTCTAATCTACATTTACAAAATTTTCTAATATATTCTATAAATACTCTTGTTTTAAGAGGCTTTACACAAGAAAGTCGTAAAGAACCTGTAGGCATTTATGGAGAAAATCTTGATGTGTTGATTGCCAATTTTGACAAAGAGGAACAAAAACAATTAAAAAAATACAATTATTTAATCGATTGGTTGGACAATTATTTTGTCGATGTAAACGATTTGATGAAATTAAAAGGCTACAAACTCAATCGTAGCAAATCTACTTTATATTTTTCAGACAAATTTATGTCTAAGAAAAACAATATTTTTTCTTCTGAAAACGCCAATGAAGGCATTTTGCACGTACTTTTTTATTTGGCAATTATGATTAGCAAAAGAACGCCTAAGTTTTTTGCTATTGACAACATCGAATCTTGTCTAAATCCGCATTTGTGCCAACATTTGATGGTTGAAATGTGCAAATTGGCAAAAGAAAATGACAAACAAATGCTCATTACCACGCACAATCCCGCTATTTTGGACGGTTTGAATTTGTTTGATGACGAAATTAGACTTTTCGAGGTCAAAAGACTAGAAAATGGACATAGCAAAACCAGACGAATTAAATTAAAACCCGAAGTACAAAACGAAATGGGCGAAAAATACAAGCTATCTGAACTTTGGACAAGAGGGTTTTTGGGTGCAATTTCTCAAAATTTTTAAATTATGCGTATCGCAATTATTTCAGAAGGATCAGAAGATCAGGCAGTTATTCAAAATATTTTTCGGGCTTTTGGCATAGACAAATCAGACATTTTTTTGCTCAAACCATCTTTACAAAAAGATGCAAGTAGCCCCGACGATTCGACCATAGGAACTTTACAAGGCGTAAAAAATGCTTGTATTGGCTACCATGGAAAACGATATTATTTTGAAAGAGCTATCCAATTTTTTGATGCCGATTTTGTAGTAATTCATTTGGATACCGCAGAAATTGATAGACAAGACTTTGATTTTCAAAGACCTACAAGAACAAATAATGAAAATTATTGTTCCGAATTACGAAGCAAAGTAATTTATTTAATCAATCATTGGCTAGAAAATAACTATCAAAATCAAATTTTTTATGCCATTGCCATCGAAGAAATTGAGGCTTGGTGTTTGACTATTTATGAGCAAAATGATTCGTCAAAATCAGCCAATGCCAAACAAAAACTCAATAGTATTTTGAATAAAAAAGATATAAAATACGATTTTGACACAATTAGCCAAGATTTTAGAAAAATAAAAAAACTACAAACGTTTTTGGAACACAACCAAAGCCTCAAAGACTTTGTAGAATCCATTCAAGAAAAATTAGCTGAATTATAAAAAAATTTGTTATAACCAAAAAAATACATTTATTTGCAGTTCATTCATCATAAAATATGCTTACTGAAATTCGTCTTAAAAATTTTAAATGTTTTCGTGAGGAAACAGTTTTCCCGTTGGCTAAAATCAATTTGCTAACAGGAATTAATGGCAGAGGAAAATCTACTTTGTTGCAGTCTTTGCTTTTGATGAAACAAAGCGTGGAATATAATCCACATACTGACGAAATAATTTTGAACGGGAATTGTGTGAATTTGGGAACAGGAGAAGATATAAAAAACAAGTTTAGTACTGATTCTGAACAAACTTTTAGTTATTGCGATAGTAATTTTTGTTTGAATTACATATTTAGTAATCAAAAACTAAATTATATCAATTTGCATATTTTTAGGAATAGAGGAGTTTATAATGAAAATCAAATTATTGTTGCCAAATTGAAAAAAGATGATAAAAATAAAATATTAGTATCCTACCATGTAAATAGCAAAGATATTTTCATAGAAAAGAAATTTCCTTTTTATGGTTTTGAAAATCTTTTTTTTAGTGAATTTCTGATAGATAATTTGAGAAAATCCGATGAAAGTGATTCTTTAAAGAGTGTAAACTCAATAGTTATGAGTGATTTGCCAAATATGTGGAAAAAAATCCATTATATTGCCGCTGATCGTTTGGGTTCACAAGAATATTACAAAAAAATGCCTTTACCCAAATTTGTTAGTTTAGATAGAAAGGGTGAAAATTTGGCTTCTATTTTATCATATTTCAAAAACGAAAATAAAGACGTATTATCAAACACAAGTGAATTACTAAGTAAAATATTAGATTCACCAGTTATTGTAAAAATACAAGATAATATACCTCATATTATTCCATTAACTTTTGAAATTTTTGGTAAAGAATACAACCCCAATAATGTAGGTTTTGGCTATTCTTACGCATTGCCAATTATTGTTTCTGGCTTAATTGCCAAAAAAGGCGAAATTCTGATTATCGAAAACCCTGAAGCTCATTTGCACCCCAAAGCACAATCGGAATTGACCAAATTCTTGGCAAAAGTTGCAAGTAAAGGCGTACAGGTTTTTATTGAAAGTCATAGCGAACATATTTTGAATGGTTTGAGAGTGGCAGTTTTGCAAAAAGATATTGAAATATCTCATCAAGATTTGAATATTTTATATTTCAAAAACGATTTACAAGAGCCTTTTGTCAAACTAAATGTAGAAAAAAACGGTAAAATTAAACATTGGGTTGATGGCTTTTTTGATCAGCAAGAACAGGATTTGGCAGAAATTTTTAAACTTGGAAAAGAACAAAAATGATCTCAACTTTTTATTTACTTAGTCATTCTTTTCAATTTCCCGAAAATATCTCCATTCGTGAACTGGAAAATAGAATCAAGGATTTTTCTGTAGATTGTGAATATATCAGAAAAAATGATTCCGATCAAATATTTATACACGATTCGGTCTATGAAGTGGAAATATTCCCCAATTTAAGTACAATGGATTTAATGTATGATCGTAGTAAAAACAAAGATTTTGACAAAGATACTTTAGAATATTTGAGAATAATTATAGAAAAGTCTGAACAGACCATTTTACAAGAAGAAGAAATAAAAAATCTATTGCCACAACATTCTGAAAATCAGATATTTGCCTTGCTTTGCTTACATAAAACCAATTTTGCTCAAGAAAAATATTTGGTATATAATGCGCATAATTGGCTTGTTTTTCACAGATATTTTTTAGGAATTTACCCCAAAAACAACATATTTTTCTTTTCAGAATGTAAAAAATATTTTCCTAATTTATTTTTTCATGAAAGAAATCAGCAAACAATTAGCAAAATTTTGTTTGATTTTGCGCAAAAAATTGTTTTCCATTTGGCTTGTCTTCATGACCATTTTAAAGAAATACGTCAAAATCATAAATTTTTGCCTGATGCTTTAAAAACATTTTCTATTACTTACAAACTCGATGAACAAGCAAGTTTAGAAGGTGATTTGAATAGAAAAAAAGATTTAGAATTTGATTTTTTGAATGATGAAAAGAAATTAGAAAAAATATGTTGCGAACCACACTTAAAACTTTGTCGCAATGATAAAGATCAAGATTATTTTTATTACAGAATTTATTTTCACGAAGGAAAAAAAAATATTTCCAATGGACAAATTTTGATAGGTCATATTGGAGAACATTTATAAAAAAACACCCCAAATGCCAAATACACCAATCAGTCAAGAACTTTTTGCAAAAGCCCAAACCATCATTCCTGGTGGGGTAAATTCGCCTGTGCGTGCTTTCAAAGCCGTAGGCGGAAATCCAATTTTTATGAAATCCGCCAAAGGTGCGTATTTGCACGACGAAGACGGAAATCAATACATCGAACTCATCAATTCTTGGGGCCCCATGATCCTCGGACACGCCAATCCTGTTGTGGAAGAAGCGGTCATGAATGCGATCAAAAACTCTTTTTCTTTTGGCGCACCTACCCGAAAAGAGGTCGAAATGGCAGAATTGATTATCGAAATGATGCCTTTTATCGACAAAATTCGCATGGTTAATTCTGGTACAGAAGCCACCATGTCCGCAATTCGTGTGGCAAGAGGTTTTACAGGCAAAGACAAAATTATCAAATTCGAGGGTTGCTATCACGGACACGCTGACTCCTTTTTGATTTCTGCGGGTAGCGGTGCGGTTACAATGGGAACTCCCGACAGCCCAGGAGTTACGGCAGGAGTGGCAAAAGACACTTTGACTGCGCCCTACAATAATTTGCAAGCCCTTGAAAATCTGATAGTTGCAAACGAAAACAAGATCGCCGCCATGATCATTGAGCCTGTCGTGGGCAACATGGGTTGCGTAATCCCTCACGAAAATTATTTGCAAGCCATTCGAAAACTTTGCGATAAAAACGGAATTATTTTGATTTTTGACGAGGTCATGACAGGTTTTCGTTTGGCAAAAGGCGGAGCTTCCGAACTTTTTGGAGTCAAGCCCGATTTGGTTACTTTGGGCAAAATTATTGGCGGAGGAATGCCCGTTGGAGCTTATGGAGGCAAAAAAGAACTCATGAATTGGGTTTCGCCTGTGGGCAAAATTTATCAGGCAGGCACACTTTCAGGAAACCCGATTGCCATGACCGCAGGTTTGGCTTTGTTGGGACTTTTGAAAAATAACCCTCAAATTTATTCAGAATTGGCACAAAAAACCGAAAAAATGAAGATCGGAATGCAAAATATCATGCAAAAATTGGGTTTGAACTACACCATCAACCAAATTGGGTCGATGATGACTTTGTTTTTTACTTCTTCAAAGGTAACAAATTTTGAAACTGCAAAAACTTCAGATTTGGGTTTGTTTGCCAAATATTTCCAAGCAATGTTGGCGCAAGGAATTTATTTGCCTCCTTCACAATTCGAAAGTTGGTTTGTTTCGACCTCGATTACCGACCATGAAATTGAACGAATTTTGGCGGCGCATGAAAATGCTTTGCAAAGTATTTTGTAACAATTAGACCAACAAATTATTGCAACTTTTATAAGGTTTTGTAAAAATTTAATGTAATCTTTTTTGGAAAACCCTTTTTCATTTTTACACTTGGGAAAGGGTTTTAATTATTTTTACAAAAACACTTTGTATGACTACCAAAACAGAACTTTTGGAACTTTTAAAACACATTCAGTATGCTGATTTTTTCGATGCCTTAGATAAAAATAACGTAAGACACCGTTCTTTGAGTAAATTGCGAAAAGATTTTATTTATGCTAATTCAGCCTATTTAAATCAAGATATGAAAAATTTAATTGTTCAATTTTGAGGAAATTTAATTGAAAGCTGCAAGCAAGAAAAATAGGATCAAAAAACATACTTCGGCTCAAGAATTAGAAATAACACTTCAATTAGAAATGTTACTTCTAATATTTAACATTAAATTTTTGGGTATTTTATTCCCATTTTAATTCTTCTTCTTCTGTTTCTTCTTCTTTTTTGTCGAATTGTGTAAAATCAAAATCGGGCATCAAATCTGTTTTTACGTGTCCAACAGCTTCGTTAAGGGCTTCCAAAAACTTATTAAAATCTTCTTTGTACAAGAAAATTTTATGTTTTTCGTAGAAAGCTCCATCTTCTCCAAAACGTTTTTTGCTCTCCGTAATGGTCAGATAATAATCATTAGAACGTGTCGACTTGATGTCGAAAAAATACGTTCTTTTCCCTGCACGTACTCGTTTTGAGTAGATTTCGTCTTTTCTGACTTCTTTATTTTCTTCCACTTTGCTAAAATTTTTTGTTTAAAAATGGTTTGCAAAGTTGGTTTTTTTTTTTTGAAAAAACAAATCTGTTATTTTTGATAAATTGATACAATTTTTTGGCTTGTAATCAAAACAAAAAAGTCTGTCCCCAAAAAAGAACAGACTTTCTAAACCTATAACATTTGAACAACTATTTCACTACAATCTCTTGTTTCTCTATATCATCTTTACAAAAAGTTTAGATATTAATTTTATGTTTTTCGTATTATTACTGTTAAATACGTTGCATATCTTATAAAGTTATTTTTATTATGTTAAAAGCTAGTTAATGCTTGTTAAGTTATGTTAATTAAAAATAAAACTTTGGTAGTATTACAGAATGTAAGTAACTTAATATTATTATTTATTTCTTTAAAACTACTTACATCTCTACACGATTATTTTTGTAAATACTTGACTATCAGCAATATAAATATTATTCATTAACTTTTCTAATACTTCATTTAAAAATGCTAACAAATAATTTTCTAAATCTTTTTCTTGATTTTTGAGTTTTTTAAAGAAAGATTAAAAACGGAGTCTATGCTCCATCTTTTACAATAAATTTCACTTAATTTCTTCGAATAAGCAGAAGCTATCAAAAATAAATAATCATTTTTTTCTAATTTTTGAAGATAAATATTGCATTTTATTCCACCAACCACGAAGTCCTTGAAAATAGCGTTTTTCATGCCTTTTTAACATTCTGAAACGGCTTTTTATGCCATTTCACAGACGATCTAATGACTCTTGAAGTACACGCAATTTCACTTAAGTATAAAAAATACAAAAAAATGGACAACTAAAAGTCAAATAAGAAATAATGTTTAAAAAATATTATTTCTTATTCTTCCTTACTAAACTCTAGTTTTCCAACAAATTCAACCGAGTCCAATTCAAAATTTCGTTGCTTGTGATCTGAATATTGAGTCCTCTGTCGGTATATAAACTCAATTTTCGGGCTGTGGTGCCGTTTTTGTCTGAAAATGCAATCCAAACCGTTCCAACTGGTTTTTCTGGACTTCCGCCATCGGGTCCCGCTATGCCTGTGGTCGCAATTCCTATGTCGGTTTTGTAACGCAAACGTACATTTTCTGCCATTGCTTTAGCAACTTGTTCGCTAACTGCGCCAAATTCTTCGAGATCGTTTTCGCTTACACCTAATTGATCTTTTTTGACTTCATTGGCATAAGCTACAATTCCGCCTTTAAAATATTTGCTAGAACCTGCTTGTTTGGTAAATTGATGTGCCAAAAATCCGCCTGTGCAACTTTCTGCGGTGGAAATGGTCATTTTTTTTTCTACTAATTTTCGGGCAACCACTTGTTCAATTTCGTCAGTATCATAGCCAAAAATATTTTTTTCGATCAGCGGAATCAATTTTTCAATTTCATTTTGTACTTCGGTTTTAAGCAAATCGGCATCTGTTCCGTTGGCAGTCAAACGCAATTTTACCTGCCCTGAACTTGGTAAATACGCCAATTTGATATGTTCGGGCAAATTATCTTCCCAATTTTCAATGATTTTTGCCAAAGTAGACTCTGGCACATTGATCGTTTTGATGACTCTGTGATAAATGACAGGCGTTTTGAAAAAAACTTGCAATTTTGGCAAAATCAAATCGGTCATCATTTTTTTCATTTCAAAAGGCACGCCAGGCATCGAAACCAACACTTTTCCGTTTTTTTCAAACCACATTCCTGGAGCAGTTCCTACCACATTCATGACCACTTCGGCGGCGGTAGGAACGAGGGCTTGCATTTGGTTTAAGTCGTTTATGACTCGTCCTTTTGATGCAAAAAGTCTTTCGATATTTGCCAAAACTTCGGGGCGAGAAGTCATTTCGGATTGGTAAATTTTGGCAAGTGTTTTTTTGGTGATGTCGTCTTTGGTGGGACCTAAACCGCCTGTAACCAACACAATATCAGCCATTTGCAAAGCCGATTCGATGGCATTTACAATGACTTCTTCACTATCTCCAACCGAAGTTTTGCGGGCTACTTTTACGCCAATTTTGGATAATTCTGCGCCAATCCATTGTGAATTGGTATCTGTAATTTGACCGTACAAAATTTCGTCGCCGATGGTCAAAATTTCTGCAAAAACGTGTTTCATGGGTTCTATTCGTTATTTTTTAGTTTTTCTTGTAATTTTTTGATCAAATCTTGTTGATCTTGCAAGGCTTTTTCTTTTTCTGCCAAACTTTTTTGAGTTTCAAGAAGAGCCTTTTCTTTTTCCTCAATGGTCTGTTTGCTTTCCGAAAGAGCTTTTTCCTTTTCCTCGATGGTTTTTTCCTTCTTGGCAATAGTTTTTCCTATTTCCTTGATGGCTTTTTTACCCTCTTTGATGGCTTTTTTGCTTTCCGAAAGAGCTTTTTCCTTCGCCTCGATGACTTTTTCCTGCTTCGCAATTTTTTCCTTATCTTCCGCAGATTCGCGCCAAACATTTTCTATTTGCGAGATCAAATCGTCTTCCAAAGTCATTTGGTTTCGCAAGGTTTGTTCACTTTGTGCTTTTTGCAAACGCCTGATAATTTGCCTATATTTTTCAGGAAAATCGTCTTCAGAAATATTCAAAATATGGTGATGTTCAGAACGATTCGACTGATCAAAAATACTCAAAAGCATTTCCAATTCTGTTCTGCGCCGTTTTTTGAGATTCGGAATACAAACAATAAAACATTTGTGAGTCAAAGCCTCAATAAAATCTTCTTTCAAAGCCAATTCTTCGCCAGAAAATAAATCAACCACCTGATTATTGACCTTTACAATCGGCACATTGGCAATATTTTCGAATTTTTCGCCCAAAAAATAAATGCTAATGATCGGCATTCCTTTTTTTATGAGCAAACCTTTTTTGGTTTTT
>RDXG01000131.1 GCA_004292785.1 Bacteroidota bacterium
TTATAAAATCCCCTAAAAATCCGCACTTTTAGGCGTTCTTGGAAACGGAATCACGTCTCTAATATTCGTCATGCCCGTTACAAAAAGTACCAAACGTTCAAAACCCAAACCAAAACCACTATGCGGCGCAGTGCCAAATTTGCGGGTGTCCAAATACCACCACAAATCTTTGGCGTGAATGCCCATTTCTTCCATTCGGGTTAGCAATTTTTCATAATTTTCCTCTCTTTGCGAGCCTCCAACAATTTCGCCAATGCCAGGAAACAAAATATCCATTGCCGCAACTGTCTGGTTATCAGGGTTTTGTTTCATATAAAACGCCTTGATGTGTTTGGGATAATTACTCAAAATGACAGGCTTTTTGAAGTGTTTTTCAACCAAATAGCGTTCATGTTCAGATTGCAAATCTGTTCCCCAAGACACAGGATATTCAAATTTTTTCTTTTTATAATGATTCGAATTTACCAAAATTTCTACGGCTTCGGTATAAGTCAAACGTTCAAATTTGTTTTCGACCACAAATTTTAAGCGTTCAATCAAAGTCATTTCGTTGCGATCTTCGGCTTTTTTGGTTTTGTCGTCATCAATTCCGCGCTGTTCCAAAAATTTGAGATCGTCTGCGCAATTTGTAAGTGCATAATTGATCAAATATTTAAGGAAATCTTCAGCCAAATTCATATTGTCGGCAAGTTCATAAAACGCCATTTCAGGTTCGATCATCCAAAATTCAGCCAAATGGCGAGTTGTATTTGAATTTTCTGCCCTAAAAGTAGGACCAAAAGTATAAATTTGAGAAAGTGCCATCGCCCCCAATTCACCTTCTAATTGCCCAGAAACCGTTAAATTAGTTTGTCTGCCAAAAAAATCTTCTTCATAATTGATTTCGCCTTCGGCTGTCAAAGGCGGATTTTTTGGGTCAAGCGTACTCACATGGAACATTTCGCCTGCGCCTTCCGCATCAGAAGCGGTAATGATTGGCGTGTGTAAATAGAAAAACCCATGACTGTTAAAATAATTATGAACTGCAAAAGCCAAAGCGTGCCTAATTCTTAAAACTGCCCCAAATGTGTTGGTTCGCGGTCTCAAATGCGCTATTTCTCTCAAAAATTCGAGGGAATGTGCCTTTTTTTGCAAAGGATAGCTTTCAGGATCGGCAATCCCATAAATTTCTATGATTTTTGCGATCACTTCTACGGCTTGTTCTTTGCCTTGCGAAGCCGCCAAAGTGCCTAAAATAGCCACACAAGCCCCTGTATTGACTTTTTTTAGTAATTCTTCATCAAAAGTGGCAACATCAGCAACCACTTGGATATTGTGAATGGTAGAACCGTCATTGATGGCAATAAAAGCAACGTTTTTGTTGCCGCGTTTGGTTTTTACCCAACCTTTTACTTGGATTTCTTTGCCAAACTCTTTTGATTGCAAAAGTTCGGCGACAGGTGTTCGTTTCATGAAAATTTTATTTTATATTTAATTTTTTGTTGAATCAGGTTTGAATAAAATCAACTGTTTTTTAGACTCTTGTAAAATATAATCTAAAACTGTGAGCAATTCGGTCAAATTGCTAATTGCAAAAGAAATACTATGTTTGGTTAAAATATTGTTTGCAAATTTGCCAATTTCCCAAAATTTTCCTGTGGTTACAATGCCATAAACGGTCATGTTTGGTTTTTGATTAATTTCTCTAAAAGCGATCATTTGCGCCAAACACTGCCCCCAACCTTCCTCAAAATTTTCTGCTTTTGCCTCCACAGTAGCCAAAAGAGGATAGGATAAAAACTCGTATTGCGAATCTTCCAAATTTGTAAACATATAATCTGGCACGCCACAAAGATCGTCATCAAAACGAATGGCTTGGTGAGTCCAAAAGTTCATTTCATGGCAATAAGGTTTCCAAACTTCTCGCAAAATAGGCGAAATAAGATGTTCAGCGGCATAAAATTCGTTACTGCGATAAGTTTTTAAGTTAAACAGCATTTCATTTTTAAGCTCCGTCCTGACCGCATAAGCAGGCAAATTTTCAGGAATAAAAAGCTCCGAAATCACCTTGATTTTAGGGAATTTATCCTTAATTGCTTTGATATTTTTGTAGTTTGTAAATGCCATATCAATTATTCTTTATTTAAAACTAATCTGCACTACCGTTTTTTTGATGTCTGCAAACAAAATTTTGACTAGCGGGTCTTCGTCGCCTTCTTTTTTCTTTTTTTTGAGAGGCAACAAAACACAAATATGATCTTCATTGACTTGCTCTAATTTTCCTATTTTGCTAGTGCCATCTTCGAGTTCAACTTTTACGTTTCTCCCTATATTTTTGACGTATTGGCGTTTGAGTTTCAAGGGAAAATCGATGCCAGGACTAGAAACTTCCAACAAATATGGGTCTTGAAAAAAGTCTTTTCCCTCAATAAAATCGCCTAATTTTCGGCTGATGTTAATTTTCGGCTGATGTCTGCGCAAATATCGGCTGTGATTCCTTTGTCGCCATCGAGCAAAACCAAAACTTTGCTTCTGCCTGTTTTAAATTCGTTTACGTTTACTTCCACCAAAAAAAGCTCTTCGGTTAGCAAATCGGACTCGATAAATTTTACCAATTCTTCTTGAATAGATGCCATTTTTATATCAATTTTTTAGAATATTTACAAAGTTATTTTGCAAAAATAT
>RDXG01000132.1 GCA_004292785.1 Bacteroidota bacterium
GCAACGTTAGTTTTGCCTTCTCTGGTAATAAAACCTTTTTCTCTGGAAGTAATTTGAGAAACAGAAATGTAATTTCCCCAACAAGCCTTAGAAATTGGATCAGGAGTTTCGTGCAAAAACGGATTGTTTGCTTGCGAACCAGAACCTACGATAGATTTTTCGTAAATTACCAATTCGATGCCTTCGTTATTTGCTTTGTATTTACTCAAATCAACAGAAGTTACATCAAAATTCGAAGAACTTACAGGAACAGCAGGTTTTACTTCCTCTTTTTTAGGTTCTTCTTTTTTAACTTCTACTTTTTTGGCATCTTCTTTTTTCGGCTCTTCAACAGGCATCGCAACCGCTTTCACAGCACCGCCACCCAAATGAACAGACTGAAAACTAGCAGAAATTGCAGGTTGGAAAACGCCATGATGCAAACTTGTTTTCCAAAATACCTCAAATTCTGTTTCTTTATTTTGAAGTTTGAAAAGTTCTTTCCAATACTCCTTAATAATGTCCAAATATGTTTTTTCTGAACTTGCCCAAACCAACAAAGATTGTTGAGTCTGACGAGTTTCAAAAATGGTCGTAATCGTTGGCTGACCCAAACTGAAATGCCCTAATTTTGGTTCTGCATCATTCCAAGATTCCAAGAAATGACTATCAGGAGTGTTATAGGTACAAAGTTCGGCGGTTTCTTCCAAACGATCAGCGGTAGAAATGGTCAAAGCAACGTTTTTCAAACTTGTTGCCAAAACGCCTCCTAGCGGGTGATCGTAAACAGGGTTTGCATTATAAAAAATAATTGCCCCAATTTTTGATCCTGTTACGTCTTTGATCAACTGATCCATGTCCGAATCTGAACCTTGTTTGGTAAACAAAGGCACAGACATATTGATCGTATTTCCGTAACTTTCCAACATTTCATTAATTGCATTGACAATTAATTGAACGTTTGTATCATTAGAACCCGCCACAACCAAAGATTTTCCTTTAGAAGCCCAAAGATCGTCAGCGGCTTTTTTTAGTTTGTCTAATTTTACTTCGGCGGCAGTGATCTTGTTTTTTCCTGCTTTTTCAGCAATCAAATTGTAAAGATTTGCAACCACTAATCCCTCTTGTGAAGGTTTGTAAGTATTTCTGTAATCTGCGGCGCCGCCTGTAATGCTCATCAAAGTTTCGAAAGCGTACAAGCGCGACATTTCTTTGCGATCTTTGCCTACTTTTCTGGTTTTCGAAAACTGTTTGTTAAATTCTACAGGCGAAATCCATGCTCCCAAAAAGTCTGCGCCAATGCTTACAATGATGTTTGCTTTATCGAAACTGTAAGAAGGCAACACAGATTTTCCAAAATATTTGTTGTTTGCTTCCAACATTCCGCTTGCAGAAATTTGATCGTACATGACCAATTTTGCAGTCGGATATTTGGCAATAAATTGATTGATCGCCAATTTGGTAGAAGGACTCATCAAAGTATTGGCTACAATTCTGATGTCTTTTCCTGAAGAAGCAACATTTGCCAATTCTTTAATAATTTCTTGATCGGCAGTTTTCCAATCAATTTTTTGTCCTTTTTTGCTTGCAAATTGAGCTTTTTCGATGTCGTACAAACTCATAATCGAGGCATTTGCTCTGGCACTTGTTCCTCCAAAAGTAACTTTTGAGAACTCATTGCCTTGCACAAAAATTGGTCTGCCTTCACGAGTTTTTACTACTACTGAACAATAATCACTGCCATCGAGGTAAGTCGAGGCATAATAATTAGGAATACCTGGATCAACATTTTCGGGCTTATTCAAATAAGGAATAGCCTTTTTGATAGGAGTTTCGCAAGCCGCCAAAGAAACCGCCGCCACACTAAAACCCATCATTTTAAGAAAATCTCTACGGCTTGTGCCACCGCTACTGTTATCTCCGAAGGTATCGTTGATGGGCAGATTTTCTGGAAATTCTTTTTCAGCATATTTCACAAACTCACTATCATTCGTGAGTTGCTCTATGCCTTTCCAATACGTCTTTTTTTTGCCTTCCATAATCTATGTATTAATACGGTCTAGCCGTATGTTAAATCTGTCTAAGATGAATTTTTTATTTAAAAACAAAAAATTAGGACTCTTTTGAAGCCTAATTCTGTTAATAATGGCATTTAGAACATTCCAAACCACCAATGTTTTCTACTTTTAAAGGCTGTTTGGCATATTTGCTGTGCATTTCTACAAGGTTGTCGTAATACGCATTTCCTTTGCTGTTCACGTCTGTTTTGCGGTGGCAATCAATACACCAGCCCATCGTAAGCAAAGATTGTTGCTGAACTACTTCCATGCCTTTGATATTTCCATGACAATTTTCACATTCCAAACCGCCAACTTTTACGTGCTGTGCGTGGTTGAAATAAGACAAATCGGGAAGGTTATGTAC